>JANPCZ010000168.1:0-4911 GCA_031431215.1 Myxococcales bacterium
GCGCAGGTAGCCGGTCGAGAAGCGCAGCGGCACCCGCACCCAGTTGTCGCGGCCGAGCGTCGCCATGTACTCAAGCGTCGCCAGCGGCAACACCGAGCCGGTGCGGCCCCCCGGCCCCTTCAGGTTCGCGTAGCCCAGATAGCCACCCAGCGCCACCGTCGGGGAGAAGCGGTAATCGAGGCGCGCTCCGCCCAGCCCATTGCGAAAGCGACCCACGGTGACACCGAACGCGGCCTCGGCCGCGAGCGCCAGGCGGAAGCCGAGGGGTCCATCGGTGGCTGTGGCTATGGCCGTCACTGCCACCGGTGGAGCGGAGGGCGGCGGCGGCGCGGGCGCGGGAGCAAGCGGGGTGGCTGGTGCGGGTGCGGGCACTTGCTCAGGCGCGACCGGCGGGACCGACAGTGGTGCGGTCGGGCCCGTGGGCTCGGTCGGTGGTGGGGCAAGCGGCGCGGTCGCGGGCGGTTGTGCGCGGGCGGGCAGGGCGTGGGCGAAGGCAACCAGCGATAGCGCAGACGCCAGTGCGACGGCGTAGGTGAAGCGATTTCTGCGACGGGGCCAGGTAGCAGCGCTCATGCGTTCACTTGCGAGGTTCGCGCATTGCGGGCGCCAAGTCGACGGCCTTCTCGGCGGCGTCGAGCAGAGCCCGGGCGTAAGGCTGGTTGTGAACCGCCGCCGCACGATCCTCCAGCACCAGCAGTACGTTCCAGGCAGCTCGGCCGAGCGGCCGCGAGCGATCGACGCCGGTGACGAAAGCATGCAACGGCTCGGCCCCCGCCGGGTCGCGGGCGAGGAGGCCCGTCAGCGCTACCAGCCGCCGCCACAGCGCCTGCGCACGCCCGCGCAGATCCTCAAGTGGCAGCTCGCGCGTGTGGCAGGCGCGGCAGGCAGAGCGATCGGCGCGAAAGGCGTGACCGGCGCCGCGCTCGATCTCGGGCGGGCCGGCGCGGTGGCAGGCCACGCAGCCGCCATCGACCAGTCCGTGCGGTGCAGCGCCTCGCAAAGGTGCGCCGCTTTGCGGATCGATTCCGCCGCGGCCCAGCCACAGCGCGGCGGCCGAGGCGAACGGTTGCGCACCGTCGACCTGAGGTGCGTGGCAAGCGAGGCACGTCCCGCTGCGGGCCCGCGCGGTGGGCAGGATATCGCCAAGCACAGTGGGCACCGGGGTTTCACGCAAGAGCGCCCGCGCCGGTTGCGCCGTGCCTGGCTCGTGGACGGCGTGGCATGCGACGCACGCGATGCCGATCGGACCGACGTCGTCGGCGTCGGGAGGGCGGCGGGCGGAGGCCCCAGGTTGCGCCGATGCCAGGCTGCCCCAGGTGGTGTGGCAGCGGACGCAAGGCTGCTGACTGCGCGTGCGCGGCGCCGCGTCGGCGCGCGCCATGCGCGACGTGCGCCACGCGGCGACGTGGCCGTAGCGTGGCGGGGCATCGTGGCAGACGGCGCACACGTCGCTGCGCAGAACGCTCCAGCGCGCGGCGGCTTCGGGCACGGCGCCGGGACCGTGGCAGGCGAGGCAGCCGACGCCGCCCTGTCGTCGCAGGGCGGCTGGCAGCTGCTCCCAGGTGGTCTGCGCGTCGGGCGCGATGCCCATCTCGGTCGCCACGTGAACGAAGCCACCATCGGCGATGCCGGGCTCGCCGACGGCGTGGCAGCCGAGCGCGCAGCGGGGGTAGTCGCCGCGTGCATGCGCAACGCTGCCGGCACGCAGCCCGCGCGCCAGCACCGATGCCATGGGGCTTGCGCGCGCGGCCGTCGCGATCTCGGCGTGGCAGCCCGAGCGTCCGCAGTCGAGCGGCGTGTCGTCGAAGCGACCCGCGCGTAGGTCGAGCTGGTGTCCGCGCCCGTCGACCAGGTGAAAGGTACCGGCGACGTCGGGCCGCAAGCTTTCGTGCCGGTCGCTGACATCGACGGTGGCGCTGGCCCCGGGCGGACTCTCGATCAGGCGCCAGCCCTCGCCACCGAGCAGAGCCCGCGTGCCCACGGCGGTATTCGGCAGGCCGTGCGAGCGCGCCACGGCGGCGACGCGCAGCTCGCGGCGCATGCGGTGGCCGGCGCTGTCGCGCCACGCCGCCTCAAGCCCGACCTCGCCGCGCGTGCGTGGCGATACCGGCACAATGCCCCAGGGCCACGGCTCGGGTAGCAGGGCCGCCGCCCGTGCCGTGCGAGCCGACAGGCGAAATCCGTTGTTGCTCACGTGTTGCTCGCGCAGCGGCGCGCCCGCGACCTGTTTCCAGGTGATGCCCCCGCCCAGGACTTCAGCGCACGTCGACTTCACGTCGATGACGAAGACCGCGTCGAAGCCAACGTCCGCCCGATCACCACCGAAGTCCAGGCACGCGTCGGTCGCGAGCGCAGGCACCGGCTCGCGGCTGGCGGCGCTGCAGCCGACCAGCAGGCCCAGCGTGACGACGGCCGCGCGCCTCACGGGCGGTCCTCGCGGCAGGTCCCGAACCGGCAGGCACCGCCGACACAGTCGCCATCGAAGAAGCACGCCGGCCGTGGCAGATCGGGCACGCAGCGGCCCGCCGTGCACTGGCTGCCGTCGACACACGGGCGTTGCCGGTCGCACACATCGCCCAGTACGTGTGCCCCGGGATCGCGCTCGCACAACCGGGTGGCGGCGCCGGTGTGTACGGTGCGGCAGCGCCAGCCACGCGGCTGACCATCGGGAAAGTCAGGCGACAGATCCACGCACACGGTCTCGCCGCCGTGGTTGCGCTTGCCGCACAGCCAGCCCGCGGCCTGCCGACCGGGCACGGCGACAACGCCCGCGGCCTCGCCGCCACCGGTGCAGACGACCGCGCCGGCAGCGTCGGCACACGACCATTCACCGTCGTCGGGCAGCCGGGCGTGGCGCTGGCTGCACCGCGAGCCGTCGCAGGTGAACCTGGGCGCTTCGCCGCTGCGATCGCGGCAGCGGCGGTCCCGGCCCGCACCGATGCACCGCCAGCCCATTGCCGAGGCCGCTGGATAACCAGGCAGTGGTCGGACCACGACGTGGGCGTTGCCGGCGCGCCAGCACGCGCGCAGATCAGCCACGTCGGCGCACGACTCGTCGCCGTCGTCCGCCGGCACCGGCCACTCGAATCGGCGCTCGGGCACGGCCGGGGCATTGCGCTGGCAAGCCAGGATCAAAGTGCTGGCTGCCAGCAGGGCAGGCGCCCGCGGCAAGCCAGCAAAGCGGGTACGGATGCGTCCGCGCTCTCGCTGCGGCGGATGCGTCACGCTTCAGCCCTGGTTGGTCGGGCGGCGACGCCGGCGACGCACCAGCACCGCGGCGGCTGCGCTTCCCATAAGTGCCACGACGGCCGCCGCACTGGTGGGCGTGGTACCGACGGCCGCCGTGCTGGCGAAAGTGCAGCCCTGGAAGAACGGCGGTGCAATGGTCTCGGTACACACCTCTTTGCTGCCGCTGGCCGAAATCTTGCCGGTGAGATCGCGGGCTATGGCGGCAAAGCACACTTTCCCGAGGGCCTCGTTGGCGGGTAGTTCGACGCGCACAATAGCGTCGCCGCCGGGCATCGCGCGGGTCACCACGGGCCTGGGCGACTTGCCGACCTGCGGTCCGACGGTCTGGAACACCACCAGGGTGAGCGAGGCGCGGCCGCCGTCGTCGTTTGCGGCCGCCAGTTTCACATCGAACACGTAGCGTTCTTCGGCGGCGTCGGTGCAGGCGTTATGGATGCGTTCGACGTTCCAGCGCGTGGTGAGCACGCCGTCGAAGCTGGGCGTTTCGGTATCGGGTCCGGCGCCCGTACTGAACTCGACGCTGCGGCCGCGCCCAAGCGTAGCCGACCCGATTCCACGCAACGCCGGCCACCGGATGGTGAAGCGGGTACCCGGCGTCAGCGGCTCGGGCGGCTTGACCACCAGCATGCCCTGCGACGAATCGAACAGCGCCGCGACCTCGCGTTCGATGCCGGCCTCGATGAGCACCACCTTCTCGCCCAGGTAGTCGGTCGACAGTGCGTAGCGCGCCACCAGGGACGCGTCGGTTGGAACGCTGGTGGCTCCGGTCGGCGGCAGGGTTTCGATGAGATCCGGGTCGCCGCACCTGTCAGCGCCGTGGACCGGCCGGGACGCGACCAGCAGCAGGCCGGCTGCGATTGCGAGGCTGGTGGTCAGGGTCCGCATCGGACGTTGTCGCAGCGGCCAAGCATCTCGGTACGGTCATTGTCGCGATCCAGATCGAACTCGTCCAGGCAACAGTAGCCGTTGTCGACACAGCACTTCTCCAGCTCGGCTGAGCGCTTCTTGCCCTTCGCGACGGCTTCGCACTCGGGCGGCACCGTGACCTCGCGGCAGGGACCGAACGCGCGGCCGTCGCTGGCGCAGGTCTGCAGGCCCCAGTAGGTGCAGAACGACACGAAGCACACGCGCCGGCTGCCGGGCAGACACTCCTCGCACCGCCGCGGGCATTCCGACATGCGCCCGGCCACGCAAAAGCGCTCGCCGCCGCCCGGACACGGCACCGGGGTTAGCCTATCGTCGATCTGCCCGTTGCAGTCGTCGTCAATGCCGTTGCAGATCTCGCTCCGCGGCTGGCAGGTTGCAGTTGGTGGCGGCAGATCGGGCTCGCGATCCGGTGCTAGCAGATCGACCGGCGTCGGGCGGTCGGCGGGGCTGTCCGGGGGCAAGTCGGGCGCAGCGTCGGCGACCGCGTCCGGCTCACTATCGGGGGCCAGGTCGGGTTTGGCCTCGGCCGCGGCGTCGACCGGATCGATTCCGCGAGCGTCACGCGTGACTTCGCGGAACGCCAGCAGCGGCAAGCGGTTGCACGCCACGCCCGCCGCACAGGACACCGCCAGCAGCAACCAGCAGGCGGGGCGAGACACAGCCGCTAACCTCACGACCGTCGAGGGTAGCATCGCACTCCGAAACTGCCTATCCTGCGCACGACTCGCCCATGTG
>JANPCZ010000169.1:0-128981 GCA_031431215.1 Myxococcales bacterium
GGGGTGACGAGCAGCAATCCTCAGGAGGCCAATCGCTGGCCCCTCCGGACGTCTTCGACCTTGCTCCCAGTTTCGCAGCGTATGGACGCTGATCGCCATCGCCTGCGCGAACTGAGACTGGGATAGGCCAACGAAACGGCGAAGGGCGGCGACATCTTCGCCGGATTCAATCTGCCCCATCATGAGCCGCCTCCGAACGCGGGCCGGAATGGCTCGCGCCAGTTGTTCCTCCGTGAGTTCAGGAATTTTGGTCATGGCGCTCTACCTCCAACGTGGGATCGATACATTTCTGTTTCGCGCTTGGTCGCCCAGCGGGCACTAATGATCCGCACCGTGTCCTGATCCCACTCGGTGTAGACCACGAGAACAAGACCCCGAGAAATAGGACCAATGGCGATGAATCGATCTTCCTCGCCGGAGTGCACCTCATCGAAGATCTCCAGATAGGCACCGCTCTGCGTGAAAAGCCGTCTGGCCTCTTCGAATGAGACGCCGTGCCTCTTGCGGTTTGAGACGTTCTTGGCTTCATCCCAGACGAACCTCACTGGAGCAAATCTACGTCGCGGACCTAGTAAGTCAATGGCTTAGCCTCAGGGAGACGCGGACTCTCGGTCCGCAGCAACCTCGCCTGGACGCGACGAACCAGTTGGGGCCGCCGACTGATCTCGGAGCGCGTGTGCACGTTCGATGTCCTTACTACGGCCCCGCCGCCGCCGGGTGCCACTTGCCGTCGGCCAGTACGCCGCGCGCGTCGCCTTGATGCCCATGATGGGGCCGGTGGTCAAGCAGCCATCCGGCTAGCGGTCGGCTAGCGAGCGCGAGCCCTCACCCATTTGTTCGGACTTCGGCAGCAGTTCGTCGTATCCACGCGTGTCTTGCAGCGTCCCGAGCACGTCCATCGGGCCGAGCCTGGTCAGCAGCAAGAGTTGGCCTCCGCCCGAAAGGAGGGGAACACTGGGCCGAAGACCGCGGTTCGCGGGCTCGCGAATCACGGCGTCCAGCCGCACCAGCGTGGCGAATAGCCTGGCGATGTTCTCCTCTGTCTGCCTGGGAACGATGTCGAGATGTTGCGTCGTGATAGGGGCTCCGTGAAGCACGGTGGCCGCACCGCCGACGACGATGAACTCGACTCCTGCTTCGAGCAGAGTCGTCACCAGCGTGTCGATGTCAGCGCGCGGGGGAGCGGGCACGGTCAAACCCGTCGAGCGCCATCCCGGCGCGGTAACACGCGCGCAGCCGCTCGCCGGGGGTAAGGCTGCAGGTCCAGTCGAGCAAGGTCTGATCGACGTCTCGCACCGCATCGAGGATCAACGGATCGAGACTTCGCACCCGGGCCAGGATGTCGGCGGCCAACGATCTTTCCTGGGCGGAACGAGCCATGCGGCGAGTGTAGCCCGTGGCCCAACCAGGGCCAACCTGTCCCAGGAAAACCCCCGCCAGACCAGGCCCGTTCAATTCCTGCGTTGCTGGCGTCAGGGCTCAAGGACCTTGAGCGGGAACGACACGTCCGTCGACACCCGAGCGGCGGCTCAGATAGCGGGCGAACACCAGAACTGTGTGAATTCCTACCAGACATCGCAACCCTACAGCCGAGCGTAGGTCTGCCGGTTCCTGCTAGCCTGCCGGCCATGCTCCCGACCACCACCCCGACCCTACCCGGGCGCGGCCCCATCGGCCCGGGCGGGCCCGACCTGTCTCCCATCGTCTATGGCACGTGGCGCATCTTTGACGATCCCGCCACCGCGACGCCCGGCCACCTGCGCGATCGTCTGCACGCTTGCCTAGCCGCCGGCATCACCACCATCGACACCGCCGAGATCTACGGCGGCTACGCCGTCGAGGAACTGCTGGGCCAGGCGCTGGCCGGCGCGCCCGCCCTGCGCGACCGGCTGGAGATCGTCTCCAAGTCCGGCATCTACGTCCCGCACGAGCGTCACCCCGATCGCCGCGTCGCCCACTACAACGCCTCCGCCGCCCGTATCATCAAAAGCGCTGAAAAATCGCTGCGCCTACTTGGCACTGACCACATCGATGTGTTTCTGGTCCACCGCCCCGACTGGCTCGCCGCCGCCGATGACACGGCGGAGGCACTCACCCGGCTGCTTCGCGACGGCAAGATCCGCAGCGCGGGCGTGTCGAACTACAACGTCCACCAGTTCGATCTGTTGAACGCACGCATGATGGGCGCGGGCCACGCGCTGTGCACCAATCAGATCGAGTTCAGCCTGTTCGAAATGGGACCCATCGACGACGGCACGCTCGATCAGGCGCAGAAGATCCACGCGCGGCCCATGGCGTGGTCACCACTTGGCGGTGGCCGCCTGTTTCGCGACGACGACGCGACAGGTACGCGGCTGCGCGCCATGATGGCGCAGTTAGGGCCGCGGCACGGCAACGCCACGCCCGAGCAACTAGCCTACGCCTGGCTACTGGCGCATCCGTCGCGGCCGATGGTGGTCATCGGCACCAACAAGATCGAACGCATTGCCGCCGCGGCGCGCGCGACGGACATCCAGCTGCACCGCGAGGACTGGTACCTGCTGTGGCAGGCCGCCCGCGGGCGGCGCGTCCCCTAGATCGCGACGGTAGCCGGCAACGCGCACGGTGACATCAGAACGCCAGCGAAAGCCCGGCGCCGCCGCCGAAGTTGCGGGCCGAGCCATCACCGCCGATATCGGGGAACAGCAGCCAAGTGCGCAATTCGACCGCGCTGCTGAGGCCGTACCCCACGCCTGCGCCCAGTGGCACTGTGTGGCCGCCCCGCTTGTGAAATCGCACGCCCGATAGCAGACCCACGCTCACGCTCGGCCCCGCCTGGAACCACAGATGCACCGGCACGCTTACCGTCGTCTCAACTGGATCGCGGAAAATGATCGGGACGTAAACGCCGGTGTTGAGCCGCGCGCTTCCGCCAAGATGGATCAGCAGGGGCAACCCGACCAGCACGCCGACACGCGTTCCGTCTTCGACCGGCAGATAGAGACGCCCCTCGATACCCAGATCAACGATGCCGTGGGCGAGCGCGCCGCGGATGCCTATCTCCGGATTCGCGATACTCTGGTGGCCAGTGTCGTAGGTCTCGGTCTCGAACATGCGGCCGTAGCCGTCGGCGCGCGTGTCCCGCCCGTCGCGGCCGAAGCGCAGCCCGGTGCGCACACCAAGCTCGACGGTCGACGTCAGCCCCCACGCGAAGCCCAGGTTCACCCCAAGCCCGGTGGCTTCCCGCACGGGCGCGGGTCGGTCTTCGTGGCCAAGGCCCAAGCCAAGATCAAGTTCGCCGCTCGATCCGGGCAGCGTCAGCGGACGGTGCACAGTCGGCACGGCGAGCGCAACCCGGGCGGGCTCGACCCCGAAGCAAAACCCGAGGCCGCTCGCCACAAGCACGATGCCGCTCTTGCATGCACGAGATCGCATGGTGCGTGCGCCGGTTATCCCAGCCGGTTCAGCCCGAAGCAATTTTTTGGCAGCGCTACGGTTTGCCCGCTGCGCGCACGTGCTTCATGAAGGCCAGGACCCGCCGCGACGATCGTCGGTTGGCCGGGACGCGCACTGCCGCGTCTTGCGCCGCACCACGCACACAGCGACTAGAAACCCGATCGCAGTAGGTTGGGGCTCTCCGCCCAGCCGACAACCGCAGCCGCTCCCAAGGCTCGCGGCCGGCTTGTTCGCGCCGCCAACCCCGCCGTTCATGCCGTCACCGTCTGTCCCACCACCGCCTCGACCGCCGCCACCGCCGCCAAGACCCAGACCCGCAAGCGACGCGTCGCCCACCGACGCATCGCCAGGTGCCGCATCGGCGGCAGCCGCGTTGGTGCATGCGGCGCGGTTCTTGGGGAAGATGCGTACGATGCTGTTGCTGTCGTAGCTGACGACGTAGAGCCCGCCGTCCGGGCCCATGCGGAAACCCGCCAGTCCGCCCACCACACCGAAGTCCTTGCGCGAGCCGGCCAGCACCCCCGTGCGATCGGGTTTCACATCGAGCGTCCAAATGCGGCCGTTACCCCAGTCGCCGAAGAAATAGCGATTGCGGTAGTCGGCGGGCCAGCCGCAGTCGTCGGGAATCAGGCCACCTATCGCGCAGCTCTCGCCGGCACCACCCAGGTTCTGCCAGTCGAGCGCGGGCGGCGTGCATTCAGTCGGGGGTGTCATGCCTCGGCACGCCGCAGCGCCCTCCGCCGCCCAGACATGCGTGCCCTCGATGAACGGGTAGCCGAAATGCGCGCCCTTGCCGCCGACCGACACCTCCTCGCGCGTCGATTCGCCGACGTCGCCGACCCACAAAAGCCCCGTCCTGGCATCGACCCAGAACCGGTATGGGTTGCGGAAACCCCACGCGAAGATGCGCTTGTCGGGCGGAAACAGCGCGAAGTCCCCGTACGGACTATCGCAGCCGGTGACCTTGTCGAACGACACCAGCGGATTGTCGGTGGGGATCGATCCGTCTAGATTCACGCGCAGGATCTTGCCGTTCGGCCTGTTCAAGCAGCTGCCGTACTTATTGGCAGGCGGGGTCGCGTTGTACCCGGTGTCGCCGACCGAGACATAGATGTGGTTTTCGGCGATGAACAGGCCACCGCCATCGTGATTCGCCGGTCCTTCGAGGCCCATATCCACCACGGCTTTGGCGTCCATGGTCAGAGTGCCGTCGTCTGCCAGTACGCCCCGAAGCACCTTATGCTTGTTGTGCCAATCGCCGTCGATGGACGCGTAGAAGAACAGAGCGTGGTTACGCAGAAAATCGGGATCGGAAACCACACCCAGCAGGCCCTGCTCGTTATTGACCGGTGTGACCTCGATGCGGGCTGCTGCCGGCCGCACCGTGCCGTTGCGCTCACGCACAGCGATGTCGCCCTCTCGCTGCGTGACCACAGCGCGCCCGTCGGGCAACAAGACGATGTCAGTCGGCGACGACAGCGCTCGCATGAAGGTGGTCATCTCGAACCTGGTTTGCGGATCCCCTGCCGCCAGTTGCGCGTGTGCCGGCGCCACCCACGCGAGAGCGGCCAACACGGCCAGTGGCGCAAGCCACCGACCGTGCCGCCCCATCGACGTTGCCACGATCAGTTTCCCTGACTCACCGGCCGGCCCACATAGATGATGCTGGCCAGCCACGCCTGCGCGCCGCCATCCGACAGCAGCGTCGCGTAGCGCGTGGCCTCGATGCGTTCCACGGCCCACGGCCGCCCGAAAGTGCCGCGGATCTCATCGCGCGTCACCCGACGCGGGCCACCCCAGTCTGGTTCGCGTTCCGAGAAGCAGGCCAAGAATAGCCGCGTCCCGGGCCGCGACACTGAGGCCAGGCTGCGGGCATAGCGCCGCCTGTCATCGTCGGAGAAGACATGAAACACGCCGCTATCCAGCAAGGTGTCGAAGGCTCGGCCAAGTCCGCCCAGTTCGAGAGCGTCGCCCACTTCGAAGCGCGTTTCGATACCCCGCGTGTGCGCCTTGCCGCGGGCAGGAGCGATGGCCCCGGCCGCGAAATCCACGCCCACGACCGCATGGTTCATGCCTGTAAGAAACAGCGCGTTCTCTCCCGTGCCGCAACCGATGTCGAGCACGTCGCCGACGATCTCACCCTTCGCTTGCAACGCCTCGACGAAGGGCTGCGGCCGCCCGATCTCCCACGGCGGCGTGCCTTCGTACATGCGGTCGAAGGGGTTCACCAGGCGACACTACAACACACGCTGTGAAAACCCCGGCCGCATCGGCCGCAAGAATAATTGCAGTGGTGTCGGCTTCGCTGGACAACCCTGGGCTCTCTGCTACTGTGCGCGGATCCTAATGGCAGAAAAACGCGCCCGCGGCCCGGAGCGGGAGGACGTTGGCGCAGGGCCCGACCCCGTCCGCGTATACCTCAAGCAAGTCGGAGCACCACCGCTACTCAATCGGCGCGCCGAGGTAGCTCTCGCCAAGCGCATCGAGGAGGCCCAGAACCGGGTCCTGACCGCGCTGCTGGATTTTCCGCCGCTGCGCGTCCGCATGCTCGACCTGCGGGCTGAGTTGCGCCGGCGCGCCGAAGCGGCCGAGGAGGACCCCATCGCCGCGGAGTCCGCCGAGGCCAACGAGGCGGTGCAGCGCGCGCTCGACCGCGCCCTTGTGCTATTCGACGGCCGCGCCAAGTTGGACGCGGGCCTGCGCCGCAAGCGCCTGTCGAAGAAAGCCGTCTTGCGCCTCGAGCGACGGCGTGACGTGGTCACCGCCAAGCTGCTGCCACTGTTGCGCGCGGCGGGTTTCTCCAACGATGCCGGTGGGCCGGTGATCGAGCGCATGCGAAGCATCAGCCGCGAGTGCCTCCGCACCCGCGGCGCCTACCGCGAATCCCTCGAGACCGAAGCTGGCTGCACGGCCGCCGTGCTGCGTGGGCGGCTGCGCGACCTCGAGAGCGGAGAATCCGCCGTAGGCGAGGCCAAGCGGGAACTAGTGCAGGCCAACCTGCGCCTGGTGGTCTCGGTGGCGAAAAAGTACGCGAACCGCGGGCTTAGCTTTCTCGACCTGGTTCAAGAAGGCAACATCGGGCTCATGCGCGCCGCCGACAAGTTCGACTACCGGCGCGGCTTCAAGTTCTCGACCTACGCGGTTTGGTGGATCCGACAGGGCATCACCCGCGCGGTGGCCGAGCAGTCGCGCACCATTCGTCTACCGGTCCACGTCAACGAAGCGCTGACCCAGCTACACCGGACCGTGACCCGGCTGACCGCGCGCCTGGGCCGCGATCCCGAGCCGCAAGAGATCGCCGACGAGATGTCGGTTCCCATCGAGCGCGTGCTGCGGCTGTCCGAAATGTCCAAGCCCACGGTGTCGATGGAGACGCCGGTGGGCACCGACGGCGAAACAACGCTGGCGGACCTGCTGGCCGACGTCAACGCCGAGTCACCCGCGACCGCCGTATTGACCAGCGAGGCCCTCGACGAGGCCAAGACCGCGCTGGCATCATTGACCCCGCGCGAGGAACGCATCCTCCGCCTGCGCTACGGCATCGGTCAGCGCACCGAGCACACGCTGGAAGAGATCGGCCGCGAGTTTTCGCTGACCCGCGAGCGCATCCGCCAGATCGAGAGCAAGGCCCTGCGCAAACTGCGTACTGCCAAGCCGCCGGGTGGCAATCCGTCGGCGGCCGGCGGCTGACCCCCTGTTGCGGCCCAGCCGTGGCCCCAACATTCTCAGAAAACTGGCTCTAGCCTCCACCGCGCGTCGTGTTACAGTCGTGGCGGGTGGACGCCTCTCTGGCGCCCGTGCATTGGAACCGCACCGAGGGGAACCTACGATGAGGACGATCAAGCGCTACTCGAACCGGAAGCTATACGACACCACCGATAGCCGCTACGTGACCCTGCAGGAGGTCGCCGCTCTGGTCAGACGCGGCGAGGAGCTGCGAGTCATGGAGCACGACACGCAGCAGGACCTGACGGCAGCCACCTTCGCCCAGATCCTGTTCGAGGAAGAGCGGAAGGGCCCGCGCCTGCCGGTCGAAGGCCTCGTCAAGATCATCCGTTCCGGCCTGTCGGTCTGACCCGACAGCCACGCAAGCGGCAGACGCGCCCTAGTAGGCGATCCGCAGCCCGAACGCCATGCCAAACAGGCCGGCGTCGGGCATGGCGTTGAGCTGGGCGTACACCTTCACGAGCGACAGGTTCGCCTGGACTCCGAGGATGCCGCGCAGCTTGCCCGCGCTGGGCGCGGCCGTACCTTTGGCCGATGCGGTCACTGTACCAAGGTCGGCGCTCATGCCGCCCGCGCTGCCGGTCATGGTGCCGTTGAGCGACAGCTCCATCTTGTTCTCGCCCGCGAACTGCCAGTCGAAACCCAGGCCACCGTACACGCTGGCCAGGTACAGAAGGCGAAAGTTGGTGGTGACCTCGAAGGGAACGCTCAGCGTCTTCATGTCGAGGTCGAACAAGCCGCGGCTCTTGACCACGACCCGCGCGCCCTTGGCGGCGCCACCGACCGGGATGTCGTTCGACAGATCCTCGCGCAGCGACAGGTGCATGGCCGCGTAGTCGAAGCCGCTGGTGATGTCGATGCCGCCCCACTTGAGTACGGCGTTCAGAAACGACTCGTCGTTCGTGGGGCCGAACAGCTTGAGCTGGACGTGCGCGCCCGCGTTGCCCACGTCCGACGAGAACTCGCGCAAGCTGCCCTTGTGGTGGAAGTAGTTGCCGAAGACGGTGACCGGCCGCAGGCCCATCCAGCGCAGGTTGGTGCCCGCCATGAACGACACGTTGGTGCCAACGCCGTTGATCGGCGGCCGCGATGTCGTGTCCTTGGGGACGAAGCCTTTCTCGACATTGAGGGATACGTTCGCCCCCACGCCCACCATGATTGTCTTGATGTTGGACGCGTAGTCGACGCCGAGGCCGCGGGTGGTGAAAGCTTGCGCGTTGCCGAAACCCTGGATGTACTCCTGCACGCTCGAGGTCTGAAACACCCGGGTCAATTCGTCGCGCAGCTGCATCTCGATCGCGGCCAGATCGATCCCGGCCTGCTGGGCAAACGGCGCGCCAGCCCCGGGGTCGATCTTGATGGTGACGTCAGCGCGCGCGATGCGAGGCCCGGCAAGAAACGCGGCGACAGCAACAGCGACGGTCGTGCGCAGGACCAGATTCGTCATGGGGTGATTGTACGGCAGCCGCCACCCGAAGGTGGCCCTGGTTTCAGAGCGTGACCCTCGACGATGACGGCGGCAAAGCAGCCGATGAAAGCCGCCGTCACGGCTCGACGATCTTGTTCCGCACGGCGTAGCGCACCAGCTCGCCCACCGATCGGACGCCCAGCTTGCGCATCAGATTGGCCCGATGGGCCTCGGCGGTTTTGACCCCGATGTCGAGCGCCACCGCCACCTCCTTGTTGCTGCGGCCCTCTGCGATGAGCTGCAACACTTCGCGCTCGCGCGAAGTCAGTGCCGAGCGGCCGGGTCCGGACGTCATGGTGGTGCCCGCGCCGGCGCCGCCACGCATGAAACCGCGCAGGACGAAGTTCGCCACCTTGGCCGAAAAGAACGGGCGGCCGGCGCCCAGGCTGTCCACGGCCGCGACCAACTCGCGGCTGGCGTCGGACTTCAGCACGTAGCCGCGCGCACCGGCCGCAAGGACATCGCGCACGGCGTCCTCGGTCTCGCTGGCCGACAGAATCAACACCGAACAACCTGGCTGCGCCGCCAGGATCTGGCGGGTGGCCTCCAGCCCGTTGAGCTCTGGCATGCTCAGGTCCATCACGATCACATCGGGCAGAAGCTCCTTCGCGCGATCCACCGCCTCGCGGCCGTTGCCGGCCTCGCCGCACACCGTCCAGCCCGCGTGCGCCTGGGTCTCGAGGATCGAGCGCAGTCCTTGCCTGACCACCTCGTGATCGTCCACTACCAGAATCCGCACCGTCATCGCGCCTCGAATCCTAACATCGGCGGGCCGCGGCGGCCGATCAAGCATACCGCCAGGGGTCACCCGCTTGCCCGCTCACCGCGGCGGCGGCCACGACCCGGCACCGAACCCGACGCCGCGATCGACCAGCGGCCGCGCCCCGCCCCCACGCACAGGCGTTGTCGCCGGCATGGCCAGACATTGGTTCGCGTCCACGCGGCAGGTGCCGTTGTCACATACCGTCGGGAACAGGCACCGGCCTGCCACCGTGTCGCCGCACGCGGCGTTGTCGAGCAGGTGGGGTGCACAGGCGCCGCTCAACTGGCATACCCCGGCCGACGCGCAAGCCATGAGCGACCCATCGGCGCGGCCCAGATCGCACGTGGCTCCCCAGATCACGCGTCCGCAGGTGCTGGTCGCCGGGTTGCAAGCCAGACCACCGTCGGTGTTGCATTGGGGATGCTCCGTGCAGGCGGCGCCGAGCTCGCCAGGCCGCTGACAGATGCCATTGCGACAGCTGAGCGACCGGCGGCACGGGCGCTGCGCGTCGCAGGGAGCAAGCAGCTGCGCCGCCATGACACAGGCACTGCCCTCGCTGCAGATGAGGCCGCGGGCGCAGTGGCTGTCGTCCTGAGAACAGGCGCCACCCACGTCGGCGCGCGCGCGGCACACGCCACAGGTCGCACCTTGGGCGAAGAAACAGGACTGCGAGGCGCATTGGGCATGAAAATAGCAGCGCATGCCGGCGGCCCGGGCGCCCGACGACGCGCAACCGGGTAGGTCGGCCGAGTTCGTTTCGAGAAACTCGCTGCACCCGAGCATGCCCCGGGACGCGCTACAGGTCCGCAACGCCGCGGGGGTCAAGCCGGATCCCGGCGCGGTGGCCGCGGCCCGGCACAGAAGCACGAAGCGCCCTCGGCAAGCGTCGTCCGCGCCGAAGTTCCCATAGAAGAAGTTCTGGCTACAAGACCGGAGCTTGGTGCAGCTGGTGGCGGCCCATTCGTCACAGGCTTGGTCGAGCGTCACCAGCGGCGCGGTGTCGGCAGTGCCACCGTCCTGGTTCGAGGGCACGGTGCACACGGCCGGCTGGGGCAACACGCAGGTCGACGAGATGGTCGAGCAGAACGCGGGTGAGGTGCAGCCCGCGCCGTCACCCATGCGCACGCACGCGCCGCCCTCGGCTGCGTCGGCCACGCAGGTCTTGTTGCTGGCACAGCTGCCACCGTTGCCACAGTAGAGGACCGTGCCGTCGGGGCGGTTGGCGTCGCACATGGTCGGTGAAGCGACCGCGCGGCCACACTTGCCGGTGGCGAAATTGCACAGCGCAAGGGCCTGCTCGTCGCACTGATCGTGACTGGTACAGGGCGCACCGACGCCGGCACGTCGCGCGCACAGCCCCGCCAGGCACACGAACTGGCGCGAGCACGGCCGATTCGCGTCGCACACTGTGCCCAAGCCGCCGGGCGCCACGCAGACCTTGTTTGGGCACTGCAGCCCGTCGGCGCATTCGTCGTCATCAACGCATGCGCCACCCAGCGGGGCCAGCGGCGCGCAGCGGCCACAGGCGCCGGTGGCCCCGAACGAGCAGTTCAATCCGTCACACTGAGTCCACACGGAGCAGGCGGCGCCAGTCGGACGTCGGCCCTTGACCTGGCATGCGGGGCCCTTGAGGAAGAAGATGCTTGCACGCCACGGCTCGCACGCAAGCGCCGCCATGCCGTCTATGCAGGCGCGGAACGCAACTGGCGTCCAGCCGGTCTCGGCCGGACCGCCCAGGTAGGTTCCGCACCAGAGAGCCATGCGTGTGCGGCAAGTGGCCTCGGTACCGAAACTCGATTCCAGGCTGTACGGCGCGCACGCGCGCTGCCTTGCGCACCAGCCGGCAGCGAACCCGGCACAGTCGGCGCCTGGCGAGACCACCGCCACCGTGTCGGCTGCGACGTCGGCCGATCCTGGGGCCAGGTCGACCAGCGGTCTCGGCGCGTCGATCACACCCACCCCCGGCGGACCATCCAGCGTTCGTGCATCCATCGAGGGCGACGTGATGGAACCAGCTGCGCCCGATGCACCGCCGCCGCGGACTCCGCCCGAGCCCGCGCCGCCGAGGCCCGAAGCCGGCACCAGGCTTGCCGGATCAGGGTAACAACCCACGAGCACCATCAATGCGAGCGCGACCCTTTGCATGAGGGGCGCAGTATACCGGGCGTGACTGGGTTCCCGTCCAACGGTACGCCGACAGAGGCCGAGCCGCAGCGCCCGCGACACGCCCGCGACAAAGATGAGGTTCGGCACCGCCCGGTGAGTAGCCGAATCCCTCGCCGGAGGCCCAGGTCGCGCATGCTTTTTGAAGAAGTTTGAAGAAGATTGGAGAGTTGCGCCACCAACGGGAGCACAAAGGCCTTTGCGCCGGGGTCCACCAATTTGCAAAACTGTGATCATGCCCCCTGCCGCCGTGCTAGCTTCGGCGCCGTGCCGCGCGAGAGAAGTTCGCTCGTCGGGTTCGCGGCGCTGCTGGCCGCCGTGGGCTGTGCCCGTGCCCAGCCGCCCGGCCGCCCGATCGTCGACTCGGCCCCCGACCAGGTGGCCGAGGGGGCCGAGTCTGATACGGGCCCCCTGTCGCGCACCCCCGACGCATCGGTGACGGCGGGTCCCCCAGGTGCCCTGGATGGAACCTACATCGGCCCCGGAGAGGCATACGTGGTGGTGCAGGAAGGCGACGTGCAGTTCGTTCACTTGCACTACACCGGCAACAACGGCTTCAACTTCGTGGACGCCCGCTTCAGCCGCGAGGGGATGTTCACGGTGACCAACGGCGCCTTCACGGTGGTGACACCGGCGGCGACGCTCAAGGGCAGTTTCGTACGCCCTGACTCCATTGAAGGCACCTGGCAGGAGGGCAAGATCAGCGGCACCTGGCGCGCAGATCGGGTCAGCACCCAGCCCTGGGCCGATGGCGGTGCGCTCGATTTTCGGCCGCCCACGGACGCGGTGATCAAGCAGGACGGCCGCGTCGATATGCGGGACGCGCCGACGCCGCCTCGCGACGCCCCTCGCGACGCCCCTCGCGATGCTGCCGGCGGATAGCCGCCAGCGTCTTGCGGCTTGGGCAACAAGAGATCGAGCCGCCGGTGATCGTGCCCACGACCTGGCGATGTGGCAGTGATTCAGGGCCCGGAACCGGAGTTTCTCAAGTAGAAAGCGGTATGGCACCAACGAGCGTCAGCGAAGGTTCGGTATCACCGGCGTGGGCTGGCCGGAGGGATCTTTTGAAATTGTCCGCCGCCGGGGTGCTGGCCCTGGCCCACGGCGCCCCGGCGCTGGCCGCGCCGAAGAAAGCGGTGCCACGCAAGATCCCGATCGGCCTGCAGCTTTATTCGGTCCGCGACGCCTGCGCCAAGGACATGGACGGCACGCTCGCGCGCGTCGCCGAGATGGGCTTTGCCGGCGTCGAGTTCGCCGGCTATCACAGCTACGGCAAGGATCCCGAGGGCCTGCGCAAGAAGCTCGACGCTCTCAAGTTGAAGGTCGCCGGCACCCACATCCGCGCCGACTCGTTCGGCCCCGACAAGCTGAAGGCGACCATCGACTTCCACAAGACCATCGGTTGCCGTTTCCTGATCGTCCCCGGTGACGGCCGCTTCACCGATCCCGAGAAGAGCAAGGACTACGCGAAGGTGATGACCGAGACGGCCGCAGCGCTCAAGCCCGAGGGCCTGTTCTGCGGGCACCACAACCACACCAAGGAATTCGAGAAAGCCGGTGACAAGACCTACTGGGATCTGTTCGCCGAGCGCACCAGCAAGGACGTGATCCTGCAGAACGATCTGGGTTGGACCAAGCTGGCCGGGTACGATCCGGTCGACACCATCAAGCGCTACCCGGGCCGCACGAGAACAGCCCACTTCAAGGCCAAGCTGCCCAAGGGGGCGGAAGGCAAGAAGCCCTTCATCGGCCAGGACATCATGGACTGGAAGGGAATCATCGTGGCGTGCGACGAGGTTGGCGGCACCGAATGGTTCACGATCGAGCAAGAGGACTACCCCGATGGTCTGTCGCCGCTCGATTGTGTGCGCACGTCGCTGACCGGGCTGAAGAAGATCCTCGCCGAGATGAAGCGCGCGTAATCAGGGCAAGCCAGCTACGTGGTGACGCCGGCGCCCGACTGAGCCTTTTGCTTCCGCAGTGGCCGCCACAGGCCGCCTTCCGCAAAGCAGCCCCACGCCCAGCGCGACCAGCGGATGACGGCGGCCGCCAGCCACAGGGCCCAGGCCAGCATGGCAATCCGGTAGACCAAGATAGGCGCGGACAGCACCCAGGGCACCGGCGGCGCCGCGGCGGTGCGATCAACGAACCAGCTCAGGAATTCCCGGCCCGAGCCATTGCCCGCGATGTGCATGTCAGGCTTCGAAAGCAGGCCCTGCTCGACGGCGATGAACAGGATCACGACCACGATCACCGTCCACACAACCAGGACGAGCTGGCGCAGATCGAACAGCCAGTTGCGCGCGTCGATCCGGCGACGACGCAGCCCCATCACCAGGAAGTAGCCGGCGACGCCGGCGGCCGCGGGCACCGGGATCTGCGACAGCCCGAGGCCAAGCAGGACCCAGTGGCGCGCGCGCAGCGGCGTCAGCGGCGAGCGGCCAAGTGCGAGCGCGACCAGAACCAGCACCACCAGGGTACTCCAGAACAGCACCGACGGACCCAGACGCGGGCCACCCGTGAGCAGGATCCAGCGATCCTCCGCCATGTGCACGTCGATCTTGACGTTGACAGCGGGCGCTCCGAGATCCGGCACTGGCGCGCGGAACAAAGCCCCAAGGCCGGTCGGCACGCGGTAGGCAAGCGACAGGTTCTGCTGGCCGGGTCGCAGCGGGATGGTGACGCGACGACCGTCTTCACGCAGGGGTTGAGCCGCGCCGCCAACGGCAAGCGCCTCAAGCTTGGCGCCGGCGGGCAGCGTGATGACGTGCAGGCCGCCTCGGCTGGCGCGCAAGTCGACCTGCAACGTGGCCGCCGTGCTGCGAGCGCCAGGTCGCAGCGACAGCGAGGCGCTCTCGATGGTCAGCGTGCGGCCCTCGGAGCCGCCGGGGCGCGACACGGCGAGCGTCACCTTCTCGCCGGGCCACGGGCGCCATTGCGGCACACGAGCGCCGGTGGCGTTGCCCGGGTGCACGGGCGGGATGCCGCCGATCTCGGCGTGCCAGATGGGCCCCAGATCCAGGTGCCAGATCTCGGTGAAAGCCAGCGCCCGGGCCGCCGCCAGGACCAGCGACGGCTGCTGCGCCAACGACGACGTCCAGGAAAACTCGGCATCGTCGGCCGCCATCGTCACCTGTGCCTTGCCCTGCACGACCCGCACGCCCTCGGTCAGCGGCGACTCGCCCGCGAGCAGTGGCACTTCGATAAGCACCGCGGTACCGGCCGGAGTCGTGCGCGTGACGTGAGTTTCGACCTGCCATTTGAGACCGAGCCGCAGCGTGCGCTCGACGGTGACGAACGGCGGCAGGCTGCTTGACGCCAGGGCGGCGGAGCCACCGGGTTTGGCCACGCCGTCGGTTCCGGCGCGTTGCTGCCGCGTGAGTTGCAGCGTATCCGCTATCTCGCCCTCGTCGCCTACGCCGTCGAGTTTCCAGCCGCGTGCGGTGGCGGTGACGACGTGAGGTTTCGTCGGCAACGGCAATTGCACGGTCTCGCGATCGGGTAGTGGGCCATCAAGGATCACCTGATGGCTGCCCGCCGACACCACCAGCCACAGCGTTCCGTCCTCACCACGACGGGTGTGCGGGCCGAGCTTGCCGTCGAGCAGAACCTCGGCCGGAGCCCAGTGTTTGGCTTGCCCGGGCAACGCCACGGCGGTTGCTCCGACGGCGCTGACCTCGATGCGCAGGCGCAGCCGATCCGGCGTGGCTTCGAGGTCAAGCCGCCCCAGTGTCGCGCATTCGGGCGCGCACGCTGGCTTCTCGACCAGACCCGCGCGCAGATGGTCGAGCAGCGTTTCAGGCGGGAACTCGGCGGCGTGGACCGGCGACGCGAGGGCGAGCACCAGCACCAAGACAGCGGTCGCCCTCGCTTCGCCCAGGAACCTGGCCAGGGTTCCGCGCGAGCCGCGCAGCAAGAGAAGCATCAGGAGCGCGATCAGGCCGACACGCGCAAACGCGAGCACGGCATTGAGCCACGGCGGCAGCAGCCACAACGACAGTTGCTGCCCACGCTCGACCGGCCCGGTCCACACCAGGTTGACGGTACGCCAGCTCCACGTGGGCACACCCGGACCGGTCTGCACCATCACCGTGGGATCGTAGGTGCTGAGGTTCTGGGCTTGCTGCGATGAGGACGCATGGCGCGCGACCGCAACGGCGGCGGGAGCGGCCTTGACCAAGCGCTGCTGCATCTCAACCCGCGGTGCCTCGACGGTTTCTTGTGGACCTGCCTTCCTCTTGTCCTCCTCCTGCATCATCTCGGCCACCGCCACGGGTGGCGGCGAAACCTCCTCGGGCGCCGCAGCGCCGAGTAGCCCTGCCCTGCTGATGTCCCCGTACGAGGACCCTCGGTGTTGCTCCTGGGCGGGGAACAGTCCGGCGCGCACATCCTCGACCGCGAACGGGACCGCGCAGAGAAGCAGCGCGATCCACGCGCCCAACCGGTAGACCCGCACCACCTGGCCCAGCCGCCGCTCGCCGAGAACACGCACCAGCGCCTCGCCCAGCAGCACCGCCAGCCACAACCATTCGGGTGCCCCGGACTCGGTCACGCTGACCCCCAGCGCCGCCAGGGCCAGAGCACCGGCGCGCGGCCCGAACAGCTTGCCCACAGCGAGCGCACTCACCAGCACGAGAAACAGTTGCAACAGCGACCACTGCCGCACCCACGTCGGCGCCGCGGCGTCGGCGCCCGACACGTGCAGCAGCCGCCAGCCGGGAGGCACTTCCAGTGTCGCGGCCACCGCCTGAAAATCGTGATCCCAGCCTGCCACTGGCAACGCACGTACCGGACCCTCGATGCGGCTCTCAGCAGTGATGTGGGCCTGGCCTTGCCGGATCTCGACACCCTCGCCGCCGCCGGGAAGGCGCGTGATGAACTGCTCGGTGGTACCGACGGCCACACGGCCCAGCTTCTCGGCGGGGCCCATCGACAATCGCCAGCTGCGCCGGAAGCTGCCCGAGATCCGGTCCTGGGCAGTGAAACCGCCCCCGTCGAAATCCAGCCACAGACGCCGGTCGAGCCGCAACTGATCGGGCTCGGGATCTGTGTCGCCGCGTCGGTGCTCCGACAACGCCAGCGTGGTGCCTGGCGCCAGGATGTAAGCGGGCAACGATCGCCATTCCGGTGGCAACGTCGTCTGCTGCGGATCCACTGACGGTACGCCCTCGACAGTCGCAACCCGGACCGCCGGCGCGGCCTCGAACACCCACACCTCCTCGCCCTCTTTCCACGGCCCGTCGGGCGCAGGTCGGGTGATCGCCTTCGCGGGGCCGTCGCCCAGTTGCCGTGCGGTCAACGTCAGGACCCAGCTTCCCGGCCGCACCTGCACGCGGATACGGCCGTCTGATTCGATACGCGCCGGCAGCGGGCTTGCGAGCGCGTGCGGTGCGAAGCCCTCGGGCAGACTGCGCCCGAGCACCACCTCGCGAGCCTTGCCCGCCACCTCTAACGAGAGGCGCGTCACCAGAAGCAGCGGCACACCATCGGTCAGCTTGCGGTGAACCGCGATCTGCAAGCTGTCGGTTTCGGCGGGAGCGGCCGCCTGGTGCAGAAAAAGCTCGCCGTCCTCCGATCGACTCGGCAGCACAATGCGTTTGCCGGCGACAGTGAGCGCGATGATGCCAGTCGCGTCGGGCACCGGCAGGGATTCCGGCAGGCTACGCCACTGGAACACACCGGTCAGCACAAAGCGGCCGACAGCTAGCTCGACAGCCGGGACGCCATCCTGTTCGACCACGGCGACCGACTTGCCGCCGGCTTTCACATCCAGCGGCCAGCGCGTCCCGTCGCCGGGCAAAGGCACGAACGTCGGCGCCAACACTTGCCAGTCCTGGCTAAAACGGCCGCCCCGGGCGTCGAGCGTGAGCGTCAGATTGCCCGACCACGCGCACGCGGCCTGCGCGGACTCGTCGTCACCGAGTGTCGGGCACAGTGCTGTTTCGTGCCCGCGCAGGACCCACGGAACCCACGGCTTGAGCGGCGAAGGCACATCCACCAGCCGCAACGGCGCCGCGGCCGCGGCCCCGATCATCATCCAGCACAGCCCGACGGCTACGATCCCGGATCGGCAACGGTGCGACATGGAGTCCCCCCTTCGGCATCGACCGCCGCCGCGGCCACCGCGGCCACCGCGGCCGAGCGTCAATTGCCCTTGCTGACGGGTATCTTGCTGTCGACGATCGATTGCAGGAGCGCGTGCACCACCGGCGCCGCCTCGGGTGTCGGGTCCTGATCCGGGTGCTCGCGGCTGTACTGGATGCCGGTCGGCTTGGTCGCGGCGTCGCCTAGCACGGCCTTGAAGGCGTCGAGGGTCATGGTCTTGCCGTTCAGGGTGATCACACCCGCGTTGGTGACCTTCACGACCGCCAGCTTGGCACCAGTTGCAGGCGCTACAGCAGGCGCCGCGGCAGGCGCTGCGACCGGGGCCGGCGGCAGCTCGGCAGGCGGTGGCGGTGGCGTCTCCTTCTTGCAGCCATGAAATAGCATGGTGGCCAACACGCACACACCCACCAGGTTGACCCCACGGGTCCCATGTTCTTGCGTTTTCAAGGTGGCATGGTCCCACGGTCACCTGTGCGAATCCATGGATTTTTGACTACGACGGCTAATCGCCGAATCGTGGTAACAGGGCGACATGCTCATGGACGGCAATGAATGGACCCCAAGCGGGGTGATCGACACCGAGGTTTGCATCATCGGAACGGGCATCGGCGGCGGCACCCTCGTCAACCGCCTGGCGGCCAAGGGCTGTCGCTTCGTCGTACTCGAAGCGGGCTCCGCGAAGAAGAGCGACAGCGTTACCTTCGAGAATGTCGGCCGCCACTTCGTGATGCCCGCGACCCGCTCGATCGAGCTCGGCGGCACCAGCAACCTCTGGCACGGCGTCCTGTCGCCGCTCGATCGCGCCGACTTCGAGACGCGCTCGTGGGTGCCCGGCAGCGGGTGGCCGATCACCTACGACGAGTTGCTGCCCCACTACCGCGAGGCCGCCGAACTCCTCGGCGTCGAAAGGTACGCCTACTACGACCAGGCCGGACTGCCCGAGGAATTCGCGCGGCAGGTTCCCTTGATGCCCTTCGATGGCAAGGTGATCGAGAACAAGTTCTTCCAGCAGCCGCTCGCCGTCACCCGGTTCAAGAGGATCGTCACGCGTGCCGTGATCGACTCCCAGGATCGCCATTGCCTGCTGAACGTCGTCGCGCTCGAGCTCTTACCCGGTGAGGGCAAGCGAGTCGTCGACCGCGTGCTTGCGCGGACCGCGTCGGGACGCTCGATCGAGGTGCGCGCGAAGGCATTCGTTGTCGCGGCCGGAGCACTCGAGACGCCGCGGCTGCTGCTCAACTCGCGCAAGTTCGGGGATGCCGGGGTCGGCAATCAGAATGACCTGGTTGGACGGTATCTGATGGATCACCCGATGGGGAACCTTCTCCAGGTCCAGTTCAAGAAGCGGCTCCGGGCGCCGATCTACTCGGACACCAAGTCAAGCCCCGCCGTGAAGCTCAAGACCGGCCTGCTGTTCACACGCGAGATCCAGGAACGCGAGGGGCTCCCGAATCACTGCTTCTTCATCCGGCCATCGTTCGTCGAAGGGATTGACGACGAGAGCGAGCGGATCAAGCTCGCGCTGCTCACGCTGCGCCACCGTCGCATGACGTTCTCGGATTTCGTCAAGGTCGTGACCAACATGAATGTGATAGCGCAGGTCCTCGCGTACAAGACCTGGCTCAAGGTGACGTATCGCTACGGCGATCTTTTCTTCCTCACCGAGCAGATGCCGTCCGCCGACAGCCGCGTCACCCTTTCTGACAAGAAGGATCGCTTCGGGTATCCGATCGCGCGGGTCGATTGGAGGGTGTCCAGGGCCGACCTCGAGACCATGCAGCGCTCGTTCCGAGTCATCACCACCCAGGCATTCTCGCGGGAGCACTTTGACTTCACTCACAAGGCCTGGACCGACACCGGCTGGGAAGAGCGCTTTTCGTCGGCCGCACACCATGTGGGGACGGTCCGAATGGGCGCGACCGCACGGACCGGCGTGGTGGACAGCTCGCTGCGCGTGTTTGGGGCAGAAAATCTCTACGTCTGTGATGGCTCCGTGTTCACGACCGCTGGAAACGTGAACAACAGCCTCACGATCAGCGCTCTGGCGTGCCGGTTGGCGGATCGGCTCGCGCACGTCGTGGTCGCGCCGGCGGCGCAGGCCAGCTAGCCGACGGCGACCGACGGGGATCACGCTCCGGCGCATTGTCCGAGGCTCGGCCAGACGCTGGCCAAGGCTCCGAACTTGACTGCTGATCCGTCGATACGTACAGTTGATGCTTGCCTTCTATGCATGCCGAAGCGCGGGAAATGGTGGCTCGCGCGCCCGACCTGGTAACGCGTTGTATCGCGGGCGAAACTATCATTGTGCCGGTCCGGAATTCGGTGGCACGAATTGACTCCATTTTCACGATTAACGCCATTGGCAGCAGAATTTGGAGCCTGATCGACGGCACGCTGTCCGTCGATCAGCTGGGCGCAATGATCGCGGGCGAGTACGCGGTGGACGAGACCCAAGCCCGGGCCGATGTCGCCGAATTCCTGGCCGTCCTTGCTCAGCATGGGCTGGTGGTCTCCGGCCCTCAGGGCAAGGGTTGACCATGTTGGATGCGCAGCTCTATTCGGCATTCAGCATGGCGCTGCACAATCGCGGCGCTTCTGGGCGCATCCCTGTGAATGGGGCGATGGAGTTGACCTACCGGTGTCCGCTGAATTGCTCCCACTGCTACAACAACCTACCCGTGGGTGACGCGACGGCGAGGCGCGGCGAGCTCAGTACGGATGAGTATCGGCGGATCATCGATGAGATCACCGAGGCGGGGTGCTTGTGGCTGCTGCTGACTGGTGGGGAGATTTTCGCCCGCGAAGACTTTCTTGAGATCTATACGCACGCAAAAAAGAACGGTCTGCTCGTCACTCTTTTCACTAACGGCACCTCAGTCACCCGGGAAATTGCAGATTACCTTGTGCAGTGGCGGCCGTTCGCCATCGAAATTACCCTCTACGGCCACACACAAGAAACCTACGAACGCCTGACCCGGGTGCCGGGTTCCTTCGACCGGTGCATGCGCGGAATCCGGCTTCTCAAGGAGCGCGGGTTGCCGTTGAAGCTCAAGACGGTCGCAGTAAGCGTCAATCGACACGAAATCTGGGACATGAAGCGCTTCGCCGAGGACGAACTAGGACTGGAGTTCAAGTTCGACGGCATGATCAACGCCCGCAACGATTGCTCCTCTAGCCCGTTGGCGACCCGCCTCGCACCCGAAGAACTGGTCAGCCTGGACATGGAGGACCCGGACCGGCGCTCGGCATGGGCGGGGATGGTCCGCGACTATACCGGGCCGCCGAAGCAAGGCGCAGGCAACGTCTACCAGTGCGGCGGAGGCATAACCGCCTTCGCCATCGATCCGGAAGGAAAGATGAGCATCTGCGTATTGTCCCACGCGGATACTTTTGATCTGCGCAAGGGCAGCTTCAGTGACGGGTGGCAGACATTTCTGGGCAAGGTCAGGCAGAAGAAGACCACCCGCAAGACCAAATGCGACGACTGCCAGATCCGCGTCCTGTGCTCGACCTGTGCCGCGACTTCCGAACTGGAGCACGGCGATCCGGAGACGCCGGTGAACTTCTTCTGCGAGGTCGCTCACCTGCGCGCCCTCACACTTGGACATTCGCCCGCGGCACACGGCGACTGTGAGTATTGCGCGGGAGGCGCCGAACATGAATCCATCCTTCGCAAGGCCGCGGCCCTGCGTGATCCGGCGACCGTCACCAACGTTCCGGCCGCCAAAGCTTCGCGAAGAATGCCGTCACTGCCCATGTCCGTGACGGCGTCCCTGCAGCAGCAGACTGGATGTGGCACAGGCGGCTGCAGTTCATGCGGAGCCGCGGAACCACCCGAACCTGGAGGCATCGTTCGATGAGCCCCGAAAATCCTCCGGGCGAAGACGCCCGCAAGCCGTACGAGAAGCCGCAGATCTCCCAAGTCAGCCTGCGCCCTGATGAAGCGGTGCTGGGGAACTGCAAGATCATGAGCGTCGCCGGACCCGCATCGTCCGACTGCTTGAATCTGAGCTGCAACAGCCCTGGCTCATGATCGGTAGTGCCGCCCTTGGTATCGGACGGCCCAGTTTTGCCATCGATATCGGAGGGATCCATGTCGTTGTGGCGTCCGACGAACCGGCTCTGATCGTAGAACCGACCGGAGCGGCGGCGCAGTTCGTTGCCACGCCGGGGCGGGCGGACATGAGCATTGAGGTGGAATGGGGAGTGCCGGTCGAAGGTGCCGCGTCTGATCTCGTTTTCGACGCGCGCCCAGGTCTCTGGCGCCTCTATCAAGAGGGAGCGTTCCGCAGGTTTGTCCTCGGGTCGCCGGCACTTGGGCCGGAGCCGTATCAGGACGCCACGTTCGACGATTCATATCGGCACGGCCGGATACGTTTGCGGCGCGAACTGTTCGCCGGACGGATGCCGCTTTATCCGTTGGACTACCCTCTGGACGAACTGCTGATCGTTCACCGCCTTTCGCGCGGCGAGGGGATCGAGATCCACGCGACTGGCATCGTCACGACGGATGGGCGGGGCCATCTCTTCGCAGGTCAGTCGGGCGCTGGGAAAACCACGCTTGCAAAGCTGCTGCAAGCCAACAGCGATGTGCTGATCCTGAGCGACGAGCGAATCATCTTGCGCCAGGAGTCCGGGGTCGTGTGGATGTACGGGACCCCCTGGCATGGCGAGGGCCGGATAGCCACCAATGGACGCGCGCCGCTGGCGAGTGTCTCCTTCCTCCACCAGGCAACACGCAATGAACTTGTGCCCCGGATGGCGACGGATGCCGCGGCACGGCTGTTTGCTTGCAGCTTCACCCCGTTTCACGACGCAGCGGGCATCGATTTCAGCCTCGAGTTCCTGGCTGAGGTCGTGACGCGTTGTAGGTGTGACGACTTCTGCTTCACGCCGGACCAGGGTGCCGTCAATTTGATCGGCGCGCTCGGGTGATGGTTAAGGCGGCGTGCCGCCCTGACGATGTCGGAAATGATGTCATTCGCATCCAAACCGTACTCGCCCAGGCACGAAGTGACCGGCACGGCGTCCGCCCCCGTGCGGTTAGGTTTTGTCACGGTCGTCGATGACCTGCTCCGGGACGGGATTGCCATACAGTTTCGCGGCTGCGGCCAGAGCATGAAGCCGACGATCCGCGACGGCGAACTCATGACGGTCGCTCCCATCAGGGCAGCAGAGGTGCGTGTCGGGCATGTCCTGCTGTGCATCGATGGGCGTGGCCAGCCGGTGGCTCACCGGGTCTCGGAGCTGCGCCGCCACGCCGACGGCGCGACGCAGTTTTGCTTGCGAGGGGATTCGTCTCAGGCTTGTGACGCTCCCCTGAATGACTCACATGTGCGCGGGCGCGTCGTCGGCGTGCAACGCGAAGGGGTCGACGTGGAACTCGCTCTGGGGGTCGGATGGCCCGGGCGGCTGCTCACCTTTGTTGATCGTCTGGTCAGCGTGATCGACAGAGGGCTGGAAACGGCTGCGGAGCAGCTCCGCTCTGCCATCGGCTCCGCTGCCGGGCATCAACAAGACTTTCGCTGACCAGCGCGTGGGCGGTGCAGACGGCGGAGGCGCGGATCACCGATTCACCGCGGCCGTCGCGCTTTCGATCTCGGCCGTGAAGGCCTCCAGCGTCGGTGCCAGGCGGGCGATCTGCTCGTCGACGACCCGCCACTTGCGCTCCTCGATGGCCTCGCGCACCCCGGGCAGTGTCTTTACGCCGTAGCCGGTATAGAAGCCCGGCGCGTAGATCTGGTGGCGGTAGAAAGGCCGTTGCGGCAGCCCGTCGGCGCGGGTCAACGCGCGCTCGGCCTTGCGAAGCACCCCGTCGAGGCGAGCGCGCGCATCCGCTGACAGCTCCCGACCAGATTTTGCACGGTCAGCTGCGGCGTGCCCGTACGCCCCCGCGGCCTTGTGCAGCAGCAAGAGCGCGTTCTGTAGTGGCGCGAAGTTCACGAACGGGACGACCTGTTTCAACTTCGGCGCGACCAGCCCTTCCTTCGGATCGGCCGCGGTCACCAGGGTCCCGTCGACGACCAGCTTGTTGTGCGCTTCGGTCTCGGTGCGCATGTCGTCGCACAGCTTGATCACTTCCTTGACGTATCGCCCGACGGTGTCGGCGAACGCACCGAAGTCGAGCGGCAGCGTGTCGGCGCCGGCCAGCCGCAGCACCGCGCGGCCGGCCACCTGCGCCAGCGCGACACCGTATCGGAAATCCGGATCGACGAACCGGGTGTAATGATCGAAGGAATCGTAGATCGAGTGGTACGAGCCAGCATCGCTCTCGCCGCGGAAGCCCAGGTTCAAGGACGCGATACCAAGGTGTTGCAGGAACGGCGTGAAGTCGGAACCTGAGCCCAATGCCGCCAGGCGCAAGCCGGTCTGCGCCGCCAGCTCCTTGCGCTCGTCGGGCGAAGCGCTCACCAGATCGTAGGCGCGCCGACGATCGGCGACGCTGACGCCACGCTGGGGATCTTTCACGTCGCGCGCTACCTCGGCAACGAACGGTTCCAGCGTGTGCGAGCCCCCGGCGTTCAGGAAGCCGCGGCCATTGCCATCGGAGTTCACGTACGCGACCGCCTTTTCGCGCAGCTCGTCCGCGTGCGCCTCGGCCCACTCGGTCGATCCAAGCAGGCCCTGTTCCTCGCCGTCCCAGGCCGCAAACACGATCGTGCGACGCGGCCGCCATCCCGTGCGCGCCAGCTCGCCGACGGCGCGCGCCTCGGCCATGAGGGTCACGAGGCCGCTGATGGGATCCTCGGCGCCGTTGACCCAGGCGTCGTGGTGGTTGGCACGAATGACCCATTCATCGGGTCGGTCAGCCCCGACCATGCGCGCGATCACGTCGTATGCGGGCACCACTTTCCAGTCGAACGCCAGCTTCATGTGCACCACCGCGGGTCCGGGGCCGATGTGGTACGTGGTCGGCAGCGCGCCCCGCCAATCGACCGGCGCGACCGGGCCACCGAGCGCCTGCAGCAGCGGCAGCGCGTCGCCCCACGAGATGGGCAGCACCGGAATCTTCATCAGCGTCAGCGCATCCTTGCGATCGAGCCGCTTGGCGTCGCGCGTGGCCGCCACCCCGGGAGTCAAGGGATCGCCGCTCGCGACCGGTATGTCCATCACCGAGCCACGCTGTGCGCCCCACTGGTTGCGAAACGTGCCCTTCGGATAGGCCTCGCCCCGGAAGTAGCCGTCGTCGCGCGGGTCCGAATAGATGATGCAGCCGACGGCGCCGTGTTCAGCGGCGACCTTGGGCTTGATGCCGCGCCACGAACCACCATAGCGGGCGAGCACGATCTTGCCGCGTACGTCGATGCCACGGCGATCAAGTTCTTCGTAATCCTTGGGCACGCCGTAATTCACATAGACCAGAGCCCCCTTTACGTCGCCGTCGGCGGCGTAGGCATGGTAGGTCGGCAGCTGCTCGTTCTTCTGGGCGCTGGTGCCATCTTCTTTCAGCGCCGGCTCGTCGAGTCGCAGACGAACGTGTTGAGGCGTCACCAGCTCAACGACCCGGGTCCGGGGTGTCGGGAACAGGACGTGAAACGTCTCGATGGTGGTGTCGTAGCCCCACGATTTGAACTGGTGGGCGACGTAGTCGGCGACGTACTTGCCGTAGGGCGAGCCGAGGTGGTGCGGCCGCGCCGCCATCACCTTCATCCAGGTGCGCATCTGCGCCGGATCGAGCTTGTCGTCGAAGCGCGCTTCGATCGCCCGCTGAGTCGCCGACGATGCCGCGTCGAAACCAAGCAGCGGGGCGGCGGGCGCGTCCGCACCGCGGACGGCCGGCATGACGCCAGAAAACGCGGTTGCCGCAACAATCGACAGCACAAGCAAGCCCGCGGATTTCATGGCCCCCCTTTTACATCGGGCGCTGGTTCGAGATCACGGTCCCCGTCACCTGGGCGCGCCTGATCTGGTACGGTGGGCGCCGTCGTGAAGGTAACTGGCGTCAGCACCGTCGTCGTCAACGCGGACATGCGTAACTGGGTGTTCGTCAAGCTCCAGACCGATCAGGCGGGACTGTGGGGCTGGGGCGAGGCATCGCTCGAATGGAAAACCCGCGCCGTGGTCGGTTGCGTGGCAGATCTGGCGCCGATGGTGGTGGGCGAGGATCCGGCGCGCATCGAGTTCCTGTATCAGAAGATGTACCGCCAATCGTTCTGGCGGCTCGGCATCATCGGCATGTCGGCCATCTCGGGCATCGAGCAAGCGCTGTGGGACATCCGCGGCAAGGTGCTGCGGCAGCCGGTGTACCAGCTGCTCGGTGGCGCGGTCCGCGACAAGGTCCGCATGTACACCCACCTCGGCGGCGGCGATCAGCAGGCGGTCTACGTCGGACCGCTATCGCAGAGCATCGAGGCCCTGGTCGAGCGCGCGCATGAGGTCGTCGCGCGCGGCTACACGGCGATCAAAGTACTGATCACGCCACCGTCGGAAGCGCTGTCGTCGATTGCTGACTACAAGCGCACGGCGCGCATGATGGAGGCCCTGCGCACCGCGGTCGGTGACGACATCGACATCATGGTCGACTGCCACGGCCGGCACTTTCCCGCCAACGCACTCGAATTCCTGCGCGTGCTGGCGCCCTACCGTCCGTTCTTCGTCGAGGAGCCGCTGTGGCCCGAGAACGTCGACGCGCTGGCCGAGTTGCGACGCGCAAGCCCGGTGCCCATCGCGACCGGCGAGCGGTTGACCACGCGCTTCGAGTTCCGCCGCGTGTTCGAGACCCAGGCCTGCCACATCATCCAGCCCGACCTGTGCCACTGCGGCGGACTTTCCGAGGCCAAGAAGATAGCCGCCATGGCCGAGACCTATTACATGGGCGTCGCGCCCCACAACCCGCTGGGACCGGTCGCCAACGCCGCCGCCCTGCACTTCGCGCTGTCGACACCCAACTTCATCATCCAGGAAGACATGCTGGCCGACGTGCCGTGGCGCTTTGACGTGGTCAAGCACAAGCTGCGCACCGAGAAGGGCCACTGGCTGCCGTGCGACGAGCCCGGCCTCGGCGTCGAGATCGACGAGGCGGCCGCACAGAAGCACCCGTTCAAGGAGGAGTCGATCCTGGCGACGACCGTGCGCGCGCCCGACGGGGCGATCCTGGACTGGTGAGCGGCGCCGCCGCCGGCAGTCGCACCCGCGCGAGCGCCAAGCGACTTCGGCCCGAACCTGCGTTCTGCGAAGTGGCGTCAGGCCCGGCGAGCCTTGAGGGCGGCCTCGAGAAGTAGAATGCCTGGGCGATCCTTCGGGCGATTTGCTGCTCGCTTCATGCGGAGCAGCGCAGGGATGCTCGCGTATCGAACCAGCAAACCGTCAATGTTTGCGGCAAGCGCATCACGCGCAAGGCTCTCGAAGGTCTCGCCACCCGCCTCCTTGAGAACATCGAGGCGTCCGTAGGTGGTTCGAAAGAGCTGCGGACCAGACCTCTCGTCGGCAGAGCGACGCAAGCAGCCGCGACGGATCAAATTCCTTCGCGCTTGGCACGCGCACCTTCTTGCTCGCGACTGTGTCGAACGGCTGCGATCCAGCGGCGAACGTTCTCCTCGGCCGCACGAATCTGCCCGGGAGTCATGGTTGCGGTCGCGCGCGCGAGACGCTGATCAACACCGTGCTCGTCCACCGCATCGCGAAGCGCGGCCTCAAGCTCCCCATCCGTGACTTCTGACATCGGGTGAAACGCTAGCACGGCTTGGCGCGCCTACGACTCTGCCGGCCGGCCCGGCCGCTCGGGAGTCAAGGCTTGCCACATCTGCAGATAGGGATCTTCCGAGGAGAAAGCCTCTCTCGGCACCTCCTTGACCTTGCGTCGAGTTCGCACACGCTTGCGGTAGCACGGCCGCCAGTCGCTCCTGTCGCCACGGAACATCGTTCCGGGGATTGTTACGCATCTACCTGTGAAAGGGGATCGCGAACATGAAAAAGACCAAGATGATCACGCTGTTGTCGTTGCTAGTGGGCGGAGCGGCTTCGGGAGCACCCACCGGGCCCGAGCTGCCCAAGGAGGTGAAAACCATGGACTGCCTGGTCGGCAAGTGGAACGGCGCCGTCACCATGAAGGTGGGCGACTCGTCCACAGGCGTGAAGATGACCTGGGACTGCCGGCACGCTTCGGGAAACTTCGGTGTGCAGTGCAAGGCAGAAATGACGGGAATTCCAGGCATGAAGCTGTATCAGGAGACCGATCTGTTCGGCTACGACCCGGGGGCAAAGAAGTACCACTGGTTTTCGGTGACCAACGGCGGCGAGACACACGACCACCAGGCGCCGATTCCCGAAGGCAACGTGATCGAGTTCGTCTACGACGGTCTGCAGGAAGGCAAGCCGTTCAAGGAGGTCATCAAGATGTCGTTCGGTGCGGACGAAAAGTCGATGGACTTCTCCTCCGAGACCTTCGTGGAAGGAAAATCCACGGCCCTCATGCAGGGCAAGGCCAGCAAGAAGTAAACCCTTTACAGCGCGCCAGCCCGGGTGTTAGCCCGGGCCGGTGCGCGGTAAGAGTGTCCTGGTCGGTAGAAACCGAGAGCTGGCCGAGTTGGCGTCAGCTCTCGACCAGGCTGCGGCCGGTTCGGGCGGCGTGGTGGTGCTGGCGGGCGAGCCAGGCATAGGCAAGACGCGGCTGATGCAGGCGGCGGCACACGAGGCCGAGAGGCGCGGCTTCGCGGTGGCTTGGGGGCGAGCGTGGGAGCTCGGCGGCGCTCCGGTGTTCTGGCCCTGGGTCGAAGCGCTACGGGAACTGGGGCAGAAGACCGCTGAACGCAGCTTGCCTCAACTTGGTAGGCAAACCGAAACCGAGCGCTTCCTGCTGTTCGACGAAGTGACGGCATTTCTTCGCGGTGTGTCCGCGGAGCGTCCGGTGCTGCTGCTTCTCGACGATCTGCACGCGGCGGATCCCTCGACACTCTTGCTGACCGAGTTCGTGGCGCGCCAGCTTGATGCCACTCACACGCTGGTGATTGCCAGCCACCGTGAAGTTGAAGCACGCGGGACGCAAGAGGTGTGGGCGTCGTTGATGCGGCTGTCACGAGTGGCGCGTGTGTTGCGCCTGCCGCGCCTGGAGCATGACGACGTGGCGGCACTGGTGCGCGAGCTACTGGGAACCGAAAACAGGGAAACCGCGGACATGGTCAACAACACCAGCGGCGGCAATCCGCTTTTCGTGCGTGAACTGGTGCAGCTCATAGCTGCCCGAAGTCGCACGGAAGGTCGACTGGACGTGCCCGAAGGGGTCCGCGCCGTCATCCGGCAACGGCTAGCCCTGCTGTCGCCTGCGGCGGTGGCGCTGCTTTCTGCAGCCGCCATCGTCGGGCGCGAGTTTGCGGTGGCAATTGTCGCGGAGATCTCCGGTATCGCGGTGACCAGGCTGGTCGAGACCCTGCAGGAAGCCGAATCCGCCGAAATAATCGAGCAGGCCGGCTCCGGGCGATACCGGTTCTCGCACGTGCTGGTGGCAGATCTGCTGGCGCACGACCTGCCGGTTGAGATTCGCTGCAAGCACCACCGGCAGACCGCTGAGACGCTTGAACGGCTACATGCTTCCGATCCGGACGCGCCGATCGATGAGATTGCGCAACATTTTTTGGCAGCCGGATCAGACGCCGCGGGACTTGCCTGCCGGGCCGCAACCCGAGCGGCCGAACGCGCGATGCAACAGCTCGCATTCGAAGACGCGGCACTCTGGTTCGAACGGGCCCTCGCGGCGCTTGCCGTGGCAACGCCCGGTGATGCAGCGACTCGGACCGGCCTTTTGCTGGCAGCGGGCGAGGCGCACTTTCGCGGCGGCGCACGCGAACCGGGAACCGTTGCGTGCCTGAAGGCGTCTGATCTGGCACGTGACCTCGGCTCGGGAGACCTGCTTGCGCGGGCGGCGCTGGCGCTGGGTGGAGAGGTCGCAACCGGCATCAACGACCACAGGCTGATCGCACTGCTGAAGGAAGCGCTCGCCGTGTTGCCGTCGGCGCCCGGTGCCTGGCGTGCACGGGTCATCGCTCGCCTGGCGGGCGCGCTGCAACCGGCCCTCGATCCGCGCGTGCCAACTGGCCTCGCTCGCGAGGCGATCGCGATGGCCAGGGACCTTGGAGACCGCGCGGTTCTCGTGAACGTCCTACATGCCGCCAACGCCGCGCTGCTCGATTACGCGCCGATCGATGAGCAGGTTGCACTCAACGCCGAGGTGATCGCACTCGCCACCGAACGGGCAGAACGGCCGTTAGCGCTGCGTGCCAACCTACGACTGGCGTTCGCTCACCTGCAAAACGCGGATCTGGAAGGCTTCAACGCGGCGGTTGACGGCTATGAGCGGCTCGCCAAAGAATTTCGTCAACCTCGGTACCACTGGCAAACCCTGATGCTTCGGTCCATGCAGCCGCTCTGGGAAGGGCGTTTCGAAGATTCCGATCGTATGGAGGCCGAGGCGCGCACCCTGATCGAACGGGCGGGCGACGACAACGGTGACCGTGCCCTGCTCATGCGGCGTGCGATCGCTTTGTCCACGCGTGCCGCCATCGAAGATGCGTATCGAGCCTTTGACCGCCTTTCGGAGTTGGCGCCCAGCGGATCGATGCGTCGCCTCCTGATGGCTTTTCCGCGCGCAAGGCAAGGGGACGTGGCAATCGCCCTGGAAGCGAACGCCGGAATAGACGACGAACTGTTCCCCAAGATCCTTCTCGATCCGAACTTCCGCGCCGCGATGGTCGATCTGATCGTGCTCGCAAAGGATCGCCCACGCATGGCTGCGCTCTACGAGGTATTGCTGCCCTCCGCCGGTCACGTGATACCCGCGACGGGTCTGGGGTTCGCCATTCAGGAATTCGTGGACCGGCTCTTGTGCGTGCTGGCGGCGTCTCTGGGACGCACCGATGACGCCGACCGGCACGCGACGGAAGGGCTGGCGCTCATGGCCCGGTTCGGCGCACGGCCGTTCGCCGCCCAGCTCAAGACCGACTGGGCCGAAGATCTGTTGCGCCGCGGGGACGGTACCCGTGGGCGAGCACTCGCAGCAGAAGCGCTTGCCAGCGCCCAAGAACTCTCGATGTCCGGCCTGGTGCTGCGCTTGCGCCGCTTGATCGACGCAGCACCGGCGCCCACCGCCGCGCCAGCCGAAGCACCTGCGCAAGGTCCGCAAGACATCGCCGCGCGCCTCGAAGGGGAGTTCTGGACCGTCACCGGCTGCGGACAGTTGTGCCGGCTGAAAGACGCACGCGGGTTGCGTATGCTCGCCCAGTTGCTTGCCGATCCCGGACGCGAGATTCACGTACTGGATCTGGTGGGCGCGGACCAGGTCGACCTGGGCGATGCAGGTGAAGTCATCGACGCTCAGGCGCGCGAAACCTACCGGTTGCGAATCGGAGAACTGCGCGAGGAACTTGCCGAGGCGCAAGCGTGGAACGACCTGGCTCGACAGACCCGCCTGAAACAGGAAGTCGAGGCAATCTCCGATCAACTGAACGCCGGCGTCGGCCTGGGCAATCGCAACCGCCGCACCGGCAGCGCGGTCGAGCGCGCTCGTGTCAACGTACAGCGCCGCCTGAGCGACGCGCTCAAGCGAATCGAACAGTCCGCGCCGGCCCTCGGCCGAACCCTCGCTGCCACGGTGCGCACCGGCACGTTCTGCGTGTACCGACCGATCGCCTAGCGCTATCGGCGCTTGGCCAGCATCGCGCTCAACCACGCGGTCAGCCGCACGCGATAGCCCGGGCCGTGGCCGCGGTTGATGTGGCGGATGATGCCAAGCTCGTCAACCAGGAATGTGGTGGGCAATCGGTCCTCGCCCCAGCGGCGGGCCACTTCGCCGTGTCGGTCGAGCGCCAGCATCGCGTAGGCGGGCAGTGGACGTCGTCCCAGGTGCTTGCGCAGCGCCTCGGGGGTTTCGCGCACGTCGATGACCAGTACCTTGACCTTGGTGCCCAGCGCGGCGCGGATTCCGTCCAGGTCGGCGATGCTCGATCGGCACGGCGCGCACCAGCTGGCGAAAAACTCGACCACGGTCACCTGGCCCAGCAGGTTTCCGCGCCTGACCTGCGTGCCTTCGAGCGTCGGCAGATCGAGCGCGGGCGCCGGATCGCCCACACCGGGCCGCGCGGCCGTGGCCGCCGGGTCGACGGCCAGGACAAGCGTCGACAACACCTGGGCGAGCAGCGAGGGGAAGACCACGTTGTGCCCGGAAATATCACACGCCGAGGGTGTTCGGACAGCGATCGCTACAGCCGTCTTTCGATCGCCGCCGCCAGCCGATCCGCAGCCGGCGGGAACTTATCGGTGAACAGCGACGGCTCGACCAGTTCCAGCTCCATCAGCACCGGGCCCCCGTCCGCGTCGCGCGCCAGATCCACCCGCGCATACAGCAGCGGCCCGGGCGCGGCGGCGACCACACGCATGGCTATCGCGATCTCGTCCGGCGCCATCGTGGCCGGTTCCCCCGACACCGACTCGTGGCCACCGGCCCAGCGCGGGTTCTTGCGGATGGCGTGAGTGAACTCCCCGTCGATCCAGGTCAGGGAGCGCTCGCCCCACTCCTCGATCGAAGTCAGGTACTCCTGCACCAGCAGGTCCCGGTCGGGCAGATGCTGGTCGACATGCGCCTGCGCAGCCGCGAAATCGTCGCGCTTCGCCCGCATGGTCAGGAACGATCCCGCCGACACCGCGGGCTTGACCACCACGCACGCCCAGTCGCCCGCCACCTCCTGGATGCTCGCACGCGTGCCCCGCGGCAGAAGCCGCGTCGGAGTCACTGGCACCCCCTTGCTCGCCAGTTCCTGCAGGTAGCCCTTGTGTCCGTTCCAATGCACCACCGGCCCAGGATTCAAGAGCCGCGTCGCTCCGGATACGCGATCCACCCACTGCAGGAACTCCGGGTAGTGATGCACGTAGTTCCAGGTCGACCGGATCACGCACGCCTTCACGGTGCTCCAGTCGAACACCTCGTCCTCCCACGCGACGTTGCCCGCCTCGATCCCTCGCCGCGCCAGCGCTGCGCGGATCAACTCGTCGTCGAGATCAGGCTCAGGCAGCCTGCGGCAGGTCGCCAGCGCCACGTCCATGAAGTTGCGGCTGGTCTACTCTTCGTCGCGCAAGGCCGCCAGGTTGGTCAGCACACCCATATCCTCGAGTGTGGACGTATCGCCCTTGGCGACGCCGCTGGTCGCGATCTCCTTGAGCAACCGCCGCATGATCTTCCCCGATCGCGTCTTGGGCAGCGCGTCCGAGAACCTGATGTCGTCGGGGCGGGCCAAAGCGCCTATCTCCTTGACCACATGATCGGACAGTTCCTTCTTCAGTGCGTCGGTCGCGACAGCGCCCTGCTTGAGCACAACGAAGCAACAGATGCCCTGCCCCTTGAGTTCGTGCGGCGGCCCGACCACCGCCGATTCGGCGACCGATCGGTGCGACACCAACGCGCTCTCGATCTCGGCGGTGCCCAGGCGGTGGCCGGCAACGTTGAGCACGTCATCGACCCGACCCATGACCCAGAAGTAGCCGTCCTCGTCCTGGCGCGAGCCGTCGCCGGTGAAATACATGCCCGGCACCTCGGTCCAGTACTGCTTGACGTACCGGTCGGGGTCACCGTGAATCCCGCGCAACATCGACGGCCACGGCTTCTTCAGGATCAGGAAGCCACCCTCGTTGGGGCCGCACTTGCTGCCGTCCTTCTTCACCACCTCGGGCAAGACGCCGAAGAACGGGATGGTGCAACTGCCGGGCTTGCTGGCCGTGATACCCGGCAGTGGCGACATCATGATCGCGCCGGTTTCGGTCTGCCACCAGGTGTCCACGATCGGGCAAGTGCCGCGGCCGATCTGCTCGTGGTACCACATCCACGCCTCGGGATTGATGGGCTCACCGACGCTGCCCAGCAGACGCAACGACGACAGGTCATGCTTGGCGGGGTGCTCGTTGCCCCAGCGCACGAATGCGCGGATGGCGGTCGGTGCGGTGTAAAAGATGGTGGCCTTGCGCCGCTCGATGATGGACCAGAAGCGATCCTTGTCGGGAAAATCGGGCGCACCTTCGTAGATCAAAGTGGTCGCTCCGTTCGACAGCGGGCCGTACAGGACGTAGCTGTGCCCAGTGACCCAGCCGATGTCGGCCGTGCACCAGTACAGATCGTCGTCGCGAATATCGAAGATGTATTTGGTCGTGGCGTGTGCGCCTAGCAGGTAACCGCCGGTGGTGTGCACGATGCCCTTGGGCTTGCCGGTGGTGCCCGACGTGTACAGGATGAACAGCGGGTGCTCGGCAGAAACGCTCTGCGCGGGCGTGTTGGTCGGCATGTCGGCCAGGGCGGCGTCCCACCAGATGTCGCGCCCGGCCTGCATGGCAACCTCGGTGCCGGTCCGCTTGACCACCAGGCAACTGGAGATAGACGGCGTCTCTTTCAACGCCTCATCGACGTTGGCCTTGAGGGCGATGACCTTGCCGCGCCGGTAGCCACCGTCGGCGGTGATGCACACCTTGGCCTGGCAATCGTTGATGCGGTCGCGCAGCGCCTCGGCCGAGAAGCCGCCGAACACCACCATGTGGGGCGCACCGATGCGCGCGCACGCCAGCATCGCCACCGCCGCCTCGGGGATCATCGGCAAATAGATCGCGACCCGGTCACCCTGATTCACGCCCAGCTTCTTCAGCGCTGCGGCTGCACGGCACACCTCGGCATGAAGCTGCCGGAACGTCAGAGTCTTCTCGTCGCCCGGCTCGCCCTCCCACACGATCGCCGGCTTGTCACCTCGGGTCGCCAGATGCCGGTCGAGGCAGTTCGCCGACAAATTGAGCTCGCCGTCCTCGAACCACTTGACCCAAGGCACCTCGCCTGACATCGGCCTTTCGAACGGCTTGGTCCACGCAAGGTCCGCCCGCGCCATGTCGCCCCAGAAGCCCGCGGGATCGTCAATCGACCGCCGATACATCGTCTCGTATTCGGCCTTGTCCCTGATGCGCGCCTTGACCGCAAAGGCGGCGGGCGGCGGGAACAGGCGGCTCTCGCGCGACACCGATTGGATGGTTCCGGATTCGTGTCCCTTGTTCGTTGTGCTCATGCGGTCGTCCTCAGCTCGAAGGGAATCGGCGAGCCCGATGCGGGCAGCCATTCGATCGACACTCCTATCACATGGGCGCCCCGTGGGCCTCGGTGAAGAAAGGAGAGAAACTGCTCCACCACCTGGCGCTCACCCTCGGCCACCACCTCGACGCTGCCGTCGCTGCGGTTGCGCACCCAGCCGCCCAGACCCAGGGCCGTCGCCTCGACCTGCGTCGTGTAGCGAAAGCCGACGCCCTGCACCCGGCCTCGAACCTGCGCGTGAAGTCGGCACGGGCCGCCGGTCACGCCGGAGATCACGGCTGGACCCGAACCTCGGCAGCAGCGGCCGGGCCTGACCCCGCGCCCGGCAACAGCAGCACCGATCGCGGCGCGCCTGGCCGGCTATCCGCGGGCGCCGCGTGCACGCGAAAACCGCCATCCTTGCCAGCGACCGCGCCCAGCAGCCAGCGCCCCTCGGGCGAGACATCGACGCCGCCGACCGCGAGCCCGCCATCGACGCCGAGCAATTCGGTCGCGAGATCCTCGGCCCCCAAGGCGAACACCGCCGACCGATCGGTCTCTTTCAGCGTCGCCGAGATGAACACCGTCGCCCGCTCCGGCGGCAACCGGATGCCGGCACCGCTGACCAGCGGCAGGCTGCGTCCGGTGCTGATGCGCGCCGGATCCGCCGCCGCGTCCAGCGTCACCGTGCGCGCAGCATCGAGCTTGATGCCGCCACCCGTGCGCACCAGCCGCAACGCGAACACCCGCGTCGGCTGCGGTCCCATCGGCCGGCTCTCGTCGGTGGCTCCTGACAACACCCACAGCGTCCCGCCGTCGGGAGAGAACGCCAGGTCGACCAGCACACCCGCTCGCACCTCGGGCGCTAGCGCCAGCGACGCGACTACGGCGTCGCGTCCGGTACGCGCACGATCGAGCAGGAACACCTGATTCCTGGCGACAACCGCGATGGCCAAAAGCTTGCCATCAGGTGAGACGTCAGCGCGTCGCACCCCCGCCCCCGCCACCACGGGCGGTAATGGCAACAGGCCCAGCCGCGCGGGCCGCAGTGGTGCCGCGATGTCGAGGATCAGCACCTCCTCGTCTCGCACCAGCACCGCCACCGGGGCCGCCGCCGCCACCGCCAGCGCGCGCACCCGCGCCACCGCCACGTCAAGCTTACCGAACACAGCCGGACCGCCGGCAGCCGGTAGCTCGATCACCGTCAGCACGCCGCCCTTGTCGCTGATGACGTACGCCGCGCGACCCTCGGGCGAGATGCGCAGGAAGCGCGCGCCCGAAAGCTCGATGCTGCTCGACGGCGCCGGCCCCTCGGGCCCCATTTCGGCGAACGCGACGCGCCCGCCTGCGGGTGGCACCAGGACTGCGTAACGACGGATGGGAATTCGGTGCTGGTTCTGGCCGTGCTCGTTGCTGACGATCACCGGCTGTTCGCCGGCGGGCGTGCCGGGCGGTACGCGCACCAGGATGCCGCCGTCACCGGTGCGCGACAGCACCGCCGCCGGCCGGCCCCCGATAAGCACCGTCGGCTGGCGTCCGAAGGATCCACCGCGGATCCACAGCACCTCGCCAATGACGGCCACCCCGTCGGTCGGCCGCACCCGCAACTCGCCCTCGCGCGGAACGTCGCCCCCACCCAGATCAACGATGGCGTCGATCGAGGGCGCCCGCCCCGCTTCCGACAGATCGCGCGTCTCGACAATCTGCCGGGCGCCCGCCGCGCAGCCGGCCAGCACGAACACCGACGCGAAAAGCCACACCCGCCCCAGGGCCATCACCAGGCGATCGCGGGAGGGTTTGGGAACCCTCTTAGGGTTCCCATTTCTATAGCGTTCCCATTTCTATAGCGGCCCTTCGGTCACCGTGAAGGCGACCAGGTTGTTGGGCACGATCGGCAGCTCGTCGAACTTGGCCACCACGTTGTTGTTGGCGTCCAGTACCTGAACCTTGGATAGGACGGTGTACTGGACTGGCCCCTGCGCCGGCGCGCATGAGGCCACGTAACCGATGATCTTGGCCCCGGTGTCGTACTCGAACGTCACGCGGTGGCTGACCATGTCGCGGATCTTCTTGTAATCGGGCATGGGTTCTCCGTTTCGGGCGCCCGAATCTACAACAAATCGGCGCCGGTCAGCGCCCTGACTGCAAGCTGGCCCGATATTCGCGAATGGCGGCACTGGTGGTCGGACGATCGAGGAACCCGCACAGCGCGACCAGATCGATGCCGGGCAGGACTTCGCTCGCTACGACCTGCTGATAGGCCTCGCCGCGCAACCCGTGGATCGTGAGGACACCGCGGCGCCAAAACCAGACTTCGGCGACGTCGAGCTTGCGGTAAATGTCCAACTTGTCGAGGCCACCGGATGTCCATACCACCTCGATCGCAAGGTGTGGCCGCACGGCGCCGCGCGGATCTCCGAACACATAGCACTCGTCGGGCTCGACGCCGCGGCCATGGGCCTTGCTCTCCAGGGTCCACGCCCCGAAGGAAGAAAACTCGATCCCGCGCTCCAGGCACCAGACCTCGACCAGCCGACCGATGACGGACTTGATCGACTCGTGGCTCCGTGACGGGCTCATGATCTCCACCACCCCTTCCAGGTAGGCGATGCGAGGCGCCGAATGGTCGCCCCGCATCTCGAGCAGGCGCTGGTAGTCGGCCCAGGTCGCGCCGCCCAGAACCACGATCCGGTCCTCGGTCGGGCGGTCCTCGTGATCGGCAGGGCGGGCAGTGGCGGGCATCGCGGCGGCAAGTATACGCCCGGGACGCTACGGATGCCCCGGCGGCATCTGGCCGTGCCCCGGCGGCGGCGCTGCCCCCGGCATCATGCCGCCGCCCAGGATCTGGTCCTCGGCTTGAAGCGTGTCGAGTGGAATGGTCACGGCCTGCGCGCCCACCTTGATGTCGTTGGCGGCACCGAACACGTCGCCCTTCTTGCGAGTCATGGCGTCACCGTCTTTGTCGACCCGGACTGTGATGTTGACCGGCCCCTCGAACGGCGTATTGGGCAACATCGCGTCGCGGCTCGACAGCAGGAAGGCCATCGGAAAATCGCCCGCCACCAGCTTCTGCGTGGCCAGCATCGATCCCGGCCCGGGCGGACCGCCGGCCCGGCGCGCGATCACGAACATGATGTCGCCCTTCTTGACGTCCCGCTTGCGCGCCGACGGTAACGTGATCGTGCCGCCGATGGTCTGCTTCGGGTCAGGCGCCGCGGGCACCGTCTCGGCTGGTGGCAGCGCGGGCGGTGCTGGCAACACCGGCGCGGGCGCGGCGGCGGTCGCGGCCGGGGCCGATGACGGCGCCAAGCCCGCGGGCCTGTCGGACGCCTCTTTCTTGCACGACGCCAGCACCGAGACGGCCCCGACAATGATCATGGCTTGGGTACGAAACATGGCGCGAACCCTACCAGCAACCTGGGCCGCCGGGCAGGGGCGCCGCCCCGGATCGATCCCGCGCTGGCGATCACGCGGAATGCTATAAGGCCCAAAATGTCCTCGGCGTTCACCACGCGTCTGGCGTCGCGATCCCCCGTCGCTCCTGGGGTGGTGGACCTGACGTTCGAAGTGCTGCCGCCGAGCCTGTTGGTGTTTCGCGCCGGGCAATTCGTCACGCTGTCGGTGGGCAAGGACGCCGATGGCCGCGCGGTCCGGCGCAGCTACTCCATCGCGTCGCCGAGCCGCGACGGCCGCAGCCTGCGTCTCATCATCCGCGCAATGTCCGGAGGACTCGCCGCCGACTTCATCACCAGCCTGCCCATCGGGGCCGAGGTGGCCATGACCGGCCCGCACGGGTTCTTCGTACTCGCAGAACAACACCCAGGTGACGTGGTGTTCGCCGCCACCGGCACCGGTGGTGCACCCGTGCTGGCCATGCTGGCCGAGCTGGGGGAGCCATCTGCGCCCGGCCGCCGTCATGTCTACTGGGGCCTGCGCAACGAGGAGGATGTCTTCCTCCCCGCCGAGATGGAGTCCGCCTGCGCCGCTGCCGGCGCCCAGCTGCACACGTACTTGTCGCAAGCGGGCGCGGCGTGGCCGGGCAGGCGCGGTCGCATCACTTCCGCCATCCTCGACCGCCTGGCCGACTTCAACCAGCCCACCTTCTACCTGGTTGGCAACGGCGCCATGATCCAGGAGCTGAAGCAGGCCCTGGTCGCCGTCGGGATCGATCGCAAACGCCAGATCCGCACCGAAGCGTTCTTCGACTAGGTGATTTCGCACCCAGGAATGGGTCGCCGCGGCGATTGAGGGAGTAAAATCCCCGCGATGCCACGGCTGGTAGGCGCCCGCGTTGCGATGCTGCTGGCTTCGATCGCGGGCTGTGGCGACCGGCCACCGACGCCCCGGCTCGATAAGTTCGCGCCCGAAGTCGGCTACAGCGATCTGCCGCTACGAGTAATCCTGACGGGCGCCGATTTCCTGCCAAGCTGGGAACTCGACACAGCGTCCGGGTTGCGGGAAGCGCGCGCAGTGGGCTTTACCGGCCGGGTGGGTGGCGCTGATGGTCCCGCCGTGGTGCTCAAGACCTTCGGCTGGCGTGGCCTCGACGAGCTGTCCGCGCTGATGGAGCCGGGGCTGCCCGCGGGTACCTACCCAGTCAAGATCCGCGACCCACGCGGGGCGGAAGCCGTGCTCGAAGCTGGCTTCACGTCGCTGGGGCCCGACCTGCAGCCGCCAGTCGTGTTCATTGAAACACCCAGCGCAAACACAGGGCTGGCTCCCGGGTCGACCGCGGCGGTGCGCCTGTTCGCGAGCGACGGCGAGCAAGGGCGGCTTGCCAGCGTCAGGTGGGAGGGCATCGGGCCCGACGGAACCATCAGTTCAGGCGAATGTCCGATCTCGCCCGCCCCCGAACTCGTGCTGTGCCAGTTCGATCTAGAGATCCCGTTGTGGCTCAACGACGGCGATCCGTTCGTCCTGCGTGTCACCGCAACCGATTCGGCGCGCGCCGCCAACAGGGGTGGGCAAACCCTGTCGTTCCGGCTGCAGCCGCGCCTGCGCATCGAGCGAATTGCGCCCACGCGCGGTGGCACACCTGGCGGTACCGACGTCCTGGTTACCGGTACCGGCTTCTTGCCGGGCAGCCGCGTCTTCTTCGGCGACGTCGCCATGATCCCCGATGGCGGGATCTTCATCGACGATCACACGATCAGCGGGCGCGCGCCGGAGCATGCGGCCGGCCCGGTATCGATGACGCTGAAGACCCCATTTGGCCAGACCACCTGGACCAACGCCTTCGAGTTTCAGTCACCGCCCTCGCTCCAGGGCATCGAGCCCGACACCGGCGACGCGGCCGGCGGTACCGTGGTCACGATTCGCGGCAGCTTCTTCTCGGCCGCGACGCGCATCTACTTCGGCCACAGCCTGAGCGCCGCGGTCGCGCTGGGCGAGCCTGCGCTGGTCGGACCCGACGAGATCCGCGGCGCCGCTCCACCCGGGCGCGGCCGCACCAGCGTGTGGGCGTTCGATCCCGAGTTGGGTTACTCGCGGCTCGAGGATGTCTTCGCCTGGCCAGCGCCACCATGAAGCTGCTGCCCAAGTTCGCGCTGCTCTCGTTCGGCGTCTCGGCGATACCGCTGGCGATCGCTGGCTTCAATTCGGCGCGCATCAGCGAGCGACACCTGCGTCGCGCCACGGAGGAGCACGAAAAGATGTCCGCGCGCCAGGTGGCCGAGTACGTCGCCAGCCATCTGGAGGGCGTGCACCGCACCCTCCTGGTCGAAACCCGCGTGCTCGATCTGACTCGCACCACCAACCCCGAGGTGCTGCGCAAGTTCCCGCAGCTGGTCTACCACCAGAGCGACGACTTTTCGGCGGTAGCGGTTTTGAACAGCGACGGCCGTCCGCTCGCGCCGCCCGCGTACCAGGAGGCCCCGCGGCCCAACACCGCCTTCTCCAACCACGAAGCCGTCAGCCCGGACGACGTCGCCCGTTTCGAGGCCGCGGTGCCGGTCACCGAGACGCTGAGTAACGGATCGGCGGTCGGCGCGGTGCTGCTTGCGGGACGCCGCGGGACTCCGCATGTGGTGATGGCCGTGAAGTACCAGCCGCAGGGTGCAAGCGGCGACGGTAGTCCGCAGGTCATCGCGGCCATGATGTCGCTGCGCTGGGTGGCGGACTATCTGGCCAACTTGCCCAGCACCGACGGTGACATCTTGGTGCTCGATCGCGAAAGCCGGATCGTCGCCACCGCACGCCCGATGTCGGGTGAGCCGCGCGCCGGCAAGTCCCTACCCGGCGTCCCGGCGGGCAGCCTGCCCGAGCGCGAATTTGTCGCCGAATACGTCAGCGGCGATCTGCGGGTGCTCGGCGCCTACGCTCCCGCACCGCCGTTCGGGATGGGCGTGGTGGTCGAGAGACGCCTGGAAGCGGCGCTGGCGCAGGTGCGCAGCCTGCGCCTGTCGACCATCTACTGGATGAGCGTCTCGGGTCTGGTCGCCGCCATCGTCGGCGGTTTGCTGGCGCGCAGCCTGTCGGGCCGCGTGGGGACGCTGGAACAGGGCGCGCGCAACATCGCGCAAGGCAAGCTCGATGCTCAGATCGACCCAGGCTCGAACGACGAACTCGGCAACGTCGCGCGGGCATTCAACGCCATGGCCACGTCCCTGGACACTGCGCGGCAAGAGATCCTGCGCCAGACCGAGGAGATCAAGGGCTGGAACGAGACGCTGGAAGGACGGGTCGAGGACAAGACGCGCGAGCTGCGCCAAGCGCAGGACCTGCTGCTGCGCTCGCGCTCGTTGGCCGCGCTTGGCTCGCTGGGTGCCGGCGTCGCCCACGAGATCAACAACCCCCTGACCGGGGTGCTGGGGTTGGCCCAGTTGCTGCTGGCCGATCTGCCCGAGGCCCACCCCGCCCGCCCTATGGTTGCCGACATCGAGGAACAGGCTCTGCGTATCCAGACCATCGTGGCCAACCTGCTGCGTATGTCACAGCGACAAGGCGGCGAGGACTTCCGCGCTCTGGACCTGGCGCGGGTCATCGACGACGCGCTGGATCTGTGCGGGCCGACCGCGCTGGCCGAAGCCGGCATCGCGATCTTCAAGAACGTCCCGACACCCGGCCCGCCGGTACGGGGCAGCGCCGTGCAACTGCAGGCCGCTCTGATTCAGCTCATCCAGAATGCGCGGGGAGCGATGGAACAGGGCGGACGCTTGTCATTCGAGACCACCCTGCCTGAAGCGAAGCTCCTGCGCCTGCGGGTCAGCGACACCGGCCGTGGCATCCCGGCCGACGTACTGCCACGCATCTTCGATCCATTCTTCACGACCAAGACGCGCCGCAACGACACTGGCATCGGCCTGTCGGTGGTTCACAAGATCATTGAGGACCACGGCGGCACCATCCGCGTCGAGAGTGAAGTCGGCACCGGCACGAGTTTCTTCATCACTTTCCCGATCGACACCGGAGCGAGCCACCTGGCATGAAACTGTCCGAGGCCCAGCGCCGCGCATTGCTGTATGGCGCTCTGCTGGCCAGTGTGACGGCAACCTTCTACGTCGCCAGCATCATCTCGCGGCGCTTCTTCGAGGTCCCCGTCGAGGAATACAGGGGCGCGCAGATGCGGCGCGTTCTGCCCGGACAGAGTGGCGCCGATGCCAAGGACCAATTTCGCGTCGCCGCGGTCGAAGGACAGGTCGAGGCATTCAGCAACGGGCGCTGGTACGTGGTGCAGGCCGGCGAGACCCTGGCCTTGTCCGACGTCATCCGCACCCAGCGCGGCGCCCGGGCCCATCTGCGTCGCGGCGGCGTCGAGATCGATCTACGCGAGGATGTCGACATCCGTCTGGCGGAGCTGGCACAGAAGACCGCCCGCTTCGATCTGCTCCGCGGCAACATCACCGCCGATGTGACCAGCGGCGACGAAACCCTGGAGATCGCCGCCCGCGGCACCCGCGCCAAAAACCGCGGCGCCGCGCTCTTCGTGGTGCGACTGGACCAAAAGGGCAGGGTCCAGGTCGCGACCTCGCAGGGCGACGTGCGCTTCTCGGCGCAGGGCCAGGAGGTCGCGGTCACCGCCGGCAAAGAGAGCATCGCTCTGCCCGACCAGCCGCCGACCGCTCCCGAGCCCATCCCAGAAGAGCTCCTCCTTTCAGTCGTGTGGCCAGAGATCGAACAGAACGAAGCCCGGGTGCCACTGCGCGGGCAAGCGCGCCCATCGACCCAGATCAGGATCAACGGTGTCGACACCGAGACCGGTCCCGACGGCAGCTTTGCGGTCAGCATCCCGCTTGCTGTCGGCGCCAACCGGATCGAAGTCGAAGCCGAGGACATGGCCGGCCGCAAGAAGACCACCGCCACCACCATCCGCCGTACCGCCAAGGCCCCCAAGCTGGAGCAGGCCGCAGGGGAATTGTGGAAGCAGTGACGGCCGCGGCACTGGCGGCTTTGCTGGGAACCTGGGCCGAGCCGGGCGCCGCGTTCGCGTCGTCGTTTCCCTCCGGGGCGATGGCAGTCACCATCACGCCCAACGCGGCAGCGCCGGTGTTGGGCCTCGATTTCGAGGTCGAGTTGCGCATCATCGTCTCCGGTGACGGCCCCCCCGATTTCGATCCGCCGCGCGTGCTGACGTCGGTTGGCCAGGTTGAGGATCCGGTCCGCATCGGCCCGCGGGAATTTTCGGCCCGCTACCTCTTGCCGCCCCAGCGCTTCCCGCAAGCCGCCATTGTGGTGGCCGAGTTCGGCAACCCCGCCCTGCGTGGCTTTTCGGTGCTCCGCCTACGCGCCGCCGCCGCCCCGGCTTTTCACACCGATCCGGGTGCCCAGGTGTCGCTGCGGATCGGTGACAAGGACTTCGGCCCGCAGCGCGCCGGGGCCGACGGCGCCGTTCGCATTGGGGTGGTGGTGCCCCCGGGCGTGGCATTCGGCATCGCCCGCTCGGTCAACCGCTACGGCAAGACCACCGAGCAAACCGTCGATCTGAAACCGCCGCCGTTTCCGCGCCTTCTGCTGCTGAAGCCGGACGCTCTGCCGCTGGGCAGCGTCGCCGAGATCGCGGTCTTCGGCGTCGACCCCTCGGGCACGCCCGCCGATCCGGCGACATTGATGCTGGGAACGTCGGCGGGCAAGCCGCAGCCGCTTGGCGGCCGGCCCGGTGAAGCCCGCTTCCTGGTCCGCGCCCCTCACACGCCCACCGACCAGGCCTTGACCCTGTCGGCACTGATCCGGGGGGATGCCGCCACCGAGGTCAGCACCACGCTACCGCTGGTGCCGGGCGCACCTGCGCGCATCATGCTGCGGTCCGATCGCCCACGCTTGACCATTGGATCCGACATCGCCGCGCACGTGTTCGTGTCGGCCGAGGATCTGTTCGGCAACCCGGTCCACGCCGGCAATACCGAGATCTTTGTCGACGGACGCCTGATGCCGGTGCAGATCGCAGCGGACGGCCGCGTGATGGCATCCATCCCCGCGCCAGCGCGCTTCGAGGGTCGCGATGAACTGGAAGTCGAGGCGGTCCTTGACGGCGGTTACGCGCGGGCGCAGTTGTCACTCGCGGGTTTGCCGATGCCGGAGCGCCCAGCTCGACCCGCCACCCCGAGCGTGGCAGCCCTACCCCGGCGCTCGCTGACCGCGCGCGCCGGGATCGCGTGGACCCTACGCGACGACGCCGGGCCTGCCTTCGCGTGCGACGCGCTTTTTCACCCGCGCACGTGGCCCAATGGACTTGCACTAGGCGCCAGCATCGGCTACCTGCACGGCTTTCGCATCGCCGAGAATCCCGCGGGCATCACCAGCCTGACAGTGGATCAGTTCCCGATCGTCGCCACCGGACGCTGGTACTTTCGTCCCGCGCCCCGGATCACGCTGGCCATGGGCCTGAGCGGTGGCGTGTCCCTGGCGCGCACCCGCGTCGAGTCGTACGGCTTCGTCATCGCGGGCAGCGCTCTGGGTTCGGTGTTCGAAACATCGGGCGAGGCCGCGTATGCGCTGCGCACCGCGGACGTGGTGGTAGGCGCCCGCTATCTGTGGATCCCACTCGGCCGATTGTCGAGCGCCGATCTGGTCGAGGGCGGCGCAGGCGGGCCATTGGTCGATCTGGGTTACCGCATGAGATTCTGAGCGCGACATGGACGCCGCTGCCTTCTCCGCGGTCCTACCTGACGCTCCGGTCACGCCGGTTGTCGTGAGTGTGCCCCATGCCGGCATCAGCACCGATGGCTTCGCCGGCCCGCTGGCCCCAACTCTGGACGTGCGCTGCGACGCCGATCTTTTCGTCGACGATCTCTTCGAAGGCGCCCCGCGCGGCGCTTTCGTCCGCGCTCATCTGTCGCGTTTCGTCTGCGATATGAACCGGCATCCCGACGAAGTGACGGCGGCTGCGGTGCCGGATCACCCGGCGCGACGCCACGCCAACGACCGCGGCTTTATCTGGCAAGTCACAACCACCGGCGCACCCGCGCTCGGGCGCCCGCTGCACCTGTTCGAATGGCAGGCACGCCGTGCACTCCACGAGGCGTATCACTCTGCCATTGCCACGGGTCTCGATCGCGCCAGGGCGAAGTTCGGCTACGCCATCCTGATCGATGGCCACTCGATGCCGTCGGTCGGACGCGCCGGCCACGCCGACGCGGGCCAGACGCGCGCGGACGTGGTACCGGGAGATCGCGACGGAACCAGCTGCTCGCCCGCGCTGTCGACAACCGTGGGCGAGCACTTCCGCCACCACGGCCTGACGGTCGCGTTCAACGATCCTTACAAGGGCGGCTACATCACCACCCACCACGGCCGCCCCAGCCAGGGCGTACATGCCATCCAGATCGAGTTGCGCCGCGACCTCTACATGGATGAGGCGTCGTTCACCAAGCTGCCAGAACCCTTCGCACACCTGCGAGCCGTGCTGGCCGCACTGCTGCGCCGCCTCGACGACTTCGACCCCCGCTGATAGCTGCCCGGCCTACAACCCTCTTTCGCGCAGCTTGCAGAACAGGACGGGCGTCACCAGCAACGACAGGATCATGGACACCGCGACGCCGCCTATCACCGCCACGGCCAGCGGCTGCAGCATCTGCGCGCCCGATCCGACCCCCACCGCCAGCGGCAGCATGCCGAAAATGGTCGCCAGCGCCGTCATCAGGATGGGGCGCAACCGGCGCCGGCCGGCGTGGAAGATGGCTTCCTTGAGCGGGAAGCCCTTCTCGGTGAAAGCGCGCTCGGCGTCCAACATGAGGATGCCGTTCTTGTGCACGATGCCGACGACCATGATGGCCCCCATGAACGACGAGATGTTCAGGGTATGCCCGGTCAGGTAGAGCGCCACGACCGCGCCCGAGCCGCACAGGATCGTCGCCGCCAGGATGGCGATGGGATGCGAGAAGCTGCGGAACTCGAACACCAGGATGACGAAGATGAGAAAGATCGATCCGACCAGAACCTGCAACAGCCCGTCGAACGATTCTTTCTGGATCTTGTAGATACCGCCGTAATAGATCTCGGTGCCGGGTGGGATCTTCACCTCGGCGAACAGCCGCCGCTGGATCTCGGCAATGCTCGATCCCAGGTCGCGTCCCGACACGTGTCCGGTGACGGCACTGATGTTGCGCAGATTGTGTCGCCGGATCTCGGTTGCGCCTTCCTCCATCTCGATTCCCGAGATGCTGCCCAGGGATACCGTCTGGCCGGTGGGTGACGTCACCAGCGCCGCGCGCAGCTTTTCCACCGAGGACCGGTACTCAAGCGGGTAGCGCACCCGGATCCCGACCAGCCGGTTGGCCCGGATCATGTTCGACGCCACCTCGCCGTCGAGAATCGCAGTGCCGAGGTTCGCCACGTCCTGCACCCCGAAGCCCGCGCGCAGCGCTTTTTCGGGATCGACCCGAAAATTCACCGACGGACCGATGACCACCGTGCGGTTCACGATGTCGACCACTCCCGGCACCTTGGGCAGCCACTCGGCGATATCGGCCGCCACCTTCTTGAACACCGCTTCATCCGGGTGATAGATGTTGATCTCGATAGGCGACGGCGTCATCGCGAGATCGCCGATGAGATCCTCGAGGATGTGCGGGAACTCGACGTCGAGGCCCGGAAAGGCGGTCTTGATCTTCACCCGCAGCTCGTCGGTCACCTCTTCCATCGGCCTGCCATCGCGCTTGAACTTGATCAGGTAGTCGCCGGTGTTGGGCTCGGCGATGGCCAGCGCCAGCCGCGCCCCGGTGCGCCGCGAGTAGCTCTCGATGTCGGGCGTCTCACGCAGGAACTCTTCGACCTTGCGCAGGACCCGGTCGGTCTCCTCCAGTGAAGTCCCCGGCGGCGTCATGTAGTCGAGCACGGTGGCGCGCTCGTCCATCTCGGGCAGGAAGCCGCTGCCCAGTTTCGTGTAGACGAAGATCGACCCGCCCATCACCAGCAACACGCCGACCAGCACCAGCAGCGGCCGGTCGAGCGACGTGTGCAGCGCGGCCTCGTAGCGCCGGGTGAACCAACGCAGGATGCGGCCCTCCCCGGCTTGCTCCGCCTCTTCAAGCGTGATGCCTTCCCGCGCGACCCGCTGCTTGAGCAGCAGGCCCGCGATCACCGGCGTGACGAAGATGGCCAGCAGCAATGACGCCAGCAGCGCCGTTACCAGCGTCAGCGCCAGCGCGCGGAAGAACACCGCGGTGATGCCACCCAGAAAGATCAGCGGCGCGAACACCACGATGGGCGTCAGGGTTGAGCCAATCAGTGCCGGTGTCAGCTCGGTGATGGCGCGCTTGGCGGCCTCGCGGGGATCCTCGCCCAGCGACAGGTGAACCGAAATGTTCTCGACCATGACGATGGCGTCGTCGATGACCACACCGATGCACGCCGCCAGCCCACCCAGCGTCATCAGGTTGAAGCTCATGTCGAACAGCTTCATGAACACCACGGACGTCAGCGTCGCGACCGGAATCACCACCGCCGCCACCACCGTCGTGCGCCAGCTCTTGAGGAACACCAGCAGCACGGCTATCGACAGACCCAACCCGATGAGGATGCTTTCGATGACGCCTTCGATCGAGTCGCGCACCAGTTCGGACTGGTCGTAGAACACCGACAGCTCGATGTCGGGCGGCAACGCCTTCTTGATGTCGCGCAGTTCGCGGTTGACGTCGTCCGCGATCTGGACCGCGTTACCGTCGGGCTGCTGCAGGACATTGACCAGCACCGCGTTGCGACCGTTGGCCGTCACGATGTTGTAGATGGGTTTCTCGGCGGGCACCACGCTGCCGATGTTCTTGACCAGCACGGGTGTGCCCTGAACCACCGCTATCACGGTGTTCTCGATCTGCTCGCGGTCCTTGAACAGCCCGGTAACCGTGGTCAGATACAGGTGGTAATTCTCCTGGATCATGCCCGCCGCCGTGACCGCGTTGGTTGCGCGCAGCGCCTCGACCACCTTGGTGATGGGCAGGCCATAGCCATTGAGTCGCGGCGGATCGACCAGCACGTGGTACTCGAACGGCCGGCCACCCACGATGCGGGTCTCGGCCACGCCCGGCACCCGATACAGCCGCGGCGCGATGTCGAAACTAGCCAGATCCCACAGCTCGGACAGCGGCCGCTTGGACGAGGTCATCGAGAACCCGATCATCGGGAACACCGAGAACGTCATGCGGTTGATGTAGAAGCGGGTGTTCGGCGGCAATAGCGGCGTTATCTGCGCGATGCGGCCCTGCACCAGGTGCAAGGCGTTCAGAATGTCGATGTCCCAGCGAAACGACACGCTGATCTCCGACGAGCCACGCGCCGTGATGGAGCGGACATCCGTGATGCCCGGGACGATGCGAATGGCCTCCTCGATCGGCTTGGTCACCGACAGCATCTGCACATCGACCGGCGCGATGCCGTTGTCGGCCAGGATGACGATGCGCGGAAAGTTGGTCTGGGGAAACAGCCCGATCGGGATCCTGAACAGGAACACAACACCGGCCAGCGAGAAGGACAGCGCAATCAACACCAGCGCGCGACCGTGCGCGCCGACGAAATGAGCGAGCCGCCCGGTCATTTGCCCGCAGCTTCCTTGGCCTTCTCGCCCCCTGCCCCGCCAGCACCACCGGGTTCTGCAGCGTGCGGTGCTCCGGTTTGAACCTCGGTGCCGTCGGGCACGTTGTAGCCACCCTCGCTGACCACCACCTCACCTGCGCGCAGGCCGCTCTTGATCTGCACCTGGCCATCGAAGGTCACCCCAGCTTTGACCTCACGCGTGTGCGCGATGTGCTTGTCGTCAACCACCAGCACCGAGCCCGAGCGCGTGCCCTCGGCGAACTGCACGGCGGTCTGCGGCACCACCAGGCTGCCCTTGTCGGTTCCGCAGGTGATCGAGACGGTGCCGAACACCCCGGCGCGCAACGCTCCTGCTTTGTTGGCGATCTCGCACCAACCCTCGACCGTGCGCCGTTGCAGATCGACAGCGCGGTTGAGCACCGTGATGCGCCCAGCGACGCCCTCGTCAGGTGCGTCGGCCGGCATGAAGGTGCAAGGCTGCCCGGTCTTGACCAGCCGGGCGTCGGCCTCAGGGATCTGCGCCCGCGCGATGACGGCGGTCAGATCCATCACGGTGAACATGGGCGACGTGGGACTCGCCATGTCGCCCGGGTACACGAACTGCTCGGTGATGGTGCCCGCGAACGGACTCTTGATCTGGGTGAACGCGACCTGCACGTTCTGCAGACTCAGCCGCGCGCCCGCCTGCTTGACCCGGCTCTGCGCCATGGTGACGTCTTTCTCGCCCTGCAGAAGCTCCAGATTTTTCTTCGCCACCGCCAGGTTGGCGCGCATGGTGTCGCGCTCGGTCTGCGACAGCATCAGCTCACGCTGCGGGATGGCGCCCTGCTTGAACAGATCCTGCCGCTTCTCGAACACCTTCTGCGCCTGCTCGAAACCGGACTGCGCGACCTGCAACTGACCCTTGGTGCGCTCGATCTCGACGTGGAAGGTGCCGCTCTGGGTCTTCTGCAGATTCGCCTGCGCGTCACTGACGGCTGCCTCCGCTTCCTGCTTCTGCGCCATCACATCGCGACTCTCCAGCACGGCCAGGACCTGGCCCTCCAACACGTCATCACCCTTCTTGACCTTGATCTGCCGGATGAGCGCGGTGGTGCGAGCGGCCATGTTGGCTTGCTCGCGTGGGTGCAAAACCGCGGGCGCCTTCACCCGGATGGCCACGTCAGCCAGCTGCACCACGGCGGTCTTCACCGTCACCAGGGCCTTGGGCTCGGGCGCCTCTTGCTTCTCGGGGCACGCAGCGAGGACCATCGCCATTCCCAACAGGATGAGCGTCGATTTCACAGGTTGTCTCACAGGTTGTTTCATTGTCCGCTGGCCACCTTCAGATCCGCGCGCGCAGCGAGGTAGGCAGCGCGCGCGGTGTAGTAATTGGCTCGGGATTGGGTGAGCTGGGTTTGCGCCGATACGACTTCCAGCGCCAGGCCCTCGCCGCCGTCATAGCGCAGGCGCGCCAGGTTCAGATTTTCGACCGCGGCCTTGACCTGGGAATCGGTGATGTCGACCTGCCGGTAAAACATGGTGGCGCGAGCTAGAGCCGACTGGTAGTCCCGCGAAAAAGTCCGCTCCGAGATCTGCCGTTCCAGATCGACCATCTGGGCCCGCAAGCGAAACGGCTTGTAGGTCGACGGCGTCTGGAAGAAATCAAACAGCGGCACGCTTAGACCAAGCAACAGGGCATGCCCGCGGTCCCGCCAGTGAAAACCCAAGGTGTCGAAGCCGTACTGGTACTTGACCAGCCCCTGCGGAAACAGTCCCGAACGAGCGTGGCGGTAGTCGGCCCAGAAGCCCTCGCGCTGTGCCTCTAGCAGACGAAATTCGGGTCGCCGCAGGTAGACCCGCCTGCTGCCCGCATCCACCGACTCGTCGTCGGGCGGCGACGGCACCGGGCCGACCAACACATCTTCCAATGCCAGCGTCGCGCCCACGTTCGCGGTCCAGAACGACGCCAGATCCTGACTGGCCATGCGCGCGTCGAGTTCGGCGGTGTTGAGCATTTGCTCAAGCGTCGTCGTCTGCAACCGCGCGCGCGCCACGTCTGCCCGGGCCGCCTCTCCGCCCTCGAACAGCGCCTGGCTACGCTTCTCGAAGCTGCGTGCCTCGTCCAGCGAGTCGCGGGTGCTGTCAACCAGATGCCGACCCAGCAGCGTCCGGTAGTACGCCATCGCGACGGCGCGTCGCAGGTCGCGGATGGTCACCGCCGCCGTGGCGTCGGCGGCGGCGCGATCAGCGCGCGCCCGCGCCAGCCCGGAGCGCAGCTTGCCCGACAGGTCGATGTCCATGGTGGCTTCGAGGGCCGACTGGAACTCGCGCCTGCCGTTGAGCGCCACAAACCGGGGCTCGTCGCTGCCCGGCACCGTCGAATTGAAAGTGACAGCGCTCTGCCAGGCCACCCTGGGAAAGAACGAGGCCACCGCAGCATCGACCCCGAAGCCCGCGGCCTGGCGTCCGGCCAGGGCGACACTCGCCAGCGAGGGCGCAGCCTCGGCAAGCCGCACACAATCGTCGAGCGACAAGGGCTTTTCGGCCCCCGCGATGGCCGCGGACTGCGCGCCGGCGGCTCGGGGCGCCACGGCGGACGCCGTAAGCGCCAGGGCCGCCGCCACAGCCGTGGCCGCGGAACGAAATCGCAGGGGCACCCTGGCTCCGCCTACTTGCCGTACACCAGGACGGAGAAGCTGCCAGGCACCGCCGCTGCCTTGGCCTTGGGTGCACCAGGCGCCGCCGGAGCCGGTGGCGCGAATTGCGCGGCCGCCAGGTACACGCGGTGGGTCTTCTGATCCACGGTCAGGGTCTTGGCCCGGGGCTGCGTCGTGACGTTCTCGACCAGGTGATATTTGTCGGCGGCATCCTGGTGGATGACCGCCATGGTGCCGTCGCCGCCGCAGGAATTGAAGATGTCACGCGTGCCAACATCGAAGTCGGTCGCGTCGACACCCTCCCCGATGGGCAGCGTGGTGATCACCTTGCCGGTGTCGGCATTCATGACCGCCATCATCTTGTCGCAACCGAGGAACAACCGGCGGTTCTTGGCATCGAAGGCCATACCGGTGGGAGCCTCGCACGGCGCCAGCGGGAAGTGCGCCACCACCGCCATCTTCTTCGAGTCAAGGTGCACGACCTCGTTCTTGTCCTCGACGTTCACCCACACATTGCCGCGACCGTCCGCGCGCCCAAATTCGAGCGCGCCACCCACCTCGATGGTGGCGGTGACCTTGCCATCGGCCGGATCGAAGACCGTCACATTGCCGCTCGAATGGTTGAACACAAACACGCGCTTCGAAGCCGGATCGTAGGTGAGCGCGTCGGGATTCTTGCCAGTCATCTTCACTTCACCGACGGTCTTCAAGGTCTTGGTATCGAAGATGGTGACGGTCGAGGGTTTGCCGTTGGTGATGAAGCCCTTGCCCAAGCCCGGCACAACGCTGATGCCGTGCACGCCCGTGAGGCCGGTGATGCGTCCGACCAGCGCGTGTGAGTCGGCGTCGAGCACCGCCACCTCGGTGCTGTGGGACACATACAGCCGACGCGCTCCTTCGTCGAGGAAGAGGTAGTCGTAACCGCCGTCGCCGGGCACCGGGATCTTCTTGATCTGGTGGAAGGAAGCAGCAGTCGGTGCAGCAGTCGGTGCGGCAGTCGGTGCGGCAGGCGGTGCGGCGATGGATGCCGTCGAGAGCCCCAGCGCAACGGCCGCGGTCGTAGTAGCGGTCACCAGAAGTGTTCTCATTGTACCCTCATGATTTGGGCCTGTTTTTCGTCGGAAGCGCGGCGATAGTACCGCAACCGGCGGCGAAACGTTGACGTTCGGCCAAGCCGAAAAAAAACCGATGCCTTGACCGGGCGCTTTACCCGGTCGGCGCCCCGGGAGCCGGCAACGCCGACGTGCAGTTCCAGCACCACGCGCTGGTTGTGATCAGGGCGTCGCGGGCTTCCGGCGCAGCAAGAGGTAGGCGAGCATCAGCAGGACCAACAGCACCAGCAGGATCAGCAACCAATGCTGAAGGTCGAGACAGAACGGGTACTCGCACGCCTTGATGGTGGTGGTGACCGTCACCGAACCGTTCTCGGGGACACTGAGCTTGTAGAGGTTGGGCCCGATCTGGCTCACGTTCATGCCTTCGAACCTCTGTCGCCATCCGTTGAGCCCGCCGTCGTGCGAGATGAAGTAGCCGAACGAAGCCTGGGGGGCCAGTAGCCTGGTGCCGCCACCGCCTGATGCCGCCAGGGTCTTGCCGGTGTCGTGCCAGACGTACGCGATCGCGGTCGGCATGATGGCCTCGACGTCACCGTAGGTGATGCGTCCGTCATCGAGTGCCTGCCGAAGCTGCTCGGCGGTCTTGCTGTCGATCGCACCTTGTCGCGGTAGCTGCACGTTGCCCAGTTTTTCGCGCACGCGCGGGTCCAGCTTGTCGGGATCGATCGGCGCGGTTGGCGGCACGCTTTCCGGCATGTTGCGAACCTTGACGTAGACAAAAAGGTCGCGATTCGGTCCGCCGCCCGGGATCGGCGCCAGCCCCCTGATGTTGATCGATGCGTCTTTCCTGAAAGTGGACGCGCCGTTGAACGACATATTTTGCCAGGCACTCTGCGGCGAGAAGAAATACCCGCCGCCGCCCGCGGCGGACGCCAGATCGACCAGCATGCACTGATCGACATGGCGCGAGCCGGCCTGGGGCCCGCAGGCATCGCCGGTCGGCTTGTACGCGCACGGGTCCGGCACGGTCCAGCTGCACGCGATGTTGAACTGGCTGGTCGGGGTTATCGTCCCGGCGGTGCCGACCACGTCGTTGCAGATCGGCAGCCACTCGGGCGAATTGAACAAGACCGAGCCCCAATTGGCGACCCGGAAGGTTGCCTTGATGGCGTTGCCGGGCTGCGCAGAAGACATGTTGTTGACCGGTCGAGCGCGGAAGTCGTTGGCGGTCGACAGGCTCACCGTGTGATTGCCTGCGGTCCCCACGTAGATGCCGGACGGAGCGATCGAGATGTCGCCCGCGCAGGTGCTTCCGTCCTGCACGGTGGTCCATGTGGTGGTCGGGTCGGGAAAGCAGTACGGCGGGATGGTCGTGCACGTGCTCGACGCAGCCTCCTCGCCGGCCGTGAGTCCTTCCGGCAAGCCATACAACACAGATCCCAGGCTCGACCCGTCCTGGATCTGGTACCAGAAGCGGAAGGTGCCACCGGCCGTGATGTTGACCCCCGGAGGATCGTCCAGGGTCACGTCGGCGCCCGGCACGATGGGAATGCGCATGCGTACCGCCCACTCGTCGCACGGACCCACGCCCGGGCAAAACACGTCGATCCGGGTGTCGTTCTTGAGCCACGTGGGCAACGGTGGAACGATGAGACCACCGGTATTGTTGAGCAGCCAGGGACCGCCGCCGCTCTTGTTGTAGACCCGCCCATTGAACGCGCCACCCGAATAGGCCAGGCCATCGACCCCCGTGCTGGCATTGATCAAACGCTCGATGCGGAACACGTTGCCCTTCGCTGCAGCATCGTCCCAGACACCAAAATACAGACGATCGTTGGCGCCGCTGAGGTCGGCCTTGACATGCCACATGACGACCAGGAAACGGTTCGCGCCGACGGTCTCGACCAGCATGCGGGCACGGGCGTAGTCGGACAGGTGGCTGAAGCTGGAGGCACCTTGCCAGCGTGGATCATCTATCCACCGGCTGGTCATGCTGCCGAGCGGGGCCCCCGCCGCCCACCACCGCGGTGGCTGGCTGTACGCCCCGGGCACGCCGCCCACCGGCTGAAAACACCGGGTCTGCGCCCAAGCGGGCAAGGGCAAGGACGCCAGAGTCACGGCGACGGAAATCGACAACGCCGGAAGCAGCCGAGAATACCTGGACATGGAGGACTCCTCGTGTGGAACTGAACTGGATCAGGGAACGCCGACCATATAGAAATTGACCGCAGCGAGAGTGTCCGTGGTCTCCCCGGTAAGTTGCGCAGGGAACGGCGTGTTCCACGGTGACCAGGTCTTGTAGCGGACGGACGTGACCCCGCTCTGCTGCATGAGCATGGTGCTGGCCTGCACAACACCGACGATCCAGTACGTGCCGGGCGCCAGAACCACCGGGCTTGTGGACGGCGGATCGGTGATGGCGTATTCGTTGCGTCCGGTGCCAAGACCTGGGTACTGGACGGTGTAGGCACCCACGGCGGATGCCTTGTACAGGTCCGGTCCGCCGTTGTCGGTGTAGACCGCCAAGCGCACCCCGGTGCTAGCCGCCTTGGCCACCAGGCCAAGCCGCTTGATGGTGATCGACTGAGTGACGTTGACGGAGACCGCGAACAAGAACTCGAACGGCAGCACGCCGCTCGATCCCGAGCTGCTGGTGTACCCAAACGCCTTCTCGCACTTGGCGCTCGGGTGACTTCCGGTGCAGCCCTCGTTGGCGAGCACGGAGCAGTTCGTGGTGGTGGCTTGCTGGCAGGCGTTGGTGTCGGGCGCGCAGGTGATCATCGTGGTTGCGTTCACGCAGTAGCTACCGTCAACCTCCGAGCCGGCATTACACTCGGCAACCGCCGAGCACATGCAGGCGGCGCTCGGGTAGCTGCCGCCGCACGGCTTGCCGGTCGGGCAAGTCGCGGTGCCGGTGGTGACGATGCAACCAGTTGTCGGATCGGGGCCACATGTGGCGATCACATTGCCCGCCCGGCATACGGTGCCGGCGCCCGTGGGGCAGTCTGCGGGCTGCGGCAGGCATGTGCACATGGCGTTCGGCTGCGCGCCGGTGCACTGCTTGCCCGTCCCGCAGGCCGAGGTGGACTGGGCCACCAGGCAACCGTCCGCATTCGTGCCGCACACGACCAGCGTGCCCGCGTCCTTGCACACGCTGCCGCTCGTTCCGTTGCATTCGGGCGGCGGGACGGGGCATGTGCAGTCGGCGCCCGGAAGGCTTCCCATGCATGGCTTGCCCGCGGTGCAGGTCTTGGTGGCGGTGATGTTCATGCAGCCAGCAGCATCAGTTCCGCACGTCGCAACCAAAGTCGACGACTGACAGAACGCGCCCGCGGATGTACAGCCCGCCGGCGGGGCCGGGCACACGCAAGCGGCACCGGGGAAAGTGCCCATACACGTGCTCGGCGACGGACATGTGCTCATGCTTGCCGTCGTCAGGCAGCCGTTGGCGTCGTTTCCGCAGGTGGCGAGCACGTTGCCGGGCCGACACACCTTACCCGCGGCGCTACAGTCCGCGGGACCTGGCGGGCAGGAGCACATGGCGTTCGGCGCACTCCCCGCGCACGGCTTGCCGGCCGGGCAAGCGACCATGCCGGAGATGGCCTGACACCCGTTGCCGTCAAGGGCACAGGTGATCACCTCGCCCGGGGCGGCGCCCCGACACGATGTTCCCGCGCCCGCCGCGCACTCGGAGGGCGGGGCCGCGCACGAGCAGTTCGCGCTCGGATACGAGCCGGTGCACGGCTTGCCTGGGGGACAGGTGGTCCGCGTGCCCACCATCAAACAGCCAGCGGCGTCGCGGGCGCAGGTCGCGGCGGTCGTCGCCGACTCGCAGAAGGTGCCAGCCCCGGCGGCACAACCGGCTGGCGGCGCGGGACAGTCGCACAGCGCCGCAGGCTCAGCACCCGCGCACACTTTGGTCCCACCGCAGGGCACCTGGGCACCCCACACCGGGCAACCGGACACCAGCACGCAGTCTTGAATGCCGCCGCCCGCGCCACAGCGCTTGTCGCCCAGCTTGCAGATCGCGGCGCCGCAACCAGGAGCGTCGGGTTGCAACCCGGCGTCCTGCCCGCCGCTGCCCGCGGCGCTACCGCCGGAGCCGGCCGCACCACCACCACCACCACCACCACCACCACCACCACCACCCGCGGCGACGCCGCCTGCGCCCGCGTTTCCACCGCCGCTCCCGCCGAGGCTGCCACCTACCCCGCCCGCGCCACCACGTCCCGCCGTGCCGCCGCTGCCGCCAGTCAGCACGCCGCCATCCGCGCCGCCCATGCCGGCGCCGGCCCCAGCGCCGCCCGCACGCGGACCGTCACTGCCCATGGCGCCACCAAGTAGCGGGGCGTCCAGCACGTCTGGAGCGCCATCCTGGGGCGGACCATCGCCCGCGCGGACCGTGCGACCTTCGGCGTCGTCGGCCGCGGCTCGCGCCCCGTCACGATCACCGCTGGCGCCAAGCTCCACATCGCACATGTTGTCCCGCGGGTTCCGGTCCTTGCAGCAGACCGAAACCGGATCGCTACCTTCGATCTCCAGGCAACGGTAGCCTGCCGGGCAGGTATCGTCGTCGCCGACTTTGCAGGAGATCTGCTCGACTGTGAACTTGGGATCGAACGTGCAGCTGGTCACGAACGCGAGCACAGCGAACGGCACCCCGAGGCGGCAGAGCTTTGCGATCTTGATCTCCACGATCTTCACGACCGCCTAGAAGGTGAAGCGGGCCGCCGCACCCGCGCCGCTTGGGAGGAGCACGGGGGTCACCGTCGTCATGCTCTGCGCGCCGGTGACCGATTCGCTGCTGGTGCGTGTGCCCAGGTAGTAGAAGAGCGCACCGACGCCGACGCCGACCGCACCCACGCCGTAGGTAATCCACTGCAACGTCTCGGCGCGCTGGCCCTGGTTGTAAAGCGGCTTGTCGAATTGATTGGTCTTGGTGTAGCGAGCCTCGAAATCCCTCTCCAGCGCCTGCGCGCGCAAACCCATGGCGATGGCTCCACCTATGGCCGCGACCCCGACGGCGCCGCACACGATGCCCACGATTCGCATGCGTCGGCCAGCCGCCCGATCGGACTGCTCCTGTTGCTCGATCGACGCCGCAACCGCAACCGCCTTCACGTCGACGGCAGGCGCCGGCGGCGGCACGACACGCTTGTCGGCCGTTTGCTCGCCTTTCACGTCCTCGCATTCCTTGATGTAACCCTGCACCTCGGCCAGTTCGTCCTTGGGCAGATCCTTGGCCTTGCGCAGGTATTCGCGAAAGCGACTGATGGCTTCCTCGGGCCGGTTGTTCTGCTGAAAACAGCGGGCCTGGTTGAAGATGTAGTTGGGATCGCCAGACTCGGTGAACAAGTCGGCGAGCACATCGATGCCCTTCTGGTAGCGGCCTGCCAGGCACTCCTTGCGAGCTTCGAGTTCGCGCGGGTCCTTCGCCTGAGCGACCGCTGGCGTCGGGTGAAACCGGATCACCAGAAGAGCGAAGGTGCTCAATCCACAGATGATTGGTCCCGACAAGCGGCCGGACCGGCTGGCGTTCACCACTTCTCGGCACCTTTCTTTTTGCCGGCCGCCGGTGACGGACGCGCAGCGGGCGTGGCAGCAGCCGTCGCGGGTGCGGCCACCGGGAGGACGGCGGCCGGTGGTGCTGCGACCCGCAGCAGATCGGGCGCCAGCCCGGGTGGCTTGGCCGCAATCGCCGCCGGAGTTGCGCGCCCACGCCTGCGGCCCGAGGACCTCGGATCCGGGATCGGCTTGACCTCGGCAGCAGCGGCGCCAGCGCCAGGTGCCGCCGAGCCCGGCGCTGTTGGCGTTGTTGTTGGCGCCGTTGCGGCTGTTGGCGCTGAAGCGCCGGATTCCCCGGCGGGCGCAACCAACGCCACCTTTGGGCCCGCAGGCTTTCCACCCGCGGCAGCGACACCGGTCTGTTCGGGCCGAGCCACCATCGGGGGCGCCTTCGTCTTGCTGACCAACACGGCGGTCAGCGCCACCGCCGCCGCCGCACCAGCGGCGCCGCCGATCAAGGCGCGGCGGTGGCTCAGCGACCGGCGCGCCGGCTCGCTTGCAATGATGGCCACCTGTCCGGTGTTCGAGGAGAACGTGGTCGTGCCCGCCGAAGGCCCCGATCGGCGCGCGTCGGCCACCGCCGGGGTCAGCACCGGTATCCGCGGCCGGCTCTGCATCGCACCCGGCGGCTCGGTCACCACACCCACGGCACCCCCATCGGGCGGCGGCGCAAGCGTCTCGGCGGCCCCGATTTTCGCGCGGGCCTCGCTGTTCACAGTGTGGTTCGGGGCTCGGACTAGAGCGGCCTGCAGCTCGGCCATCGAGGCAAAACGCTCTTGCCGCGTCTTTGCCAGCGCCTTGAGGATGGCTTGCTCCAGATGCTCGGGCACGCCGGGGTTGCTCTGGCGCGGCGACGGCGGTGGCTTGGTCAGATGCATGACCAGGACCTCACCGTAGCCGGCACTGACGAACGGCGCCGTCCCGCACAGCATCTCGAACAGGATGATCCCAAGGGCGTAGATATCGGTGCGATGATCGATGTCGTCCTGGATGCCGCGGCACTGCTCTGGGGACATGTACGGCGGCGTGCCCATGATGGATCCGGCGTGGGTCTTGACCGAGCCGCTGTCGATCTGTCCTCGCAGCTTCGCGATGCCGAAGTCGAGCACCTTGACCCGCTCGCGACCCGGGTTCACGTCGTCGGGGATGATGAACAGGTTGTCGGGCTTCAAGTCCCTGTGGACGATGCCCTTGGCGTGCACAGCCCCCAGCGCCGCGGCGGTCTGCAGAGCGATCGCGACCGCCTCAGCCGGGCTCAATCTGCCCAGGCGTGCGATTCGCCCGGCCAAGCTCTCGCCGTCCAGAAACTCCATCATCATGTAGGGCACGTCGGTGCCTGACAGGGTTCCCACATCGATGATGTCGATGATGTTCGGGTGGCGAATGGCGTTGGCGGCGCGAGCCTCATTGATGAAGCGGGCCACCAGGGTCTTGTCTTCCGCCAGCTCGCGGCGGAGGAACTTCACCGCTGCCTTGCGCCCCATCACCGGGTGCTCCGCCAGGTAGACCGCGCCCATTCCCCCCTCTCCCAGCAGCGACAAGATCTCGTAGTTGTTTACGCGAGTTCCAATCACAGACGCACCCCGGGCCCCATCAGGCAACGGTCTACTGCGTCAGTCAAGTGCAATGTCAAGGCGGTCTTTGCACGCCCACACAAGCAGGCTGTGAAGACAACGTCGGTCCGGCCAGAACTTCCCGGCCCCAGCTCGGAATCTCACCCGGCTTGCGCCGCCGAGGCGGGCTTACGCGATGTAGCCCTTCTTCGTCAGGTACTCGGCCACCAGGATCGCGCCCTTGGCGGCGCCCATGCGCGTGTTGTGCGACACCAGCATGTACTTCACCCCATTGGGTAACGCCGTGTCCTCACGCAGGCGCCCGACCGTCGTGGTCATGCCGCCCTCGCGATCGCGGTCGAGCCGGACCTGGGGACGGAACGGATCGTCGTGCACGTGAATCAACTCTTTGGGCGCCGAGGGCAACCCCAGTGAAGCAAGGTCGCGACCGAACTCGCGCCACGCGGCCTTCACGTCATCAAGCCGCGCCGGCTTCTTGAGTTGCACGAACACCGATTCGGTGTGGCCCTCCATCACGTTCACGCGCGTGCAGGTGCACGACACGGTGAACGGCGCCGGCGTGATCGCGTCGCCTGAGATCTTGCCCAGGATCTTGACGGTCTCGCTCTGGACTTTCTCCTCTTCCTTGGGAATGTACGGCACGATGTTGTCGAGGATGTCCATCGCGCTGACGCCGGGCGATCGGCCAGCGCCCGACAGCGCTTGCATCGATGTCATCAGCACGCGCTCGATGCCGAACGCGATGTCGAGCGGACGCAAGGTCATGGCCAGGCCCACAGTCGTGCAGTTCGGCCCGGGCGAGATGAAGCCCTTCCAGCCGCGCTTCTTTCGCTGCACGTCGATCAGCGTCGCGTGGTCCCAGTTCACGCCGGGCAGGAACACCGGCACATCAGGCTCATAGCGGAACGCGCTGGCGGTCGAGATGACCGGCACGGTCTGCGCAAACTTGGGTTCAAGCTCGCGCGCGACGTCGGCTTCGACCGCCGAGAACACCAGACCCACGCCCTCGGTGGTCATGAGCGCTGAATCTTCGACCGTCAGCTCGCCCAGATCGGCAGGCAGCGGATCGGAGCAGAACCACTTCGACGATCCCTTGTCGTCCCTGACCGCGTCCTTGTACTTCTTGCCGGCCGATCGGCTGGACGCGGCGACCTTGGTGACGACCAACTGCGGATGAGTGCCCAGCGCGGCCAGAAACTCCTGGCCGGCGAGCCCGGTGGCTCCGATGACTGCTACGGGAATGCGTGACATGACTGCTTGACCTCCGAAGGCGGCGAATCTAGCAGACCAACGCCGCGAGAAAAGCCAGAAGCGACCAGCGAGAGCCCTGCGGGCCAGCGAAGGTCAGGCGCGCTGGCGGGCCGCTTCGTAAAGCAGGATGGCGCCCGCAACCGACACATTCAACGACGCGACCACTCCGCGCTGCGGGATCCGCAGCAGGCCATCGCAGCGCCGGGCGACCGCCTCGCGCATGCCCTCGCCCTCTGAACCCAGCACGAAGGCGGTGGGACCGCGCAGGTCCGCCGCGGCAAGCGCCTCGCCCCGATCGGCGGCCGCGCCCAGCACCCGCAGGCCGCGCTCGCGAAGCGCGTCGATCGTGCGCAACAGGTTGCCCACGCGCGCGATGCGCATGCGCTCGGTGGCGCCGGCCGATGCCTTCACCACCGCGCCGGTGACCGGGGCCGACTTGCGATCGGGGATGATCACACCGTGCGCGCCCAGCACCTCGGCGGTTCGCACCAGGGCGCCCAGGTTGTGTGGATCGGTGACGCCGTCGAGCAGCAGGACCAGCGGCTTGCTGGGACCCGCTTCGCCGGCCGCCAGGATCGCTCCGACCTCCGCGTAGGCGTACGCTCCGGTGATGGCTACGACGCCCTGGTGCGCGGCCACGGCGACGCGCCCGCCCGCGCCACCCGATGCCAGATCACCTATCAGGGCACGCGGGCGAAACTCGACCGCGACGGCGCGATCCTTGGCCGCCGCCACCAGCTGATCGATGGCACCCTCGCGGTGTCCGTCGGCAACGTAGACCACGGCGACCTCGCGCGGCCGCGCACGCAGCAGTTCCTCGACGGGGTGCACACCAAAGACGATGCGTCCGCTTGGGCTCACCCGCCGGCCGCTTCTATCTCGCGCACCACGGCAGCAAAGGCCGCGGCCGGTAGAGGGGCGTCGCGCAGCGGCCGACCGATGACGATGAAATCGGCGCCGTTGCGTACCGCCTCACCAGGGGTCGCCACGCGCTTCTGATCGCCCAGGGCCGCGCCCGCCGGCCGCACGCCGGGGACCACCGCGACGAGTGTCGGAGCCACGTCCTTGACCAATGCCACCTCGTGCGGCGAGCACACCAGACCCGCCAGGCCAGCCTTCGCCGCGACACGGGCGCGCCCGCGCACCACCGACGCCACGCTGCCCAGTTGCCCGTCGGCGCGCAGATCCTCGTCGGTGAGGCTGGTCAGCACCGTGACGCCCAGGACGCGCGTGTCGCTGCCCGCCGCCTCGGCCGCTCGCAGCAGCATCTGATGGCCGCCGGCCGTGTGCACAGTGAGAAAGTCGACGCCCATGGCGACGGCCGACCGGGTCGCGCGCGCGACCGTCTCGGGAATGTCGTGCAGTTTGAGATCGAGGAACACGCGTCCGCCCCGTCGCTTGACCGCCTCGACCGCGCGCGCGCCCTCGGCCAGGTACAGTTCGAGGCCCACCTTGTAGAAGGTCGGCTCGCCGCCAAGCTGCGCCAGGTACTGGTGCAGCGCCGTCAGATCCGGCACATCGAGCGCAACGATGACTCGATCACGCGCGCTCATTGCGCTCCCCGCGCACGCGGTCGGTCAGCACGCGCGCGGCCTCGTCGGTCTTGATCTTCTGCATCTCGGGCGATCGGCGCGACTTGACCTCGACCACGCCCTCGGCGACGCCCTTCTTGCCAACCGCGATCCGGTGCGGGATGCCAATCAGATCGGAGTCCTTGAACTTCACCCCGGCGCGCTCGTCGCGATCGTCATAAAGCACCTCGATGCCGGCGGCCAGAAGCTCGGTGTACAGGCGCTCACACACTTCAGCGACCTGCGCATCACCCGGCTGCAGGGACAACAAGTTCACTTCGTAGGGCGCGATCGGCGTCGGCCACATGATGCCGTCCTTGTCATGGTTCTGCTCGATAGCAGCCGCGGCGATGCGGGTCACGCCGATGCCGTAGCAGCCCATGATCATCGGCTTCTCCTTGCCGTCGGCGTCGAGAAAGTTGCACTTCATTGGCGTCGAGTACTTGGTGCCCAGATAGAACACGTGCCCGACCTCGATGCCGCGGTAGCCGACGAAATGGCCGGTGTCGCAACGCGGGCACGCATCGCCCGGTGCCGCCTGCCGGTAGTCGCCACACGCGGTGGGTGTGAAATCGCGATCGAGCGCCACCCCGCGCACGTGCGCATCGACCTTGTTGGCACCGGCGATGAAGTCGGGCAGCGCGCACACCTCGGTGTCGCAATAGATTGGCACCTTGAGCCCGACCGGACCCGCGAAGCCGACCGGCGCGCCGGTAAGCTCTTCGACCGTCCGATCGCCGGCCAGCACGATGTCCTTGGCGCCGAGAGCCGCCTTGACCTTGATCTCGTTGACCACGCGATCACCGCGCACGAGCACGGCCACCGGCTGGCCATCGACCAGGTACAGCATTGTCTTCACCAGCTCGGTAGGCTTCACCTTGAAGAAGCCCGACACCTCAGCGATGGTGTGCATCCCCGGCGTCGCCACCTGGGTCATCGGCTCGCGCGGCGCCAATCCGTCCGCCGGCCGCACCGCGCGCACCTTCGCCTCCTCGACGTTGGCGGCGTACTGGCACTTGTCGCACGCGACCAAGGCATCCTCGCCGGTGTCCGCCAGTACCTGGAATTCGTGCGACATCGAGCCGCCGATAGCGCCCGTGTCGGCCTCGACCGCGCGCGACGCCAGGCCGCAACGCGCGAAGATCCTCTCGTACGCTTTGTACATGTTCTGGTACTCGCGTTTCGCGTCGTCGTCCGTGGCGTGAAACGAGTAGGCGTCCTTCATGATGAACTCGCGCCCGCGCATGAGCCCCGCACGCGGCCGCAGCTCGTCGCGGAACTTGGTCTGGATCTGATACAGATTCAGCGGCAGCTGCCGGTAGCTGCGTACGTCGCCGCGCACCAGGTCCACGATCACCTCTTCGTGGGTCGGCCCGATGACGAAGTCGCCGTGCTTGCGATCCTTGAAACGCAACAGCTGCGCGCCGTACTTGTCCCAGCGTCCTGATTCTTGCCACAGCTCGGCCGGAATGACCGCTGGCAGGAAGACCTCGCTGGCGCCGGCGCGATCCATCTCCTCGCGAATGATGCGCGCGATCTTGGTGATGACCCGGAGGCCTAGCGGCAGGAACGAGTACACCCCGGCTGCCACCTTGCGGATGTAACCGCCGCGCACCATCAGGATGTGCGACGGCACCTCGGCCTCGGCGGGTGCTTCCTTCAGCGTCGGAACTAGCGTTTTCGACAGTCGCATCGGGCAGCGTAATACCACAGCCCGCCCAGAGGCGCAGGCGCGTCCACTGGCGCCGCGCAGCGGGCCGCGCGGATCAGACCATGGCGGCGTTGGTGCCGGCCTCGCCCAGGCCGACCTCGTCGGTGGTGAGGTCGAGAGCGACGCCGCTCGGCGGATCAAAGGGCGCGCGACCTATCTGCTTGGTGCCCAGGCTGGGAATGACCAGGGCCAGGAAGTACGACTTGGCGAAGTACCACCACATGCTGCGCGGGCGCAGCGCCGGATCGATCTCGGGCGCAATCTTCGCGTGCAGGTCGGCGAGCAGACTCCAGTGCGAGCCGGGATTCTCGTGGTGGGCGGCGTGGTAGCCGTTGCCGAACAGCATGAAATTCAACAGGCGACCCACGAAGCTACGCGAGTGGTTGTGCGCCGACCACGGATCGGTGTGCACGTGCTGGTTGTAGTTGAACAGCATGATGGTCCACAGCGCGAAAAAGGCCGGGATGAACGAGGCGAACAGCCACACCTTGAGCCCCAGAACCAGCCCATGCAGCGCAACCCCCAGGGCGAACAGCCCGACGGCGACCCCAATCCACAGCGTGTACCCGAAGATGATGTGCCGGTAGAGCTTCGGGTTCTGCGCGCGCGCCTTGCGGATGAAGGCCTTGATGGGATCGCTCTGCCAGTAGCTCGACACGAAGAAGTAGGTCACCGCGACCAGCAGATTGTGCTTGTTCGTGTAGCGCCAGGTGATGGTGGCGTCGCCGGCGCGGTTGACGAATTTGTGGTGGTTCAGGTTGTGGGTCGGGATCCACGCAAACGTCGGGTAGCCGTAGAACGCCGACAGCCAGTGGCCCATCACCGCGTTTTGCCGACGGCCCTTGAAGGTCGGGCAATGATTGTGGTTATGCGCGATCACCCCCGCGCACAGCGCCAGATAGCACTGCAGCGGGCACAGGTACGGGATGAGTTCCGGTCGCAGGTACATCGCGCCGGCGACCACGGGCATGATCGCCATCCACACCAGGGTGCGGTAGTCGGCTGCGTAACGCGGGCGCATGAGGCCGGACCATAGCATGTGTGCTGGTGTGCTCACGCGCGCGCAGGCCGCAAGAAAATTTTCACCCTTCTTTCATTTTCGAAACCCCAAGGAAACTTCTCTTCGGCATACTGTTCAAGGGTCGGCATTGTCGGAAAATTCGCGACAGGCCCGGTGAGCGGGCCAGGAGGGAACGAGATGCAGCTGCGGCACATTGAGCCCGGTTCTCTTGAGTGGAAGGAGGCCGTCGAGGATGCGGCCAGGGGCTTCGAACGGTTGAGCCCGGAGGAGATGCTGAAGTTGCGGCAGCTGACCATGGCTGTCCGCGGCTTGCCTGCCTTCATGATGCCGCCACCGACGGCGGCCATGGCGATGCATTCGCGCGGGCCAGGCTAGGTCAGCGCCGCCGGCCGGGCGCGAACGGCTTGCACGATCCGGGCTGCGCCGATCACGCGCTTGGCGTAGAACCTCGCCGTGCGTTGCATCCCGCTGGTCGTGTTGGTTTTTTCGGCCTGCGCCACCGGGGCTCGCGCGCAATCCACGCCGTCGACGTTGCCCGGGGCGTCTGCGGCGGCGCGCGACGGCGGGCGCGACGGCACGGCGGATCGCGCGTCTGACCGGATACCGGATGCAGGCGCGCGCGACGGCAAGCGCGACGCGGCGCTCGATCCTGAGTCGCTCGGCGCCCGCGCCGAGGCACTGGCCAGCGCCGGCGACCGCGCGGGCGCGGCCGCTGCCTGGGAGACCTACGCGCGGCTGCCCGAGCTGCGCGAGCATGAACGCATCTACGCCCGCGGCCGCATCGACGCCCTGGCCGGACGGCCGCGCGCGGCACCCTCGCGCACCACCAGCGCAGCCTCGTACAGCGGCCCGGGCGATCCAAGACGGCTCGGCCTGCTGGTGCCGCTGTCGGGCCGCGATCAGGCGCTCGGTGAACGCATGCTCCGCGGCGCCATGCTCGCACTTGCTGGTCAGCCTGCGGCCGGCGATCAGGCCGCTTTCGAACTCAGGGTGCGCGATGCCGCCGCCGAGCACGGGCCGTTGCGCGCTGCTACCGAGCTGGCGCGCGACGAGATCGTGGTCGGCGCCGCCGGCTCCGGTGATCGCCAGCTTGGCGTGCACACCACCACCGAGGGTGTGCCGTTCCTGGCGATCGAAAGTGAGGCGCCGCCGCCTGGCAGCAGCGCGTTCGCGATCATCCACTCGTCCGAGGCACGCGCCGGGGAACTGGCGCGCCGGGCGCTGGCCAAGGGCGCACGCAGTTTCGCGATCCTGGGCCCCGACAGCGCGGCGGGGAAGCGTCTGGCCGAAGCATTCGCGCGCGCCGTGGTGGCCGGCGGTGGCCGCCTGCTGGCGCAGGCCGCATACAGCGCGGGCGCTACCAGCTTCGCGGTGCCCATCAGTCAGATCAAGCGCGCGCCCTTCGAGGCACTGTTCGTCCCCGACACCGCCGTCAGGCTTGAGCTGGTCGCGTCGGGGCTGGCGTTCGCTGATCTGTGGGCGCACCCGTGGGGCGGGCCGCCCGCCGCTCGCCCGGTAGCCCCGGTGGGCTCAAAGGTCAAACGCCGCGATGTCTTGCTGCTATCGACCGCCAGTGGCCTGTCGACCCGCCTGTTGCGCAACGCTGGTCGCTACGTACAGGGTTCGTTGCTGGCGCCGGGATTTTTCGCCGACGAGAAAGATCCGCGCGCCGCCGCTTTCGTCGCGCGCCACCGCGCGCTCTACGGCCAGGACCCCGGCGTGCCCGAGGCGTTCGGCTACGACGCCGTGTCGGTCTTGCGCAGCGCCGCCCTGGACCGCGGCCGCACCCGCACAAAGCTTCTGGAGGCTCTGCAAGCCGGCAGTTTCGACGGCGTCACCGGCACGATCCGTTTCGCTCCCGATCACACCCGCGCCGATCCCCCACCGGTCTACGTCGTCGATGGCGACACCATCACGGCCCTGCGGTAGCGCGCGGGACGGCGGCATGGGCGACGGCCCGGAATCAGCGCGCGCTCGCGAGACGGTCGACGGTCAAGAGTTGCTCGGGGCGGCCTAGCATGATGAGCGTGTCGCCCGCCCCAAGGCTGACATCCTCGGCCGGGTTGAACGTCATATGGCCGTCGCGGCGCTTGATCGCCACCACGATGAGGCCGACCTCGGACCGCAGGCGGCTCTCATGGATCGTCTGGCCGTCAAGAGCGCTGGCTTTCGCGATGGCCACCTCCTCGATCTGCAGGTCCATGTGCTCTTTGCGGGTCGTGACCTCCAGGAAATCCAGGACCGCGGGGCGCAGCACCGCCTGGGCGACCCGGCCGCCGCCCAGCACGTAGGGCGACACCACACGCGTCGCGCCCGCTCGCCGCAGCTTGGGAACCGTCGAGTCTTCTTCGGCGCGGGCGACGATGGGGACCTTGTCGTTAAGCAAGCGGGCGGTCATCGTGATGAACACGTTGTCAGCGTCCGACGCAGCCGTGGCCACCAGCGCGCGCGCTCGCTCGAGGCCGGCGCTGCGAAGCACGTCGTCGGAGGTGGCATCCCCCACCAGCGGATGAGCGTGCGGAAGCGCGAGGTTCTCGAGCACGGCCGCGTTGCGGTCGACGATGACGAACGGCACACCGGCCTTGGAGAACTCCTGGCAGACCTGCTCACCCATGCGCCCGTAGCCGCACACCACCACGTGGCCCTTCAATGCGGCAATCTTCTTTTCCATGCGTCGTCTCCCAAGCAGGGTTTGCAGCTCGCCCGAGACCACCGTCCGTATGGCCTCGGTGGCAGCGTAGAACAGCATGAAGATGCCGCCCAGCGCGAGGAACATGGTGAAGACACGCCCCTGCGGCGACAGCGGATGCGTCTCGCCGTAGCCGACGGTCGTCAAAGTGATGACCGTCATGTACATCGCGTCGAACCACGGCCAGCCCTCCACCAACCGGTACCCGACGGTACCGATCGTCAGCAGGATCACGGGCAGCCACGCGACAGTCCCTAGCGACGGGGGCAGACGGCGCGACCGTGACACCACGCTGCATTCTAGGCGCACACGTGTCGTTGCCAAGGACACGCCCCCGACTGGTGGAAAGGCTCAAAGGCGATAAATTACGCTGGCGGGTGCCCCGGGATCGGTCGATAGTGAGGACGCCCCGGATGTGAAGACGCTCCTGCTGAGCGCCGTGATGGCCCAGAATCTGGCAAGGAGGCACGCGATGGTTCACTACCGCAAACCGCGCTCCGGTTTCATCGGGCGCGCAGCGTTCCTGGGTTTGGCCGCCGCCTCGCTGCTGGCATGCACGGGATCAATCTCGAGCCCTGATTCGACCGGCGCCCCCGGGCCGACCGGCCGCTCGGGCGCCACCCCGACCCCCGGGGTTCCGGGCCAGCCAAGCGGCTCCGGTACCCCCACGCCGGTTGCCAGCATGTGCAAGACCCCTAGTCCCGGGCGCGCCCCGATGCGCCGCCTGAGCAGCGCCGAGTACCGCAACACCGTCACCGATCTGTTCGCACAGGTCCCGGGCATCGCCGCCATGGTGGCGCCCTCGATCAAGGATTTCCCCGCTGATCCGGATTCGCTCGGCTTTCAGAACAGCGCCGATTTCTTGGTGGTGCAGTCGCTGGGCGCACAGAAGTATCTCGACGCCGCCGAGCAACTTGCCCAGGCCGCGGCGCAGGCCCCGAACCTGGTGACGTGCCCCGCGACCCCGGATGACAAGTGCGCGGGCGCCTTTGCCCGCACCTTCGGCAAGCGGGCCTTTCGCCGACCGTTGAGTGCCACCGAGGCGGCACGCTTCGATGCGCTCTACGCAAAGGCCGCAGCCGCCGGCTACGATTTCAAGACCGGTGTCGAGTGGATCGTGTTCGCGATTCTGCAGTCGCCGCAGTTCCTGTATCGGGTCGAGCTGGGCGCGCCGCCGAAGAACGGACTGGCCAAGCCCAGCCCCTACGAGATGGCGACCAGGTTGTCGTACCTCTTGTGGCAGAGCATGCCGGACGATGCCCTGTTCGCGGCCGCCGAGGCGAATCAGCTCGACACGCCGGCGCAGATCGAGGTCCAGGCGCGGCGCCTGCTGGCCGATCCGAAGGCCGGGCGGGTGATCGAGTACTTCGATGAATGGATGGACCTGGACGTGCTGCAAGACAAGTTCGCGCGCGACCCCGTGGTTTACAAGGGCTTGAATCCTGCGCTGCCCAGCTTGCTGCGCGACGAGACCCACGCGTTCGTGTCGAGCTTGCTCAAGGATCCGAACGGCGGATTTGAGCAACTGCTGTCGGCTCCCTACACGTTCATGAACAAGGATCTCGCGGCACACTACAAGGCTTCCGGCCCGACCACGGCAACGTTCGAGCGGGTGGAGCAGCCCGGGCGCTCGGGTGTGCTCACACAAGGCATGTTGCTGGGGCACGACAAGGCCACGCGAACGTCGATCGTGTTGCGTGGCCTCAAGGTCCGCACCGACCTGCTCTGCCAGATCGTTCCGGCGCCGCCCGGTGACGTGCCCGCGCTCGACGCGATCGACCCCAAGCTGCCGCAGCGCCAGCGGCTGGAACGGCACCGGACCGATCCGTCCTGCTCGGGATGCCACACTTTGATGGACCCGATCGGCGTGGCGTTCGAGGGTTTCGACGCCGTGGGCCGCACGCGCACCGTCGACGAAAACGGCGTTCCGGTCGATACGGCCACCACGTTGTCGCTGACTGAAGACGCCGACGGCCCGGTCGCGAGCGCAGTCGACCTCGGAAAGCGCCTGGCCCGCAGCGAGCAGGCGCGGCGTTGCTATGTGACCAACTCATTCCGGTTCTTCTATGGACGCGAGGTCGAAGCCGCCGACATGTGCTCGATGGCGCAGATCATGACTGACTTCAAGAAGGCAAACTACAGTTTGTCCTCGATTCTGACAGCCCTGACAAAGACCGACGCGTTCCTCTACCGCTCGCTTCCGGAGGTGCAGCCATGAAGACTCTGTCGAGGCGGACCGTCCTGCGCGGAGCGTCCGGAATGGCCCTGGGCTTGCCGCTGCTTGAGGCCATGCTGCCGCGATCCGCGCGCGCCCAGGCCAGCATGAGCCCCCGTCGCATCCTCTTCGCGTTCCAGGCCAACGGCGATCAAGTCACCCAGCGCTTCACCACCGCCGGCGAGACCAATTTCCAGTTCGGCGAGTTCCTAGCGCCGCTCGAGCCCTACCGGAACGAGCTTCTGATCCTCAACCGGCTCGACAAGCGCTTCGGCCAGTTGCCAAGCGGCCAGGTCGCGGACAATCACGAGCAGGGTGGCAGCGCGCTGGCCCCGTGGCCATCCGGGACCGGCTCCTTTCCGATCGGAGGCGCCAAGACGACCATCGGCTACGTGCAAGGTCCTAGCGCCGACCGGGCCATCGGCGACCGAGTCTTGGCGGCGAACCCGGGCCTGCCCTACCGCCATCTCGTGTATCGCGTGGGCGACAAGGCCAACAACATCTGGAACCTGCACTCGCACGCGGGCCCGGTCGGCATGCAGAGCCCGATCCCGCCTGAGACCGATCCCTACGCCGCGTACGCCCGCGTGTTCAGCGCCCTCGGCAAGAGCACCGATCCGGCGGTCGCCGAAGCCATCAAGAAGCGGCTCCTGAAGAAGAAGTCAGCCCTCGATCTGGTGATCGAATCGACCGGCGCCCTCAAGACGACCCTGGGCGCCAAGGATCGGGAAAAGCTCGACTTGCACACCCAGTCGCTGCGCGATATCGAGCGCACGCTGCAGGGATCATCGGCGGCGGCCCAGGCCGCGTGCGCCGCGATCCCCGAGGCCGCGACCAAGGGTATGGATCCGTACGCGGCCACGAACCACGTGGTCGTGGGCGACCTGTTCTTCAAGATGATCGCCATGGCCTTTGCCTGCGATCTGACCCGAGTGGCCCAGTTCAACTGGAGCGGCAACACCAGCGACCGCGTCTACGCCAACCTGGGGATGACCGAGGGGCACCACACCATCAGTCACCTCAGCGACCTCGCAGCGTTCGCCAAGATCCGCACGATCCACAAACACCTGTGGACACAGAACCTCAGGCTGTACGAGGCCCTCAAGGCCCTTCCCGACGGCGAGGCGAAGGTCTGGGATCACACCTTGGTCGTGCACTGGAACGAGCTGGCGCAGGGAGACACGCACGCGATCAACGACAACATGGTGATCATGACGGGCGGCGCCCACAAGTATTTCCGCCGTGGTCGTTACCTCGACTTTGCCAACAAGGCGTCGTTCTCGGACATGCTCACGAACTGCTTCCAGTACATGGGCTTGAGCGACATCACAACATTCGGTGACCCACGCCTCAAGCTGATGGGATCGATCCCCGGCCTGACCGCCTGATCAATCGACGTGAGAACCAGCTGACGGTTGCCACCATGCACGACGTGGGCGGCGTGATCTATCCCAGTTTTTGCATGGCGACTTCGACGCCAGCGGCTGCGCTTGCAACGTGAGCAACCCAAGAAATACCGACGCCCGTGTCGCCGGCTTGGTGTTCACGTTGCTTCTGTGCGCGCTGATCACCGTTGCTGCCCGCCGTCGGCGTGGCTCGCCTCAACGCGACTAGAGCGCCAGCTTCAACGTCCGGCGCGCGAAGCTCGACAGCGCGATCGAATCGAGCTTGGCCACGTCGATCCAGCGCTGATCGACGCCCGCGACCAGCCGACCCACCGCGCCGACGCGCACCACATCGGCGGTGACGTCACGATGGGTGAAAACATGGCGAATGGCGCCGCGTTCGTGTCCACGGCCGGTCGCAGCCAGACCCAGAGGCGCGAGCGCCCGATCGGTCGCAACGCCCTCACCAGGCGTAGGTTCGACCGACGGAAGTGCCCACGTCCCGGCCAGCAACTCGCCGGGGCGACGCCGGACCAGCAACACGCGGCCGGCGCGCACCACCGCCACGCACACGAGGTGCACCGCACGCTTGGCACGTCGGGGCGAGCGCACCGGGATCTTCGCAGTCGCCCCCGCCGCCCGCGCCGCGCACCACGTCGCCACGGGGCAGTCGCCGCAGCGAGGCGCACCCGCGACGCACACGCGTGCCCCTAGTTCCATCACCGCTTGCGCAAAGTCGCCCGGCCGGTCAGCCGGCACCAGCCTCAATCCGCGCGCCCGAAGCGACGCACGCACCGCAGGCTTGTCGATCGTCTGGCGCTCGGCAAACACACGCGCGACCACACGGGCTGCGTTGCCGTCGAGAGCGAAGGTGCGCGCCGAGAAACAGATCGCCGCCACCGCCGCCGCCGTGTACGGCCCTACGCCTGGCAAGGCGCGCAGCAGGGCCTCATCTTCGGGCAGATCTCCGCCGTGCTGTGCCATCACCAGGCCGGCGGCGCGGTGCAGGTTGCGCGCGCGCCGGTAGTAGCCAAGCCCCGACCACGATGCCAGCACATCGTCCTCTGACGCCGAGGCCAGCGCAGCGAAATCGGGGAAGCGCGCGACAAAGCGATCGAAGTACGGGATCACGGTGGCCACCACCGTCTGCTGCAGCATCGTCTCGGACACCAGCGTGCGGTAGGGGCTGACCTCACGCCGCCACGGCATGTCGCGTCGGTCGCGGTCGTACCAGCGCAACAGCGCCCCGGCGAATCGATGCCCGTGGTCAGTGCGCGCCTTCATCCCGCAACCACCCGCGAGTGTAGTACAAGAAGGACGTGCCCCGGGACGGCCACGATCGTGATGTGACAGCCGCGATCCAGCGCGGCGATGTCGAGGCCGTGTACTGCCTGCACGGGCCCGAGCGCTACCTCATCGACCGGTGCCTCGATGCCCTTCGCAAAGCGGTGCTAGGCGGGGACGGTCGCGGCAATGGCTTCAACAGCGAGAGCTACGATCTGAAAGAAACCTCGCTTGACGCCGTGGTGGGGTCGGCGCGCACGATGCCGATGTTCGCCAAGCGCCGCTTCGTGCTCGCGCGCGGCATCGATCAGGTCAAGGCCGACGATCTCGTCGCGCTGGTCGAATACACGGCCGACCCGAATCCCACGACCTGCCTGGTCCTGGTCGGCGACAAGGTCGATGGCCGGCTGCGCGCTTTCCAGGCGCTGAAAAAGCGCGGCTTCCTGCACGAATTCGCTCGCCTGCGCGACGGCGAAGCGGCGACCTGGCTGCGCGGCCAGGCCAGCGCTCGCAAGGTGAAGCTGGAGCCCGATGCGGCAATGGCGCTGGCCGAGTCCGCCGGACCCGATCTGGGCAAGCTGTCCCTGGCGCTCGATCAGCTTGCGCTGTTCGCGGGCGAGGGCGCCGCCGTCACCCGCGCCCACGTCGAGACGTTGGTCGCAGACACGCGCGAGCGCGACGTGTTCGATCTGACCAAGGCCATCGGCGGTGGCCAGCGCGAACGCGCCCTGCATCTGTGCGGCAATCTGCTCAGGAACGGCGAGCACCCGGTGCGCATCCATTTCATGCTGGTGCGCCAACTGCGCCAGGTATGGCGCGCCAAGGAACTGCTGGGTGCCGGCGCCCCGCGCGGCGAGATCGCGGCCCAGGTGAAGATCAACCCGTACTTCCTCGACGACGTGCTGCTGCCAGCGCGCCGCATGTCGGGCCCCGCGCTCGACCGCAGCTTCCGCCGTCTCTACCAGGCCGACTGGGTATTCAAGCAGTCGCGCGTGGACTCCGAGATCGCCATCGTGCGCCTGGTGCGCGAGCTGTGCGATGACGCAAGCGCCGCCGACAAGGCGAAGGCAACGCCCTGACCCGCCCTGGGGCGACGCCTACTTGCCGAGTGCGTTGACGGCCACTGACAGGCGCGAGACAGTTCGCGACGAATTCCGGACCTTGATCAGGCCCTTGCCACCTGCCCGATCGAGCAGCCGCAGCGTCGGCCCCAGCAGGCCCCGCGCCTCGGTCGCGTTCTTGGCCACGATGGCCGCACGCAGCTTCTTGATGGCGGTGCGCATCTCCGAACGCTGGGCACGGTTGCGCGCCTCATGGGTGATGCGCTGACGATTCTTCTTCTGCGAAGACAGGATATTGGCCACTCGTGTTTCCTTTCCGAAAGGGACGGCATCTTGGGACCCGCCCCGGCCCCTGTCAAGCGCCGGTCAGAGTTCGAGGCCCTTGGCCGCCGCCGGGCGCGACGATTCACCCTTGGCTTTCTTGCTGCCCGAGCCGGTTTCGGCGGCGGGCTTGTTGCCACGCTCGTTGATCTCGGCCGGCGTCGGTCCGCGCGTGCCATCGGTGGGTACTTGCACCGTGATGTTGCCGGCCGCCGGGCCCTCGCCGGGCTTGTACACGGTCTTGCCGGTGATGCGATCCATGACGTTGTCGTTCGAGTCGCGATCGTTTCCGCCAGTGCCCAAAGTGACCGCTTCGACCAGGCCGTCCTTCTTCTCGCCCTCGGGGTTGGCCGCTTTGCGGGCGGCGACCTGTTGTTCATTGACGCGCCCGTCGTACACGACCAGGCAGTACACATCGTAAAACTCCGACCGGTCGACCAAGCGCAGTACGTCGCCCGTTTTGGAACTCCACAGATAGTGGTCGAGCACGCGCTTGACGCCCCCGCGCACCGGTTGCTGGACGAAGACCTGTTGGGCGGTGCCGTAGCGGCCCTGCATCATCTTGCCGAAATCCTCGAAGCTCTTGCCCTGCAACATCTCTTTGTCGAAGGCCACGAACATCTTGTAGAGCTTCTCGTAGCTGAAGAAGAAGTAGCGCGTCGAGGTGTTTTCCTTGGCCACGAGCAACGACTCGCTGGTCTTCTGGGCGAATTCCTGATCGACGATCGACACGTCGTACCCGGTCTTCTGACCGTCGAACTTGACGTAGTTCTTCTTCACATTCCCGATCTCACCCTGAAGCTCCTTGCGCAGGCGGTCGTAGCGGGTGGGATCGTTCGAGGCCTTGTGCAGCCGTTCTTCGAAGGCAGCCTCCACGCGCTTGGTCACCTGCGCCGCGACGTCATCGACCGTCATGCCCCACTTGAAATCGCCCTTGAGCTTGTTGATCTCCTCGGCCGACGCCATCGGCGCGGGACCCAACGGCTTGGCATGCTTCGCAGGCGCGGCCTTTTTCTTCGCGGCCGGTGCGGCATGGGCGCTGACTGGTAGCGCCCCCAAAACGGCCACCAACATCACTACGGCAAGGCGTGTCATGCGCGACTCCTGCGTAATCCCCGGGTGGGGGTGAAAGTTGCCTAGGTTCTAGCACTTGTGGGACGGCCGTCACAACGGCGTCATGCAATGACAACCGAGTTTTTACCGCAGCGCAGGCGCCTGGCCCGCGGCGACCCCGGTGGTCGTCTGCTCGACCGGTGCGTCGTCGTGGCCGGCCTCGGCTACCTCGTCGACAAAAGCTGGATCGATCTGGCTGGGCTTGAATGTATCGGCGCGGCCGTTCTTGAGGTCGTCGAAGGGCTTCTCGGCGTAGGCCGCGCGCTCGCCCGGGCCGGAGTAATCGATCCAGAACGCCGACCGGTCCTTGCGCACGTCGAGGTGCACGAACGACGAGTTCGGGTAGTAGCCCACGCCGATCCGCTCATAGGTGCGGCGCAGGTAATCGCGCAGGTCGCTGTTCTTGATGCCGCTGATGCGAAAGTCGCACGCCAGGCCGTGCATATGCGGGCTGTTCGGGTTCTTCGCCACCGACGGATGCCGGTAACCCGAGATGACCTCGACGCGCTTGCCGGGAAAATGCCGCGCCGTCTCGTACACCACGCGAACAAGCCGAGGGTTCATCTTGGTTTGCTTGTTGGTGTGATGGCAGCGCAGAAAGTGATCGACCCGCCGGGCCACGCCCTTGATGGGCCGTCCGTGATCGTCGGCCAGTCGCAGGTGCAGGGTTTCCTTGCGGTTGAGCGCGAACATCTCCACCGGCGGCCAGCGCGTGCGCTTGGCGGCGGGCTTCTTGCCGCTGGGCTTGGCCGCTTTCGTCACGGTGGCCGCCGGCAGCGATGCCGGGGGCAGGACCAACAGCAGCGCCACCAGCAGGCCACAGGCACGCACCCAGATAGGGTTGGCGCTCACCCGGGAGGCGTCAACTTCTTTCGCAGCTCGGCCAGCAGATCCCACGCGGCGCGCGGCGACATCTCGTCGAGATCAGCGGCGCGGAGCGCGTCGGCTACCTCCCTGAGCACACCCGATTCCGCCGGCGCTGCCCGCTCGAACAGGCCCAGCTGCGGGGCTTCGTGCTTGCCGGGGGCGACGTGGTGGGGACCTGCCGGCCCAGCACTGTTCGATTCGAGCGTTTCCAGAATGGCCCGCGCCCGGGCCACCACGTCGGCCGGCAAGCCCGCCAGCTTGCCGACCTCGATGCCGAACGATCGGCTGGCCCCGCCCGGTGTCAGCTTGCGCAGAAACACCACGTCACCTTGCCACTGCCGGGCGGCGACGCTGACATTGCGCACCCGCGTGTGCAGAAGAGACAGCGCGCACAGCTCATGGTAGTGCGTGGCGAACAGAGTGCGGGCGCCGATCTTGTCGTGCAGGTGCTCGGCCACGGCCCACGCAATGGACACGCCGTCGTAGGTCGATGTGCCACGGCCGATCTCGTCAAGCACCACCAGGCTGCGCCCGGTGGCGTGCGCGAGGATGTGGGCGGTCTCGCGCATCTCGACCAGAAACGTGGATTCGCCGCGGGCCAGATTGTCGCCAGCGCCGACACGGGTGAACACGCGATCGCAAAGGCCAATGCGCGCCGCGCGCGCCGGCACGAAGCTGCCCATCTGCGCCAGGATCACCGACAGCGCCACCTGCCGGATCAAGGTCGACTTGCCCGCCATGTTGGGCCCCGTGACGATGAGAATCTGCTCGCCCTCGGCATCGAGCCGCACGTCGTTGGGCACGAACTGCCCGGCCGCCGCCAGCCGCTCGACCACCGGGTGCCGGCTGTCCGCCAGATCGATCACCAAGCCGTCGTCGACCTCGGGGCGCGCGTAACCGCCTCGGTGGGCGACCTCCGCCAGTGCGGCCAGCGCGTCCACCGCGGCCACGCGCGCCGCCAGTGCCAGCAAGCGCTCTGCCGCCGCGCCGATCTCATCGCGGAGCGCGGTGAACAGCGACAGTTCCAGCGTCACCCGCCGCTCGTCGGCCGAGAGGATCTTGGCCTCGTAGTCGCCGAGCTCGGGCGTCACGAAGCGCTCGGCGTTGGCCACCGTCTGCTTGCGCAGGTAGTCCGCGGGCACGCTTGCCAAATGCGCTCGGGTGATCTCGATGTAGTAGCCGAAGACGTTGTTGTACTTGACCTTCAAGGACCCGATGCCGGTGCGCTCGCGTTCCCGCGCTTCGATGGCGGCGATGCGATCGCGCCCGCCCGACGCGATCGAGACCAGTTCGTCGAGCTCAGTGTTGACACCTGGACGCACGTAACCGCCGTCCTTGGTGGCGGCGGGCGCTTCGTCACGCAAAGTGGTGCCGATGCGTTCGGCCACATCCGTCGCCAGATCGCCACCGAGATCAAGCAGCCGCTCGTCGCGCGCGGTGGCCGGCAGCGCATCGATGGCCTGCGCGAGCAGGCTTTGCAGCTCGGGCAAGGCTCCTAGCGAGCGGCCGAGCGCGACCAGATCGCGTGGCGTGGCGACGCCGAGACGCGCGCGTCCGGCCAGGCGTTCGACGTCACCGAGACCGCCCAGCACCTTGCGCGCGGCCGTGCGAGCCGAGTGGCGCGCCACCAGACTCTCGACTGCATCGTGGCGCCGCCTTATCAGGGCCTTGTCCCGGAGCGGGAAAAGCAGCCACCGCCGCAGCAGCCGCCCGCCCATCGCCGAGGCGGTCGCGTCCAGCACGTCGAGCAGGGATCCCGTGCGCCGGCGATCCAGCATGGTTTCGCACAGCTCGAGGTGCGCCCGCGCCTGCTCGTCGATGATGAGAAAATCGTCGCGGCGGAATATCGTCAGCCGGGTCACCGGCAACGCCGCCGACAGCTGCGTCGCCCGCACGTAGCGCAGTACGCGCGCCGCGGCCACCAGCGCATGCGCTGCGGCTGCCATGGCAGAGGCACCGTCGTCACTGCCGTCTACGCCACCGCGCCGGATCTCACCCAGCACCGCCAGCGGCTCGGCCTCGCCCGCCGTCGTGATGGGCGTCTGCGGCAAGCGGGGATAGGCGCGGCGAAGCGTGGCGCCAAGTTCGCTGTCCTCCTTCGGTACCAGAAGCTCGCGCGGCTCGGCGCGGGCGATCTCGTCACACAAGCTGTCGGTCGACGGCGCCAGGGTGGCGCGAAAATCGCCGGTCGTCACGTCGAGGAACGCGAGGCCGAAGCCGCTGCGTGCGTCGCCGGCCACCGCGGCGACGTGACTGGGCACGCGCGGATCCAGTGACTCCTCGTCGAGGATCACGCCCGGAGTGACGATGCGGACCACGTCGCGCTTGACGATCCCCTTCACGACCTTCGGGTCCTCAAGTTGCTCGCAGATGGCGATCCGGTGGCCTAGGTCGGTCAACTTCTGCAAGTAGCCGCGCGCGGCGTGGTGCGGGATGCCGCACATCGGGACCGGATCCTCCTTGCCCTTGTCGCGCGTCGTGAGCGTCAGCGACAGGGCGCGCGCAGCGAACACCGCGTCCTCGTAGAACATCTCGTAGAAGTCGCCCAGCCGGAAGAACACGATGGCGTCGGGATGGCGCGCCTTCACGTCGAGGTACTGGCGCATGAGCGCCGTCGTCGTCCCCGCCTCCCCCCGGGGCACTGTCACGGTCGCGGTCATGACTTCGTCGTCAAGAACGAAAAAAGGACGACCGCACGCGTGCGTTCGTCCTTTTTTCGACGCTCTCGACGGCCTGCGCGCCTCGTCGCCCTACTCCTTCGACTTGGCGGGCTTCTTCGCCGCCTTGCCGGTCTTGGCCGCCGGCCGCGCCGACTTCTGCCGCTTCAATCGCGCTTTCAACTTCTTCTGCCGGACCCGGCGACGCATCTTTGGTGAACGCCGGTTATCGTGCTTTCCCATTTTCGGTGGCTCCTTGTGCCGGTCCAAGCGCCGGCGCCGACGCGACTATTGAAAAGCCACGCCAACCTGTCAAGCGCCGGATGAAACCCGTCGGCCAGATCACGCGGCCGCCGCCACCACCCGCGCCACGATCTCGCCACTGCCGTGCACGACACGCACGTCGGTGCCGTCGGGCACGCTGACGTGCACAAGCGCGAGTGCGACGCCACCCTCACCGGGGAAAATTCCCACGCTGGTGATCCTGCCAGTCTTCTCCTTCAAGTCGCATGTCAGGCGATCCCCGGCCGTCGGTAGCGCCGCGCCATCAAAGCGCAGACCGGCGAGCCGCCAGTTGACATGGCCGCGATCGCGAATGCGCACGATGGGTTCTTGCCCCAGGTAGCAGCCCTTGCGGTAGTCGATAGCGTCCGACAGGCCCACCTCCATCGGAAAGCAGTCGGCGGTGATCTCGGCGCCGGCACGTGGCTCGCCGGCACGAATACGCGCGGCCTCGGCGATGTCGGGTGCAAGGCAGGCCACGCCCGCGGCCACCAGCGCGGCGCGCATCGAAACGACAGCCGCGGTGTCACCCCACACCCAGAACCCGTCGGCGCCATAGCCGCGCGCCCGCACCAGCCACAGCACGCCGAACGGCGTCGCGACCTCGGCGTGTGACCACGGCTCCCCGGCGCGCAGCTGCTCGGGCAGCCCAACCCCCACCGCCGCCAGCCGATCGCCGGCGCGGGGACCGAACATCGCCAGGGACGACAACTCGCCTGCCACCGCCGCCACGAAATCGTCGGCAATCGCGTACTTCGACAGCGCCGCAGCAAGCGCGGCGCCGTCGCCCGCAGCCACCACGATGCGCACGTCCCCGTCACGCACGAAGATCCGCATGTCGCTGACGATGTGGCCCTTCAAAGTCAGCAGCACCGCCCGACAACCGGAGCCAGCCGGGGTGCCTGCGACGTTGCCGGTGACCAGGCGGTGAAGAAAAGCCACGCGGTCCGCGCCGGTCGCGGAAATTAGTTCGAACCCGGCGCCGTCTACCAGAGCGGCGGCGTCGCTGACGACTCGCGGATCGGACGTGATGATCGGCTCACCCATGCCCCTCTTCTATAGCGCGGCGTTCTTTCAGACGCACCGTGCGACGCTTGCCCGCGTCCGCCATGCGGCGCCGATCGTCGTCGGTCTCGGGCACCAGAGCCGCCACCGGGCGCGGGTGGCCGGCGTCGTCGACCGCGACGAACGTCAGGTACGCGCGCGTGGCCTGCACGCGCGTGCGGGTGCGCGGATCCTCGACGAAGACACGAACGCCCACCTCCATCGATGTCCGTGCGGCGAAATTGACCTGACCCTGCACGATCACCAGCGATCCCAACCGCACCGGCTGCAAGAAGTGCAGCCGGTCCATCGACGCCGTCACCACCGCTCCTTGCGAGTGGCGCGCAGCCGCAATGGCGGCGGCGACGTCGATCCACTGCATCAGCATGCCGCCGAAGATGGTGCCGTGCGTGTTGGTCAGGCCGGGCAGCACGATCTGCGCGGTCTCCACCCGCGACGATCGCGGCGTGAACGGTGGCGCGGGCGCGGGCTCGGCGCTGGTGGTCGTCATGTTGCCCTTCGGCTAGCACCCGAGCTTGCAACGGTCAAACGTCATGGAACCAACCGGCGCAAGCCGTTGTAGACTGGCATTTCCCCACGCGCATCATGAAATACGCTCGCGCGCTCGTCTCACTCGCCCTCGGCGCGGCGATGGCCGCCGGCCTGCCGGCGCGCGCCGCCGCCCGCGCGTTCACCCTGCCCGAGCTGCTCGAATTGGCGAGGACGGGCAACCCCGGCCTGCACGCCGGTGCGCAGGCCACCGCCGGGATTGAAGCGCAACTGCTCGAGGCTCGGCGGAGCTGGCTGCCATCAGGCGATCTGCAAACGCTGGTCGGGCCCATCCCCAACATCGAATGCCGGCCCGAGCCCGACTTCACACCACCGGTGGGCGCGTCGGGTGGCGAACTCAAGACCTGGCGCGAGGGCCACTGCTTCCGCACCAACGTCGCGGACGCCACGCTCAACTTCCGCGGCATCGGTGTATTCACACGCACCGAGCTGCGGCTGGTGCAGCCGGTGTACACGTTCGGCAAGATCTCGGCCGGCGTGGCCGCAGCCGAGGCTGGCATCTCGGCGTCTAAGTACCGCGAGAGCGGCATGGCCGCCGACCTGGATCTGAACGTCCGCAAGGCGTACTGGGGTGCGAAGCTCGCCCGCGAAGTGCTGGAGACACTCAACGAAGGTCTCGGCTACATCGATGACGCCGAAAAGAAGATCGACAAGGATCTGAAGGAGGGCACCGGCACGGTCACGGTCACCGACCGCCTGCGCGTGCAGTGGGTGCGTTCACAGGTCGAGGCCAAGGTTCTGGAAGCCAGAAAGATGGCGGCGCTCGCCCGCAGCGGCCTGCGCGCGCTTGTTGGCCCGGACGCGCCAGCCGATCTGGACGTGGATGCCGGTCCGCTCGCCGCCGTCGACGTGCCCGAACGCCCGCTGTCGCAGTACGAGGAGCAGGCGCGGCTGTCGCGGCCCGAGGTCAAGGCGCTCGACTTCCTGGTGGCTTCCAAGAGGGCGCTGGCCGATTTCGAGAAGCGCAAGCTGTACCCGGACCTCGTGCTGGTCGGCACGGCAGCCTACGCGTACGCAAGCTCCGTCGACAACCCGAAGAACGCGTTCGCCAGCGATCCCTACAACACACTTTACGCCGGCATCGGCGCGGCGCTGCGGCTGCCACTCGACTTCGGCGTCAAGGACGCGCGGGCCGCCCGCGTGCGCGCCGAGGCCGAGGAGACCGCGCAGCGGCGGCGCGAGGCCCTGGGCGGCGTCGCCTTCGAGGTCGAGCGCGCCTACGGCGAAGTCACCGAGGCGCGCGAGCGCAACAAGGTCGCCGCGCGCGGCGAGCAGGCGACGCGACGCTGGCGCGCAGCCATCGCGCAAAGCTTCACCGTCGGCACCGCCGAGCCCAGAGATGTGACCGAGGCTCTGCTGGCCTACTTCCAGGGCCGCGTCGCCTACCTGCAGTCGCTGTTCGACATGAACACCGCCGCCGCCGCCCTGTCGCGCGCCTGCGGGACCGAAGTCACGCGCTAGATGCCCAGGAACAGCCGGGTGCCGAAGTTCGGTTCCAGATCAGACGCCAGGATCTTGCCAGCGGACGTCTTGACGTCGTACTCGACTCGCTTGAAGTCGAAGGTGCGCGTCTCGGTATCGTAGACGACGTAGCTGGCACGCGGGTCAAAGTCGCGAGGCTGGCCGACCGAGCCGACGCTGATGATGTACTTCCAGCCGGCACGCAACTGGAAGGTCTGGGCCACGACCTCCTGGGCGCCCGGCTTCTCCGGATTGAGCGCGAACGCCTTGCACAGGTGCGAGTGGCCGATGACCGTGAGCTGCGGCAGCCCCTCCCACATGCTCATGCAGCGGGCCGCCTGATCTCGGGCGAAGATGTAGTCGAACTCCTCGATGTTCAGCGGCGAGCCGTGGCAGAACAGCACGTCGTTCTCGCGCACCTGGTACGGCAGCTCCTTGAGCCAGGCCATGTGGTCGCGATCGAGGACTTGCGCGTGCTTGTCGAGCGCGTGGCGGGCGGCGAAGTAGTAGTAGGAATAGTCCATGCGTCCGGCCACCGCGGCATCGTGGTTGCCCAGAATCGCGAACGCCACCTTCTGCCGCATCAGCGCGCAGGTCTCGTTGGGGCTTGCGCCATAGCCAACGGTGTCACCGAGACACACGTACTTGTCGATACCCTCTGACTCGAATGCCTTGAACACCGCATCGAGCGCCTCGATGTTGGCGTGGGTGTCCGACAGGATCCCGTAGCGCATTCGAAAAGTGACTATACCACCATCGTTCGGCCGCCAAGGAAATCGAGGCGCGGCGCGGGAACATTTCTCGCCGTTGAACCCGGGGCTCAGCCAGGGGCAGGCCCGATTGAGGCAACCGCACCGACGCGGTGCCGTTCCGTTGTGAACAGCCACGTTGTAGAGTGCCGCCGGTATGCGTCCCGTTCTGCTCGCCTGCTTCTTCCTGTCGGGCGCCTCGGGACTGGTCCTCGAGATGCTGTGGACCCGCATGCTGACCCTGGTATTCGGGTCCACGACGCTGGCGGTATCGACGGTGCTGGCCACGTTCATGGGTGGCCTCGGCCTGGGTTCATTTCTGGCCGGCAAGATCGCCGATCGCGTGCGGGAACCGGCGCGCGCCTACGCCCTGTGCGAAGCGGCGGTGGGCGCGTACGCCCTGCTGGTGCCGGGTCTGGTGGCGTTCTATCCCGGCTTCAACCAGTGGTTGTGGACCACGTTCGGGGACCGTTACGCGCTGCTATCGGTGGTGCGATTCATCGCCTCCGCCGGGCTCCTGCTGGTGCCCACCACGCTGATGGGCGCCACCCTCCCGCTGCTGTCGCGGTACTTCGTGTCGCGCCCGTTCGAACTGGGCCGGATTGGCCTGCGACTTGGCACGCTGTACGCCACCAACCTGTTCGGTGCGGTGGCCGGCTCGTTCCTGGCCGGGTTCGTCTTCCTGCCGCTGTTCGGCGTGCGGTCGACCAACATCATTGCCGCCGCCTTCAACCTCACGCTGGCAGCCCTGGTGATGGTGGCGCGCCCCATTTTCGCCCGGCGGCCGCGCCAGGAGATCTCGCTCGACGAGATGGCTGCAGCCGCAGCCGCGCTCGAAGGGCTACCCGGCGAAAACCCGCCGCCGTTCGTCACGCCCGCCGCCCGCCGGGCCGTGCTGGCGGCGTTCGCGATCTCGGGTGCCACAGCCATGACCCTGCAGGTGCTGTGGACGCGCGCTCTCGCGGTGCTCATCGGCTCGTCCATCTACTCATTCACCATCATCCTGCTCGCCTTCCTCATCGGGCTTGGCACCGGCTCGGCCGTGTGTGGGCGCTTCTTCGACCGGCAGCCGCACCCAGTGCGCTGGCTGGCCGGGGTTCACCTCGGCATCGCGGTCACCGTCGGGATCTCGTACTTGGTCACCGACCAGCTGCCGTTCGTGTTCGCTTGGTTGCTGGAATCGACCTCGTTCGGGGTCGATGCGATTCTGATCTCGCAGTTCATCCTGGCGTGCATATCGGTCCTGCCGGCGACCTTTCTCATGGGCGCCATCTTCCCGCTCACGGTGCGCGTGGTCGCCACGGACTTCGACTCGGTTGGCCGCGACGTCGGCTCGGCCTACGCGCTCAACACGCTGGGCGCCATCACCGGCTCGTTCCTGTCGGGGTTCGTCGTGCTGCCGATGCTGGGCCTGCAGCACGGGATCTACGTGTCGGTGTGCGCCAGTCTGCTGCTGGCGTTCGTGCTGTTTCTCACCGCCCCGTCGCTGGCGCCACGGCAGCGCCTGGCTGGCGCCGCGGCTGCCGTCGCGCTGGCGCTCTGTGGTCTGCTCTTGCCGCGCTGGAACCTGGTCGCCTTCTCGCAAGGTTTTTTTCGCGTCTCGATCGCCAAGGACTACATCCAGCGGCGGCGCTGGAAACAAGAATGGAAGCGGCCCGCTCTGGTGTTCTACGAGGACGGCATCGCGACCACCGTGACCGTCGATCAATGGTCGAAGATCTTCTCGCTCAAGAACAACGGCAAGGTCGACGCATCGAGTGACGCCGACATGCCGACCCAGATCGCGGTCGGCCTGCTGCCGGTCTTGCTCTATCCCGGAAGTCACCCGCCCAGCGTGGCGCTGGTGGGCTTCGGCTCGGGTGTCACCGCCGGCAGCATCACCCAGGCGCCGATCAAGTCGCTGGAGGTTGTCGAGCTGGAACCCGCGATCTACCGCGCCTCGCGCTTCTTCGAGCATGTCAACAGCCGCCCGCTGCAAAACCCGCTGGTCACCGCTCGCGTGGGCGACGGCCGCAACTTCCTGACCCAGCGGCGCGATCCCTTCGACATCATCATCAGCCAGCCGTCCAATCCGTGGATCACCGGTGTGTCGAACCTGTTCGTCTCCGAATTCTTCCGCGCGGTCAAGGCCCGGCTCGCGCCTGGCGGCCTGTTCTGCCAGTGGGCGCAGCTCTACGAGATGGCGCCGTGGAACATCAAGAGCATCTACCGCGCGCTCAAAGAGGAGTTCCCGTACGTCTATGTTTTCGCCGCCGAAGACCTATCGTCGGACACCATCCTGATCGCCAGCCTGGCGCCGCTGGCGATCGATCACCGGCGCATCGCCCGCGCGCTCGAGGATCCCCGCACCCGCGCCGAGGCGGCGCGTGCCGGCTTGACGTCGCCACACGATATCCCGGCGTATCTGCTGCTGGGCCCCGAAGAACTGGAAGCCTTCACCGCCGGCGCGGTATCCAACAACGACGACAATGCACGCATCGAGTTCCAGGCGCCGCGCGATCTACTGGGCTACGCGCGTTACGATGCGTACCTGGCACGCGTCTACGGCGTATCGTGGCCGTACGGACGACTCGACGGCCTGGTAGCCGGTTACGACGGCCCTGACCGAGCCGCGGCCATGGCGGGCCTTGCCCGCAGCCTGCTTGCCCATGGCAAGCGACGCGAGGCCGAGCTGTGGACAGCGCGCGCCGAGGCCGCCGGTGGCGGCGCCGAGGCAGAACACGCTCGCTTGCTCCTCAATCTGGTGTTCACCCGTGACGATCGCGATCCTGAAATCCCGCTTGCGCCCGACGACGATCTGCAGCCGCCCAGCGTGCCCGTCGATACGCCGCCCGCGCTCGCCGAGCGCATCGCGCGTGAGTACACCGAGGTCGAGGCGTTGGTGCGCGGGCGCCGCTACGCCACCGCCTACAAGATCATCGAAAAGTGGCCCGAGCACATCTGGGAGAAGCTGGGCCAGGACTTCGCCTTGCTGTCGGGCTTCCTCGACTACAAGGCCGAGTTCAACGGCGACGCCATCGCCGAACTCAAGAAGCTTGCTGACGATCCCGTGTACGTAGCGCGCCGGCCAGCCGTCCTTTACTACCTGGGCCGTGCTCACTTCGCGGATGTCGCTCACAACAAGGCGGTGCTCGCGCTCGAACGCTACATCCAGGCGCAATCGGCGCTGGGCCGGCCGCTCTTGCCCGAAAGCGCGCAGCACGAACCCGACGCCGGTTTGACGGCGCCGCACAGCGCGCGGTAACAGATGAGCGTGATGAAAGTGCGTGGGTTTCTGCTGGTTGTGACGCTGCTGTCGGCGGTTCCCTCGGTGATGCTGTCGCCGCGAGTCGCGTCCGCCCAGCAGAAGAAGACGCAAGCCCAGCGCCGCGAACTTGACCGCAGGGCCCAGGTCGACTTCGCCGCGGGCCGCTACCAGCAGGCAGTCGATGTCTACGCTGACCTCTACGCCGACTTCAAGGACCCGACCTACCTGCGCAACATCGGCCGCTGTTACCAGCGCATGAAGGACGCGGAGCGGGCCATCGCCAGCTTCGAGGAGTACCTGATGCGCGCCAAGGACATCGCGCCGGCCGAGCGCGACGAGGTGCGCGGCTTCATCAAGGAGATGGAGTCACTCAAGCGGCCGAGCGCGCCCGCCGTGGCGCCCGCGCCCGCGGCGCCCGCCGCAGCGCCAGTGGCGGCTCCGCTGCCCGCCCCGGTGGCTGTGCCGCCGCCAGCGCCCGCGGCGCCGTCGTCCAGGCCCGAGCCTGCCAGAGCAGGGCCGACCTTGCCCGTCGCGCCAGCGCCTGATTCGGTTGCGACATCGGCCAGCCCCGCGATCTCGGGAACTGCGCCACCGCCATCGAGTGGCGGCGCAAGCGGCGGCCGCATCGCAGGCGGTGTCATGGTGGGGGTCGCGGGTCTCGCCGCGCTGGGCGGCGGCATTGCGCTGGCTTCGTCATGGAGCGCGTACAACGCTGCCAAGGCCCAGGGGGGCGGCTGCAAGCTGCCCTTCACCGACTGCGAACAGGCGCAGAAAAAGGTCGAGGCCCGCAACCTGCTGTCGAAGATCCTGCTCGTGGGTGCCGCCGTCATCGGCGTCACCGGCGTCACCATCATGGTGGTGTCGCCGGCAACCAGCGGCGCGACCGCCAGCGGCGAGGCGACTGGCTCGGGCTTCCTGATCGCGAGCCACGGGAGCTTCTGATGCGGCCGAGGCGACTGCTGCAGTTTGTGCTGCTCGCACAGCTAGCTTGCCTGCCTGATCCCGACGACCTGGCATCGCACGCCTCGCAGCAAGGGGGCGGCACCGGCGGCACCGGCGGCACCGGCGGCACAGCTGGCACGGGCGGCACAGGCGGCACGGGCATAGTCCGGCCGCCTGACGGGGGCCCAGTGCCGGACGGCCCTGCCGGCGCGGCTCCGGGACGCGCAGCGGCCTGTGCCGAGTTCGCTGCGGTGACCGCTAACAAGGCCTTCAAATGCTCGCCGCTGTACTACCAATCGCGCTTCGGCAGCGAGCAGGTCTACAAAACGCGCCTCGAGACCAACTGCAACAACATCGGCGATCTCCCCGGTGTGCAATGGCCGCGACGGCCCTTCCCGGCATGCGCCGCGGCGATCCAGGCACAAACGTGTGCCGACTGGAGCGACGACATAGATGTCCCTTTGTGCCACGCCCCGGGTTTGGGTGCAGACGGGGCCAATTGCGGCAGTCCGTTCCAGTGCCAGTCCGGCTTCTGCGTGTCCCCGGTGGCCGGCGGTTGCGGCAAGTGCACCGTCCTGCCCGGCACTGGCGCGAAGTGCTACGACGGTGAGAACTGCGCCCCCTCGCTGGCGTGTAACGCCGCGCTTAACTGTGTGGTGCCCCGTCTCAAGGATCAGCCGTGCGGACCCGACGCCCCGTGCCGCTTCACCCTGCTTTGCCGCGCCGGCAAGTGCATCGACCGGGGCGGGCCTGGTGCACCGTGCACGGAAGACATCGAGTGCAACACCTTCGGTTCCCTCCTCTGCAACGAGGCGCGCGGCATCTGCGTCGCGGCGACCGTCAGCCCGGCCATGTGCCGGTTGAACCTGGACGGCTCGCACCTTGTGTGCGCCAGTTCCGCGATCTGCAAGGCTGACGGCATTTGCCAGCCGGTGGCCCTCGACGGTGCGGGCTGCGACGACAAGAACGGCCCCAGGTGCCTTTGGCCTGCCCGCTGCACCGCCGCTCGCTGCACCCTGCCGCAACCGCAACGAGCCTGCGCGCCGTAGCTCCCGGCAAGCTCCCGGCGTGGCCCCTCCGCGCGGCCGCCAGATCTACTTTGTCGCCCCAGAGCGCGAACGGGTTATCATTCCGCCGGTAACGTGCTCGGGCAGCGCATCAATAATTACGAGATCCTGTCGCAGATCGGGGAAGGCGGCATGGGGACGGTGTACCTGGCGCGCCACCCGTACATCGATCGCAAGGCGGCCATCAAGGTGCTGCGGCCGAGCCTGGCCAAGGACGCGACGCTGGTCCAGCGCTTCTTCAACGAGGCGCGCGCTGCCAACGCCATCCGCCACCCCAACATCATCGATATCATCGACGTCGGCCTGACCGCGGAAGGCGGCACGCCCTACCTGATGATGGAGTTCCTCGAAGGCGAGAACCTGTCCGTGCGGATCAAGCGCATGGGCAAGATTCGCGTCGGCGACGCCGTCGAGTTCGCCTACCAGACCGCCTCGGCGCTGTCGGCCGCGCATTCCAAGGGCATCATCCATCGCGATCTCAAACCGGAGAATCTGTATCTGGTGCCCGATCCGAGCGTGCCCGGGCGCGAGGTGGTCAAGGTGCTCGACTTCGGCATTGCCAAGCTGCGCGGCGATCTGCAGGGCGACTCGGTCAAGACCCAGACCGGGGCGCTGATGGGAACACCGCCGTACATGTCGCCCGAGCAATGCCGCGGTATCAGCGACCAGATCGATCACCGCACCGACATCTACGCCCTGGGCATCATCATGTACGAGATGCTGTGTGGCGCCCCGCCGTTCGTCGGCGAGGGCTTCGGCGAGATCCTGGTCATGCACTTGACCCGGGCGGTCGAACCGCCGCGCGCGCGCAACCCGGGCATTCCCGAACACCTCGAAGCGGTCATCCTGCGCGCACTTGCCAAGGACGCCAACCAGCGCTTTGGCAGCATGACCGAGTTGCAAGCCGCGCTCGCCACCGGACCGGCTCGCACGGTTTCCATGAACCCGGGCGCGGCGCTGTACATGACGCCGGCAGCAGTCGATGTCGTGCCCACGGGCGTGCCCGCGCCCACCCACGAGTCGGCGCGCGCGATTGCGCCCGCCGATGCGCCGGAATCGATCCTGCCGCGCCAGACCACCACGTTCTCGTCGTCCACGCGCGAGGTGGCCGACGACGCTGGCTTCGAAAGCGTGCCGGTGCAGTCGCGCCGCGGTCTGCTCTATGCCGCCGCGGTGGTCGTAATCGTCGGCGGCGGCGCGGCGTTCGGGCTCTTGCGCACGCCCGGTGGTGGCGGCGTGAGCTCCAATCCTGCGTCGCACACCACTGCGGCTGGCGCGTCCGCGAAGCCGGCTCCACTTCCGCCGCCAGCGCTACCGACGAACTCTGCGCTTCTCGCTCCGGCAGCCGCGCCCAGGGGGACTGCGGCCGATGCCGGGACTGCGGCTGTCGCTCCAAGCCACACCCCGCCTGCGCCAGGCGCAAAGAAGCGAACCGCCAAATCTCCGCCCAAGATCGAAGAAACCTACAAGGCCGAAAAGCTGTAAGTACCGGCATTCGACACCGGTGCGCGCGCTGCCTACCGCCCGCGTCTCCGTCGGCAAGAGCACATCGCGTGTTACGATGCCCGCCATGCCCGTGCGTCCCGTCCCGAGAAAAAAAGCCACGCCCGCGAGCAAGTCGTCCGCGGGCAGGACCGCTGGCGGCCGGGCCAAATCCGGGGCCAACAAGGGCACATCCCGCGGCGTGGCCGTCGGCGTCGGGCTCGCCACGGTGGATCTCCTGTGTGTGGCTCCTCGCCTCGACGATCGGATCATCGAGCTGTCGACGTTCACCATGCAAGGCGGCGGCTCGACCGCGAACATGCTGGCCACCCTGGCCGTGCTGGGCGCTCGCACGCGCGTGTTCAGCCGCCTCGGTGACGACGACTTCGGTCGCTTCGCACTCGCGGGCTTGCGCAGGCTAGGGGTCGACACCTCGCTCATGGCGCTCGAGCCCGGCAAGATGTCCCCGATGTCCGTCATCCAGATCGATGAGCTGACCCGCAAGCGCAAGATCCTTTTCACCCGCGGCAACGCCACGCCGCTCGCGCAACGCGATTTGCCGCGCCGCCTGCTCGAGGGCGCCGGCATGCTTGTCATTGACGGATACCAGCCGGCGCTGCAGGCCGCCATCGCCGAGAAGGCGCGCAGCAAGGGCATCCCGGTGCTGCTCAACGCCGGCCATCTGGTGGGCGGCATGGGCGAACTGCTTGCGCTGTCGGACGTGGTCATCGGCTCAGAGCGCTTTGCGGGCGAGTTCGCCCCGTCGGACGACATCGAGACCAGCCTGCGTGAGATAACCCGCATCGGCCCACGCGTCGCGGTCATCACGCTCGGCACCGATGGCGCCATGGCCCTGGAGGGTGACAAGGTGGTGCGGTCGGAGGCCGTCGACGTATTCGTGGCCGACACCACCGGCGCCGGCGACGCGTTCTGCGGAGCCTTCGGGTACGCCGTCCTGGCCGGCTGGCCGCTCGAGCGCGCCCTACCCTTCGCCAACGCCGCCGCCGGTCTCAAGTGTCGCACCCTCGGGGCCCAGGCCGGACTGCCGACCCTGGCCGAGGTGGCCGACATCATGGACGACTAGGCAGACGGCTCGACCGCGGTTTTTTTTGCCCGGGCTCAGGCCGCGTGCGACCCTGCCGTCGTGGCGTCGAAGAAGGAAGCGCTGGCCGATCTCGGCCTCTTGTTGTTGCGCATGGGCGCGGGGGTCCAGCTCGCGCTGTTGCACGGCTGGGACAAGCTGCGCCATTTCTCGGAGCGGGCGCCGACGTGGCCCGATCCGTTCAGTCTCGGCCACAAGAACGCGCTCATCGTCACGGTGGTCGGCGAGTTTGCCTGCGGCCTCCTGATGGCCCTCGGTTTGGCGACCCGCTTTGCCGCCCTCGTGGCCGCTGCCGTGCTCGGCATCGGCCTCTTCGCAGGGCCAGCCAAACCGGCCTGGTCGGGGCGTGAGGCCACGATCCTCTATCTTTGCACGGCCCTGGCGGTGTTGTTGCTCGGCGCGGGCAGACTGTCCCTCGACAAAATCCTCGTGCCGCGTATCTTCCGGCGCGCCGGCAAAGGTGCTGGCAAGGCAAGCAAGCCTCCGGGCGAATGACCGAAATCGATCGCTCGATGATCGGTTGACCGCGTTTCGACCCGTAACTCAGTGGCCGATCCGGCCGTATCCAGCCCAGGAACCCAGACGCGCATGACCGAGGAGGCGATGATGGCGGCCTACGCCGCGGGTGATCCCCGCGCGTTCGCAAACCTGTTCGCGGTATTCGGCCCGAAGGTGCACGGGTTCTTCATGCGTTCGTTCCGGAACCCAGCCGTGGCTGATGATCTCCTGCAAACCACCTTTTTGAAGCTGCACCGGGCGCGCGCCGACTTCCGCGCCGAGCTTCCGTTGCGGCCGTGGGTGTTCGCCATCGCCGCTCGGGTGCGCCTGGACGAGCTGCGCAAGCGGCGCCGCTTGCCCGAGGATCTGGACGAGGAAGGCTTGGCGCGTGCCGAGGAGGCTGAGTCGGCACGGGCGAGCGTCGGTGCCGACGCCGATTTCGAGATCAGCGAGCGCGCAGGGCAGGTGCGAGTCGCCCTCGACAGGCTGCCCGAGTCGCAACGGGTGATCGTGCACCTGCACCGCTTCGAAGGCATGACATTCGCTGCCATCGCCGAGACGCTGGGCACCACCGAGGGCGCGGTCAAGCTGCGCGCTTTCCGCGCCTACCAGCGCCTGCGCAAAGAGTTGCTGCCAATCCTCGGCCCGACAACGCCGCCGGCGGACAGAGTGGCGACGCCATGAAAATGTGTGCGGACATCCAGGCGGACGCGGCAGGACTGGCCTCGCTTTCCCAGGACGCGCCCGAGCGGCGTGAGGCCTTCAGCCACGCGCGCACCTGCGCTGCGTGCGCCGCCGCCCTGGCCGAGGGCGAAGCGCTGATGCAAACCCTGGGTGAGGGTGCCGCGCTACCAGCACCCTCGCCCGAGGTCCTGGCCCGGGTGTCGCAACTGATCCTGGCGGATCTGGGCCGGTCGCCGGCGCAACATCGCCAGTCGACAGCGACCATCCGGGCAAAGGCGATCGTGTCGCTGCTGGCATCCGTGGTCGCCGCCTGGTTTGTGCCGCTGGCCGCCGGGCGCAAGCTGGGCGGTGATGCGCCCCTGACGACGTCGGTGCTGCTAGCCGCAGTCGCGGCTTCGACGACGGCTGTGGCGTTGCTGCTGGGTGGCCCGGCGCTGGTAGCGCCTGCGCTGGCCTCGCTCGTGGCCGCCCTGCTCGGCGGCGGCGACGGCAACTTGCAGACCGACATCGGACAGCACTGCTTGACCTTCGAGGTCGGCATGGCGATCGTCCCGATGTCGCTCGCCTTCGCGCTCGCCTGGCGGCAAGGGCTCGCACGGCGGCTGCCGGTGGTGGCGGCGGCGGCTGCGGGCGGCGCGCTCGCGGCTCAGGCCGCTTTACTCGTCACCTGCCACGCTGTGCCCAGTTATGCCCATCTGATCGTCTTCCACACCGGCGGGCTGGTGATAGCAATGGCCCTGGGCGCCCTGGCTTCGCGCTTCGTGCCCGCCGGGCCGGCGCCTCAGCGCTGACCCACGATCTGTCGTCACCCCGTCACTGGCAGCCTGATCTGCCGTGCAACTATTTGATTTTATTTAGTTTCATGTCCATGTGGGTCTTCTCACGACCTCCACGGTCAATGGCGGTTCCTGGATGACATTCACGTTGATCCGGAATAAAGTGCGCACCGCTTCGTACATCTAGCAACTCCAACTTAAGGTGACGCCTTTCATGAACCTGCTGCACTTCCGAGCGGACCGGATCCTTCTTGGTTTCTGCTTGGCTCTCGGCGTGGGCGCTACCGCTTGCACGACCACTGCCGACGGCCTGATTCCCAAGGTGGACGGAGGCTTTGGAAGCGCCGGCGCGGCCGGACAACCGAACATAGGGGGACGCGCGGGTACTTCGAGCGGCGGCAACACAGGCATGGGTGGCAGCGTCGGCCTCGGAGGTGCTGGTGGAGGAACGTTCAACCCCGACGCCGCTGCTGGCAGCCGCGATGCCCTCGGTCCGCTGCTCGACGCGCCCGCGGGCCCCGAGGTTGCGCGCGATGCGGGACGGTGCCTGACCGCGCCCGGCGCGCGGCGAACCATCGGGTTGACCTGCGGCTGCAACGAAGAGTGCGGCTCGGGCTTCTGCGTGGATGGCGTGTGCTGCAACCTCGCGTGCAGCGGCGCCTGCGTGAGCTGCAACCAGCTGAGCAAGATGGGCGAGTGCACGCCGGTCGCAGCCCGCGTGGCTGATCCGCATGGCATCTGCAAGCGAGAAGCGCCCGAGACCTGCGGCCAGTCCGGCATGTGCAACGGTCTTGGTGGCTGCTCGAAACACATGATCGGGACCATGTGCCGCCCGTCGATCTGTTCGGGCGGCAGCCTGGTCCCGGCCAGTTCCTGCGACGGCAACGGCACCTGCCTCGCGGGGTCGCCTCTCAACTGCTCGCCGTCGATCTGCTCGAACGCCGCGTGCAAGCTGGCCTGCGCCTCAAACGCCGACTGCGCCGCGCCCAACACGTGCGTGAACGGCAGCTGCGGCTTGCGCGGGCCCGGGCAGATGTGTACCGGCGGGGCGCAATGCCGTTCGGGCTTCTGCACTGACGGTGTGTGCTGCGACAGCGCCTGCGCCGGCAAGTGCTCGTTCTGCGCCTTCCCGAATTCGCCCGGCCGCTGCGTGGCCGTGCCCGCCGATCGGCCCGACCCGCGCGCCGCTGCGGGCGTGACCGATCCGCTGCGCATCTGCCCTGATCAGGGCCCCGCCTCGTGCGGATCGAACGGTCGCTGCGATGGCGCCGGCGGCTGCCAGCGATACGCCACCGGCACTGTGTGCAAGGCTGAGCTCTGCGACGCGACCAGCAACCTGTGGACTGCGGAGGCGGTCTGCCGCAACGGCGCCTGCGTGGCGCCCACGCCGAGAAACTGTGCGCCCTTCAAGTGCGGCGCCAATCGCTGTGCCGGGTCGTGCGTCGGCAACACCGATTGTGTCTCGCCCAACGTGTGTCTGATGAGTTCGTGCGGCAAGAAGCCGATCGGCAGCCTGTGTGCGGGCGGCGGCGAGTGTGGATCGGGTTTCTGTGCGGAAGGGGTGTGTTGCTCGAGCGCTTGCACCGGCAGTTGCTACTCGTGCAATCTGGCGGGCTCGGCGGGCACCTGCACCACGGTGTCCAACGGCGGCGTCGATCCGCTCGGCAAGTGCAAGGACGACGGTACCACCAGCTGCGGCAACGACGGCACCTGCGACGGCGCCGGGCAGTGCCGCAAGTACGGCCCGATGACGATCTGTTCGCCGCAGAAATGCGTGATGGGGCTAAAGACGTCGGCCGCGACGTGCGACGGGACCGGCAAATGCATCGCCGGCACCGACGTCACCTGCGCCCCCTACGTCTGCACTGCCGACGGCACCAACTGTTTCAGTTCGTGCACCGGCACCGGCGACAGCCCACAGTGCGCGATGCCTAACAAGTGCAACAACCAGCGCTGTGGACCTTCCGCGAAGGGCCAGGACTGCGGGGTCACCTCGGATTGTGCGGCGGCCTTGTTCTGCGTGTCAGGCGTCTGCTGCAACACCAGCGCGTGCGCCGGTTGCAAGAGCTGCACTCTGTCGGCGTCGCTTGGCACCTGCACGAATCTGGGTACCACGGCGACCAGCTTGACCTGCCCGGCACATACGATCACGAACGCGTGCGGCAACACCGGTTTCTGCAACGGCAACGGTGGTTGCGCGCGGGAACCCAACACGGTCCAGTGCATGGCGGCGGCGTGCACCACGGTCACCGATGGCACCAACGCGGCAAAGTGCAATGGCAGCGGCGCCTGCCAGACGGCGGTGGGGTTCTCGTGCGGTGCCAACAGCAGGTGCGTGGGCGGTGACTGTCCGCCGTGCACCAAGGATAGCGACTGCCTCAACAACAAGGCCTGCGTGTTCGATGCGATGACCGGGGTCGGCCGCTGTGGCGGTGCGAGCGCCAACGGTGTGTCATGCAGCACGGGCGGAAACACCAGCTGCCAATCGGGATTCTGCGTCGATAGCGTCTGCTGCGAGCGAGTCTGCGGCGAATGCGAGCGCTGCGACAGCCAAGGCCCGACGGCCGGCAAGTGCGTGCCGGTCGCCAACGGCGTCAAGGACGACAGCTGCGTCGACAGCGTGTCCACCGCCTGCGGCAAGACCGAGTTCTGCCAGGGTGGCAAGTGCCAGCTGACCCCGGCCAGCACGTCCTGTGGCACCAAGTGCTCGGTCGACGGCCTCGGCTACCACGCGCTGGTGTGTGACGGCCTCGGCGCCTGCGCGGCGCTCACGGCCGTGAACCCGTGCCCATTCGTATGTCTGCCGGCCGCCAACGCCAGTCCGGGATCGTGCGCGAGCACGTGCGTCAAGGCGACCAACGCGAACTGCCCATCGGGCAAGGTGTGCGTGGGTGGTGCGCCTAACAGCCCCGACGGCGACGCGTGCGTGACTTGCGAGGCCGGCACCAACAAAGGCTGCCTGGGCGTGCAGGTTTGCGAAAACAATATCTGCGTGACCAAGACACCGGGCGGAGGCCCGTGCACGGTTCAGAACAACAACTGCATCTCGACCGCGCCCTCCTGTGTCGATGGCGTGTGCTGCCAGATGCAGAACTGCGGCAGCTGCCAGAAGTGCGGTGGCAGCGATGGCAGCTGCCAGGCAGTCAAGTCCGCCGGCGCCGGCACCTTCGTGCCCGATCCCGACACCTGCGCTGACGATACGGCAAGCACCCCCTGTGGTCACCTCGGCTGCGACAACAACGGGACGTGCCAGTTCGTGGTGGCGAGCACGATGTGCGGCGCGCCCGCGTGCACCAGCGGCATGGCAAGCACCAGGACCTGCGATGGCACCGGAACGTGCAACACCAACACGACCGCCTGCGCGCCATACAAGTGCGGGGCAGGCACCACATGCCCCACGACATGCGCGACAGCCAGCGACTGCGTCGCCGGCCACTACTGCGACGGGGCCACGAACACGTGCAAGATGAACTGCACGAACACCAGCCAGTGCGCATCGGGATTCTACTGCAGCATCCCTGGCGGCCAGGCCACCGGTGCATGCGTGGCCAAGCAGGCCCTGGGCGTGACCTGCACCGCGGCTGAGCAGTGTTCCGTGAACTTCTGCGTCGACGGCATCTGCTGCATGAGCGCCTGTGGCGGCTCGTGCAAGCAGTGCATGGGCATGGGCGTGTGCAGTGATGTCACCAGCGGCGCCGATGCAATGTGTCCGACCGAGACGCCGGGGATGCCGTGCGGTCGCACGGGCATGTGCTCGTTGGCGGGCGGCGGCGCCTGCCAGTACGTGGCGAGCGGCACCCAGGTATCGCTCGCATGCGCGATGGACAACATCACGCTGGTCGACACCAAATGCGACGGTGCGGGAGCAACCAACGTCACGAACACGTCGTGTGCTGCCACTGGACAGGTTTGCACGGGCAGCATGTGCGTGATGGGCAGCGGCGGCGCGGGTGGCTCGGGCGGTGGCGGTGCGGGCGGTGCCGGCGGTGCCGGCGACGATGCCGGGACTGACTCCGGCACGGACGTAGGAACGTAGGCGACTCGGGCGGGCTTAGGCCCGCTCAGGTCACAGCCGCTAGCTGTATCAGCCGCGGACGCAGTTGCGTCCGGCGTTCTTGGCTTCGTACAGACGATCGTCGGCGCGCTTGATCAGCGCCGCCGAGTCAGCGGTCTCTGGATCCAGCGTCGCCACGCCCATGGAAATGGTCACGGGAATCTTGGTGGCCTCGAAGACGAAGTCGGTGGTCTCGACGACGCGCCGGATCTTCTCGGCGAACTGGTGGGCGTTGTAGCCGTCGATCTCGGGCAACACGATGGCGAATTCCTCGCCGCCGTAGCGCGCGAACAGATCCTCGCGCCGAATCTTGCCCTTGATGGTCGACGCCAGCGCCTTCAGCACGGCGTCGCCGGCGAGGTGGCCGAAACTGTCATTGATCTTCTTGAAGTGGTCGATGTCGAACAGGACCAGCGACATGTCGCGCCGGTAGCGGTTCGAGCGCGCGATCTCGCGCTCGAGGTTCTCCAGGAAATAGCGCTTGTTGTAGATCTGGGTGAGGCCGTCGATCGTGGTGAGACGGTAGATCTCCTCGTGGTAGGCGCGCTCGATGTTGCCGCCTGACAGAAACTTGAAGATGGTGCGGCCGATCTTGATGAGATCGCCGTCGCCCAGCACGCGCTCCTCGACCACTTCGTCGTTGACGTACGTCCCGTTGGTCGAGCCGAGATCGCGGATCCGGATCGCCTTGCCGGTGTTGATGATCTTCGAATGCGCGCGCGACACCGATTCCTGATCGATCTGAATGTCGCATTTCGATGATCGGCCGAGCACCAGCGTCGCTGCATCGAGGTTGTGCTTCTTGCCCAGATCGTTGCCGTAGATCACCACCAGACAGGCTTCCTTGCCAGGCGCTCGCTCGCTGATGCGGCTGATGCTGGTGACCACCGTCTTGGCGCGGACGTGGTCGGAATCAGACGTCTCGCTACCGCGGCGACTTGGGGTCTTGGCCAAGGTGGCAACAGGTTAGAGGAGGTTCGACGCGGCGTAAAGGATGAGGGCTTTTTTGACACATCTACCTACATGTATGACTCTGTCGTCATGCCCCACCGTCATCTCGGATCCTGGTTTTCCACCAAGCGTTGCAAGACCTTGGGGCGGATCTTGGTTACCACCGCCGGTGCGCTGGTGCTGTTCGCGCCGGCGCTTGTGACAGCCACTGACGCGTCGGACGGCGAGCTTTTCATCTCAGGATCAAATGTAAGCCATACAACGCTTCCGCAAGTCCTTTTGGGCTCGATGACGCAACGAGGTTCGCGGTACGTTGCGCCCCTCGAAGGTGGCGGTGTCGCGGAATTGACCCTGTCACCGCCATTGCAAGAAGCCGCCGAAGAGATCTTTCGGGCCTTCGACGTACCGCTGGGCGCGGCGGTCGCGATCTCGATTCCCGATGGGCGGGTGCTGGCCCTGGCGGGGCGGGCGTCGTCGGACCCGTCGCTGGGCGCAGCTGATCTCGCGCTGCGACCGTGGGCGCCAGCGGCGTCGGTGTTCAAGATCGTGGCGGCCTCGGCCCTGGTTAGCCAGGCCGGTCTGTCCGCAGGCACGCGAGCTTGCTACCACGGAGGCGTTTCGGGGCTGGGCGCTGACAATCTTGTCGACATCCCGCGACTCGACCGTCGTTGCGAGACCCTGGGCTTCGGCATCGGCAAGTCGCAGAACGCTCTCATCGCCAAGCTGGTGTCGCGCAACCTCAAGCCCGAGCAACTTGAACGCGTGGCGACCGCCTTTCGTTTTGGCGAGGCCATACCCTTCGAGATGGAGGTCGAACCTTCCGAGGTCGAGATCCCGCGCGCGCCGCTGGAGTTCGCGCGCGCAGCGGCGGGTTTCTGGCACTCGTCACTGTCGGCGCTGCACGGGGCGCTCATCGCGGCGGCGGTGGCAGGCGGCGGCGAGATGCCAGCGCCACGCCTCGTGAGCAAGGCCGTCGGCCCCGACGGAAGAGTCCTGCCTTTGCCCCGGCGGCGCTCCCAGCGTGTGCTCGACGCGGCGACAGCCGGCGAGGTCGGCCACATGATGGAACTGACCACCCGCATCGGCACTGCCAAGGCGAGCTTCCGCGACCGCCGCGGCAACCGCTATCTGCCAGTCGAGGTCGCGGGCAAGACTGGATCGCTGTCATACCGAGGCGCGCCCGGGGATCCCATGCTGCCGGTTCTGCTGCCGCCAGAGCGCTACCTCGGCTACAGCTGGTTCGTCGGCTACGCGCCGGTCGACAAGCCCAAGATTGCCTTTGCCGTCGTGATTGGTAACCGCGCGACGTGGCATATCAAGGCACCCTACGTAGCTCGCCGCCTGATCGCCGAGTATCTGGCCGCCGGTGGCGACACCCGCGCAGCGAAAATGCTAGCGGCGCGGTAACAGCCCGGCACATATCGCCGCTGGGCATCGCATCGACGCATGTCTGTCGATGCATGTCCTTGTTCGCACCAGCGGACGTGGCTACACTCTCGACGCCTCTCATCGCCCTTGAAATAGAAGCATGCCCCAGCTTCATGATTGGTTGCAGGAGGCGCTCGTGGATTCGGCGAGACCGGGCCCGGGCGCGACCGCTGTCGCCTACCGGGACACCTATTTGTCCTGGCGCGGCCTGGCGCATCGGGTGGACCGGCGGGCGCAAGAGCTGGCAGGGATGGGCGTCAGCAAGGGTGACTGGGTGGGCCTGATGCTGGGCAACGTACCCGATTTCGTCATCCTGACCCTCGCGGTTTCCAAACTCGGCGCAGTGCTGGTGCCGGTGGATCCGACGCTGGGCACGCGTGATCTGGACATGCTGCTCGATGCGGCCCCTTTACGCGTGCTGATCACGCGGCCACGCGGCGAGACCACCGCGACCACGACGACTGCTCTGCGCGCGACTGGCAAGCCGGCGCCGCCGCGGCATGCGCCCGAGGCCCGCCGCAAGCTGCAAGGCAGCCTGCTCAACTGCGTGGTCTACCCACGCCAGGCGCCCGCGACGGTTGCGGGATTGACACCTGCTGTGGTGCTGTTTACCGCCGGCGCCGGTGGCGATCCCAGAGGCGTGGTGCGAACCGATCGAGAGCTTGCCGCGATCGCAGCCACCACCGCACAGGGACTCGGTCTGTCGCCTGACGATCAGTGCCTGTGCGCGGCGCCGCTGTACCAGGCCTACGGATTCGATCTGGGTCTGCTGGGCTGGCTGACAACGCGCCACGCGCTCAACCTGGAAGACGAGGTGTCCGCGAAGAGGATAAACCAAGCCGTCCGGGACCCGAGCATCGACGTCTTCCCCGCGACACCCGCCACCTTCGGCGCGCTGTCCCGGCTGGTGGCGGTCAAGCCCCTGAAAATCCGCACGCCGCGCTTCTTGAGTTCCGGATCGGAGCTGCCCGCCGCCGTTGCTGAAGCCTTCGCCGAGCGTTTCGGCGTGCGACCCTGGTCGTGCTACCACACCACCGCGACCGGGCCGGTGTCGATCGATGAAGGCGGTAAGAATCCGACCAGCGTGGGCAAGCCCCTGCCCGGCATCGAGATCCGCATCGGTGCCGGCGGGTCGGCCTCACCGGCGGGATCCGTGGGCCCGATCTGGGTGCGCGGGCCAGGCTGTTCGACAGTGGCGGTGCCGCCGCCGCCAGCCGCCCTGCGGCCGAGCGGCGTGGCGCCGGGCGATGCCGATGGCGACGGCTGGCTGCGGACCGGCGACCTCGGATCGCTGGATCGCGCTGGCCGGCTGACCCTGACCGGACGCGAGGACGATCTGGTCAAGGTCGATGGACGGCGTCTGGCGCTGGGAGAGGTCGAGAGTTGCATCGAGTCCTTCACCAAGGTGCGCGAGGCTGATGCGCGCGTGGTGCTGGACGATCTGGGCGGGCCGATGGTGGTCGCACGGGTGGTCTCGATTGGCACCTGCCGGGCCGACGAGGTCATCGACCACTGCGCGCGCCACCTCGCGCCGTTCAAGGTGCCGCGGCAGATCGAATTCTGCGAGCGACTGGGTTAGCGACCCGCGAGAACGCTCTCCGCTGTGCGTTCGCGCGCAATCTGAACGCATGCTTCACGGTAGGCTGCATGGCATGGCAAGCACCACACGCAGGAGTTTCCTCGGCGGCGTTGCCGCAGCCGCGACCCTGGTGCCCGGGGCGGGCCAGATGGCGGCGGCCCGGCCCACGCCACCAACGCCGTTCCGCTACTCCATCTGCAACGAGGTGTTCGAAAAGATGGAGTTCGCGGCGAGCTGCCGGCTGGCCCGCAAGCTTGGCTACACCGGCCTCGAGATCGCCCCCTTCACGCTGGCCGAGAACGTCGACGACATCTCGGCCGAACGGCGCCGGGAGCTAGGCCGGATGATGAAATCCGAGGGCATCACTTTCGCCGGCTTGCATTGGCTACTGGTGACGCCGAAGTGGCTGCACATCACGACCGGCGACAAGGACGTGCGCGAGCGGAGCTGGGACTACTTCCGCAAATTGGTCGACTTGTGCGGCGATCTCGGCGGCGGTGTCATGGTGCTGGGCTCGCCCAAGCAGCGGGGCACGCGCGGCGCTACGCGCGGCGAGGCCACCAACCACCTGCGCGACGGACTCGCGAAACTGGCAGCCCACGCCAGCGCCCGCAAAGCCATCATTGCGATGGAGGCGCTCGATCGCACGCAGACCGACGTGGTGAACACGCTCGACGAGGCTGCCGCCATCGTGAAACAGGTGAAGAAGCCCACGGTGCAGACCATGTTCGACGTGCACAACACACTCGACGAGAGGGAACCCCACGACGCACTGGTGCGGCGGCACTACGGAATGATCCGCCACATCCACATCAACGAGATGGACGGCCGGCACCCGGGCACCGGCACCTACGACTTCTTGCCGGTCATGCGGGCTCTGCGCGAGAAAGGTTACGGCGGCTGGCTGTCTGTGGAGGTTTTCGACTTCAAGCCCGGCGCCGAACGCATCGGTCGCGAGGCGATGGAGCATCTCAAGAAGGTCGAGGCGAGGCTGGCCTGACCACACCGCTGGGCGGGCGGCTTGTCGATGGCTGCGGGCGCATCGACGCAGCCCGTGGCGTGATCGTGCGCTATCCCACCGTCGGGTAAGCCCACGGCTTTCGGTACGCCCGCTTGAGCAGGCGGTTAGCGTCCTCGTCGGCGACGGCGCGTTCTTTCTTGGCATCCCACACGATGGGGCGGCCGATCTGCTGCGAGAGGTTGCCCAGCACGGACAGCGCGGTCGACAGGAAGCCTTCCTCGACGTCAGCGACGGGACGTCCACGCGAGGCGATGTTGTCGAGCAGGTCCTTCATGTGGATGCGGCCGGCAGGCCGGACGTGGTCGCCCTCGACCTTGGTCGGATCCGGCTCGCGCGTGGCCTCGACGTGCACGACCTTCTTGCCGGCATCCGTTGGCTGAAAGTCGAAATAGTTGAGAGTCACGCGCAGCATGCCTTTGTCGCCGATGAAGTCGACACCCCAAGCGGCCTGCTTGTCGTAGGGCCCGTAGCAGCGATGCTCCCAGCTCACGGTGAGATCGCCGTAGTCGAACGCGACGGTCTGGGTGTCAGTGATGTTGGGCTTGCCGGTCTTCTGCACGAAGATCCCCCCGGTCGAGTGGATGCGCTTCGGGTAGCGCAGGTCCATGAACCAGCGCACCAGATCGAGCATGTGGACACCCATGTCGCCCAGGATGCCATTGGAGTATTCGTTGAACTTGCGCCAGGTCTTCGGGTGCAGGAGCCGGTTGTACGGCCGCATCGGCGCGGGACCGGTCCACAGGTCGTAATCGAGGTGGCTGGGCGGCGCCTCGTCGGGCGGATCGTCGGTGCCGCGCATGTTGTAGTAGCAGTACGCCTTCACCATGCCCACGTGACCGAGGTGGCCCTCTTTCATGAACTCGCGCGCCTTCGCAATGTGCGGCGTGCTCCGCCGCTGCGTGCCGACCTGTACCACGCGCCCAAGCTTGCGCGCGGTGTCGACGATGGCGCGCCCCTCAAGGAAGGTATGGCAGATGGGTTTTTGCAGATACAGATCGGCGCCGGCCTTCATCGCCGCTATGGCGTGCAGCGCGTGCCAGTGATCGGGCGAGCCAACCAGGACCAGATCGATCTTGCCGGGCTTGAGCACATCCCGGAAGTCGGTGAACGTGTCCGGTCGGTCCTTCTGTACCGACGCGACTTCGGCGGCGGTTTCGTCGAGGTACTTCCTGTCGGGATCGACCAGCGCCACGATCTGGGCGCCGCCCAGCTCCATGAGGTGGCGGAGATCGACGCGCCCGAACCAACCGCAGCCGACCAGGGCCGCGCGCCGCCTCTTGTCGCCCTGCCCCGACGCCTTACGTGCCCGCGCCAGGAACGCGGCCGATGACGCCGCCGCGGCTGCTGCCAGCATGTCTCTGCGCTGCATGGCGCAGAACCCTAGCACCGATCACCATGGGCAACATCACACGGCGGCCAGCCTTGAAGTCGGCGCGAAATCAGCGACACTTCCGGTTTCCTTGGGCAGCGTCTTTCGCAATGGGGTTCAGTTAATGAAGCAGTACTTATTGAAAGTGGCGATTGCCGCGGCGGTGGCATCGTCGGGATGCGAGGGCGCGTCCGACCCGCGTCAACTGTCGTTCGTGCTGGATTTCACCTTGGTCGAAAGCGGCCTGCGTGACCGCGTCGCGGCCGTCGACCTCGAGGTTCTGGGCGACAGCGTTCCCTACCACCGGAGGTTCGGTGTCGATGACAAGCGCCGCATGGAGATCAAGGACGGCCAGACCCAGTTCACCTACTTCGCCAGGATCCGCGTCGGGACATTGCGGGTGGTGGCCACGCTGGTCGACAGCGAAGGGGGGGTGCTGACCTCGGGGGCCAAGGACGTTGCCATCGGTATCCAGAACCGGGTCACCGTCACCATCCGCTTTGGCGACGAGCCCACGAACGGATCCCTCGACGCGGGCAGGCCTCCCGCACTTGACGGCGCGTCGGCGGGCATGGTGCTGGCGGCCGATGCCATGACCGGCGCCGAAGCAGGGAACACGGGCGGTTCGCCCGGCGCGCGGGCCGATTCCGGCATCGATGTCACGGCGACGGATGGTCGCCCGGCCGATGTTGTCGCGCCACCGGTCGATGCGCCCGCCTCGACCGATGCGCCCGCGCCGGATCTGGCGCCCGATATGACCACCGCGCCCGACATGATGATGGCCATGGGGATGACCTGCGGCAACGGCGTGATCGATCCGGGGGAGCTGTGTGATCCGAAGGACCCGGTCTTCGGCTGTCCGACGTCGTGCCCGCAGCAGGGCTGTATGCTGCGCCTGCTCGATGCTCCTGGCACCTGCAGCGCCCAGTGCCTGCCCAGCGGCACGCAAACCCTGTGCACGGCGGGCGACGGCTGCTGTGGCAGCGGTTGCAACTCCGCCAACGATCCCGAGTGCAAGCCCGGTTGCGGCAACGGCATCGTCGAGACTGGCGAACTGTGCGACGGCAACTGCCCAACCACGTGCCTGCCCATGGGTTGCATGCTGCGCAAGCTGAACAACGCCGGCACCTGTACCGCCGCGTGCGTGGACAATGGCGCGCAGACCGCGTGCATGAACGGCGACGCCTGCTGCCCGGCTGGCTGCAACGCCACCAACGACGGCAACTGCACCGCGATGTGCGGCAACGGCGTCAAGGAGCAGGGCGAACTGTGCGATCCCAAGGACCTTGCCGGCCCGTGCCCGACGGTCTGCCCACAGATGGGGTGCAACCTGCGCCGGCTCGACATGGCCGGCACCTGCAGTGCCCAGTGCGTGGACAGCGGCACGCAGACCGCGTGTATGAGCGGCGATGGCTGCTGCCCGACAGGTTGCAACGCCACCAACGACAACGAGTGCAAGCCCGGCTGCCCCAACGGCATCGTGGAGCCTGGCGAGCTATGCGACGGCAACTGTCCGACGCTGTGTCCGTGGAACGTGTGCATGCGCCGCAAACTGACCGGCGATCCGGCCATGTGCAGCGCCCAGTGCATCGACGATGGCACCCAGACGGTGTGCGCGAACAGCGACGGGTGCTGCCCGGCCGCTTGCAACGCCAACAACGACAATGATTGCAGGGCGATTTGCGGCAACGGCGTGAAGGAAACGCCGACCGAGACCTGCGACACCACCGCCACCGCGCCCGCAGATCTGTGCCCGAACGGCAACTCGTGCACCAGTCAGGGGTGCAATTTCCGGTCAATCACCGGCACCGGGTGCCAGGCGACCTGCGTGACGACGACGCAGACCATGTGCGTGGCTGCGACCAGGGACGGCTGCTGCCCGGCGGGGTGCGACGACATCACTGACGCCGATTGCGCGGGCTCGTGTGGTGATGGCGTCAAGGATTCCTGGGAGAAATGCGATCCCAAGGATCCGCAAAACCTGTGCCCGACCAGTTGCGGGCAACTCGGCTGCAACCTCTACCGGCTGGACAACCCAGGCACCTGCCAGGCCGCCTGCGTGGCCAACGGCACCCAGAGCTCGTGTGTGAACGGTGACAGGTGCTGCCCGGGCTCATGCAACGCCAACACCGACAACGACTGCACGCCGAAGTGCAGCAACAACGTGGTCGAGCCGGGCGAGACCTGCGACGGCAACTGTCCCACCTGCCCGGCCGCCGGGACCTGCGAATCGGCGGCGACCGGCAGCGCGGCGACCTGCGATCTGCGCTGCCCCGCGGCCATACGCACCTGCGGTGCCAAGGATATGTGCTGCCCCTTCACCAGTGGCGGTTCGTGCACCGCTGGCGAGGATGGCGAGTGCGGCAACAAGGGCGGTTGGCGCTCGTTGGTCTGGCCCACCATCATCGCCAACGGCCGCATCGGCGACTGCACGCGCGTGCCGGTCTATCAGCTCGTCCTGGACGGCAGTTACATGTTCACCACCTGCCGTCCAGTGGGAAGCAAGCTGCCCCAGCCGAGTGGCAACATGGCGGTCACCGGCCTCTTCGATGCCGCCGTGGGGGGCAGCATGGTGGCGCCCGCCGATTTCGCCAACAAGGACTGCAACGGAAAATACGCCATCCCGCAGATGGCCGGCTGGGACTGCAGCACGGACAGCGGCCGCGACCTTGGCTTCTGTTCGAACAACAATACCGGCGGCTTCATCCTCAACAAGGACTACGGCGGCAAGCCGCTGTACCTGCAAATCTGCGGCGAGGATGTGGGCAAGCCGTGGAGCACGCCGCTCATCATCATCTACAACGCTGCCACCATCCCCGGCGCAGGCTAAACGCGCAGCCGCCCTACCTGAGTCGTTCCCCGTGCTCGAAGGCCTCGGCGAAGGAGTCGAGTTCTGCTTTGGTCATGCCGATGGCACGGCCGACCGCGCGCCACGTCGCCACGGCCCGCTCGACCTCAGCGAGGATCTGCTCAGCTCGGGGCCGCGAGATCCGGAAATACGGCGCGACGGAGCGCAGAGCCTCGACCGAGGCCTCGGGGCCTGTTTCCGCCGAGATCCAGGTCTTGAGTTCCCGGATCCGCTCGGGGAACGGATTGAGGTCGAAGGCCGGACAGAGGCGCCAGCGCCCGCGTGCCACGTGCAGAAAGCCATGGTTGTGAAGGTGGTCATCGACGTTGGTGATCGCGATCGAGAAGGCGATGCGTCGCCACAGCTCCACGATGTCGGCCTGTGCGGCGGCGCCGTGGATTCGGAGCGCGTCGACGATCTCGGTATAGGCGTGCTCCAGCACGTCGCGCGTCTCGGCCCCGAGTAGCGTCGCCGCCGACACGTAGGAAAGCCGTCCACCGCCGACGGGGCGATCGAAGCGCCGAATGAGCGCTACCGGGATGCCGTCACTGTGAACCAGCCGGGCCACGGCCGCGTCGATTCCGGCGGCGGCGGCCAGGCGCAGCGCCAACACCTCAGCCTTGGTGACCGCGCGTTCGTCGGTCACGCTCGGGAACTTGCCGATCGAGAGCTGTCCATCGTCATCGATAACGGTGCATTTGGGACGCAGGCCTCCGAGCGACGTGGCGCGCCCGCGCAGGTAAGCGAGATCCGCGGCCGTTTCCTGCTGGGTCTCGACGGCGCGTGACGCCGCAACCAGCATGCCGAGTTCGACGAGCGGCGGAGCCGTGCGCCGCCCCGGCTCGGGCGCGCGTTGAAACACGCCGTGTTCGTCCAGGAACCGGAGCGCGCCGACCCGGCTGGGGTCATCGACTGCGAGCAAGAAATCGAGTTCGTTCAGGCGGTGCTCCTCGCGATCGGCCGCGGGAGAGCCGTGCGGCGCGCGTTTGGCGCCGGCCCGGCGCACCGCCTGGCGCTGCCTGGCGTGGTCCCGCAGGATCACCCGGCGGCCCCAACCGTCGGGTTCGGTGTCCGCGATCGCGGCGGGGAACAAGGAACCGTCGCGTGTCCGGCGGCGGAACTGCGGCCCGGGCACGAGTGGCAGCGCTGGATCGATCGCGAAGCGATCCGGAGCCGCAAGCCAGCTGGCGTCGTACTCGAATGCCGCGTTTTCACGAGCCCCTTGGGCATCGTGACGAAGCACACCGACGACGCGCGCCTGGTCGCCCAGCGCGACCGCGATCGCCCGTCTCATGTCGCGACCGGACCCTTCCCGAGCCGCACCCGCCTGGGCAGGCGCTCGGCGTCGAGGAGCAAGCCATTCGGGTCGCGTCCCGCATCGACCAGATCGCCAAGCAGGTCGCCGAAGCCCAGGACGAACAAGGCCATCGCGTACACGCCCAGCGCGACCGTGGGATCCCCTTTTTCTACGCGCGCATAAGTGCTGCGTGAAACGCCGAGTCGCTCCGACATCATCGCCGCAGTCAGGCTTCTCTTACGGCGCGCGAGCGCGAGATCCGTTCCCAGCTTGGACAAGGAACGGCGGACCCTCGGGGGCAACACGTCCTGAACCGCGGAACGCATAACGTCCTATATATCACGCGTATAGACGTCCAGCGACTCATATATAGGTCTCTCAGGCACCTCGGCCGTCGCGCAGGGACAAGGCGGACGCGGCACGCCCGTCGGTAGCCGCAGTGGTCCCCTGAATAGGGTGGCGCCGACGTGATCGCCCACACCCTGCCGTTGTCCGAGCGGCGGCCCAAGACGTAGTATCCGCGCAGCGTGAAGCCACTCTCGGTTCTGGTCGTGGGCTGCGGTCATATGGGCGCTTCGCACGCGCGCGCGTACCGCCAGCTCGACGAGTTCCAGATCTGTGGCCTGGTCAGCCGCGGACACAGCAAGGACGACCTTGCCGCGAACCTCGGCGGCGAGGTCGCGCTGTTCGATTCGTATGAAACCGCGCTTGCGCAGACCCGCCCCGACGCGGTGTGCATCTCGACCTACGCCGACACCCACGAGAACTTCGCTCTGCAGGCCTTCGCCGCCGGCGCACACGTGTTCCTCGAGAAGCCAGTAGCACCGACGGTGGCGGGTTGTGAGCGGGTGGTGGCGGCGGCGCGGGCCGCGAATCGCAAACTGGCGGTCGGCTACATCCTGCGCCAGCACCCAGCGTGGATCGAATTCATCCGGGTGGCGCGCACCCTGGGCAAGCCGCTGGTCATGCGCATGAACCTGAACCAGCAGTCGAGCGGGTCGTCCTGGGCGACGCACAAGAGCCTCATGCACAGCACGTCGCCTGTCGTCGATTGCGGCGTGCACTACGTGGACGTGATGTGCCAGATGACGGGGGCGCGGCCGGTCAGCGTGTCGGGACTGGGCGCGCGGTTGTCCGACGAGATCGCACCGACGATGCTCAACTACGGCCACCTGCAGGTGCGCTTCGACGACGGCAGCGTGGGCTGGTACGAGGCCGGCTGGGGCCCGATGATGAGCGAGACCGCGTTCTTCGTGAAGGACGTGGTCGGGCCCAAGGGCTGCGTGTCGATCGTGGCGGGCAGCGACAAACAGTCCGACAACGTCGATGCGCACACCAAGACCGAGGCGCTGAAGATCCACCACGCCGCGCTTGGCCCCGACGGAAAGTTCGTCAAGCAAGACCAGATCATCGACATGACCGACGAGCCCGATCACGAGGAACTCTGCCGACGCGAGCAGGTGTTCTTTCTGGATGCCATCGCTCACGATCGCGACTTGAGCGAGCACTGGCGCTCGGCGGTCGATAGCCTGCGCATCGTGCTGGCGGCCGACGAATCGGCCCGCTCCGGCCGAACGGTGGACCTGTGAGACCAGGCCGGTCGAATCTGTCCGGGCGTCACGGGCGCGTGTGCAGAACCGGCGTCCTGTTCGCGGCGACCGCGTCGGGGATGCTTGGGCTGGCCGCCGCCCGTGCCCAAGCGCAAACACCGGAGAACGCCGCTGATCCGCCGCCGCTTTATCAGACCACGGTGACGGCGCTGCGGCTGCCGCGACCGGTGCCCGACGTGCCGGCCACCGTGATCGTGCTACCGCGCGAAGAGATCGACCGCGCGCCCGCCATCGCCACCGACGACATCTTGCGGGCGGTGCCGTCAGCGGGCACGTTCCGCCGCACACCCAGCCTGACTGCGGATCCAACGGCGCAGGGACTGAACCTGCGCGGCGTTGGGCCGTCGGGCGTGTCGCGCGCCCTGGTGCTACTGGACGGGATCCCGGTCAACGATCCATTCGGCGGCTGGGTGTACTGGCGGGCGCTGCCGCGGCTTTCACTCGACCGCATCGAGATCGCGCCCGGGGGCACGTCCGCGATGTACGGCAACTACGCGCTCGGTGGCGTGGTGCAGATGTTCTCGCGCCCGATCGAGAACCGCATCGAGGCCGACGCTGCCATGGGCTCGCTCGGGCTGCGCACCGCCGACATCGCGGTCGCCGGCCGCCAGGGCCGCGTCGGTGGCGCGCTGGAAGCCGAAGGCTTGCTGTCCGACGGCTACGTGCCCGTAGAAGCGCCGGGCGCAATCGATCGGCGGGCGTCGAGCCGCCACGGCACGGTCAACGGGCGGGTCGAGATCGCGACCAGCGCAGCTTCGAAGCTGGCGGCGCACGTCCACCTGTTCGACGAGGGCCAGAACGGCGGAACGAAATACACCACGGCGCACGTGCGCACCGCCGACTTCGGCGCGACGTTCGCTGCCGACTTCCAGCGCTGGGGCGCCGTGCGGCTGGCGGCCTTCGGTGGCGTGCAGCGCTTCCGCCAGCAACGTGCGCGCATCATGGGCGAGCGTGCCGCCGAGACCCTGTCGGCCGAGCAGCATGTGCCCAGCGAATCGCACGGTGCCAGCGCCGTGTGGCAGAGCCCGCTGCTGACGGCAGCCGGCACGCACACCGTGGTCATCGGCGCCGACGCGCGCAACGTGGCCGGAACCACCGACGAGGCGTTGTTTCCGGCCAGTGTCACCGCCATGGCCTTGGTCAACCGCCGCGCCCACGGCACACAACGCTTCGCCGGGCTGTTCGTCGAGGACATGTGGGATGCCCTGCCCTGGCTCGGTGTGTTCGCCGCCGCGCGCGCTGACGTCTGGAACAACCTTGCCGCGGAACGGTCGCAGGTACGGGGCAGCGGCATGGAAGAGACCACTGTCTTCGCCGCCCGCAGCGCAACCGAGTTCAGTCCGCGTCTCGGCTTGCTGCTGCGACCGCTTGATCGCACGCGGCTGCGCGCCTCGGCCTACCGATCGTTCCGGGCGCCCACGCTGAACGAGCTGTACCGCCCGTTCCAGGTCGGCACCGTGCTGACCGCCGCCAACGAGGATCTCGCGGCCGAGCACCTGGTCGGCGGCGAGATCGGTGCCGAGCAGATGGTCGGCGGCGCGGGTGCCGTGCGCGTGACCGCCTTCTGGAACGAGCTGCGCGATCCCATCGTCAACGCCACGCTGGCCATGCCGATGCCAGGCGGTCCCATGCGCCAGCGCAAGAACCTGGGCGTCGCGCGCATCAGCGGCCTCGAGGCGTCGGGCGAGGCGCGCGTGTGGCGCGGGGTGCACGGGTTCGCATCGTACACGCTGGCCGACGCGCGCGTGACCCGCAACGACGAACAGGTCGATCTGGTCGGCAAGGCGCTCGTGCAAGATCCCGTGCACCGCGCCCACGTCGGCGTCACATACACGCACCCGCGCTGGATCACGGCGTCGCTGCGCATGCGGGCGCAATCACGCCAGTTCGAGGACGATCTCAACACGCTGCCCATGGCCGGCTTCGCCGTGGTGGACCTGTTCGCCGCGGTACCGGTGAGCTACGGCGTGGAGGTCTACGGTGTGGTGCAGAACCTGTTCGACAAGCGCTACCTGGTCGGCCGCGCCGGCATCAACACCATCGGCCCACCGCTCATCGCACTCGGCGGGTTGCGCTTGCGCCGCTGACACCGGCGCCGCAACATCCTCGACTGGCCGCAGTTACACACCCGGAGGTGCCACATGGGTCGAGCGACGGCAGTGAACGACAGGCGATGTGCCCGCCACGCAGTCATGCCGAGGCAGGTTCTAGCTGGGACAGCCCTGCTCTGCCTGGTGGCGCTGAGCTGCAACGGCGATCCTGGTGAAGGCACGGCGGGAACTGGGGCAACCGGGAGCCCGCCTGGGGCCGGGTCCGGATCGGCGGGCGCCGGACGTTGGGAGGCTCGCGCGCCCATGCCCGACCCGCCGCGCATGTACGTCGGCGTGGCGGCGGTTCGCGAGCGACTGTTCGTGGTTGGTGGGTTGGGCCGCGCTGGCGAGGGTCAGGTGGTGCAGTCCTACGATCCCAAGAGCGACCGATGGGAAGCTCACGAGAAGCTCCCGCGCGAGTTCAGCATGCCCAACGTCGCGGGCGTCGGCGGCAAGCTCTATGTTCTGGGCGGCCTGGGCATCGCCGAAGTGATGGAGTACGACCTTGATACGCGGCGCTGGACCGCCAAGACGCCGATGCCGGGCCCCGGCCGTGGCGTAGCCGCCGTCGGAGTGGTCGGCCCGAAGATCCTGCTTGCTGGCGGCATCACGCCGGGCAAGTCGGGCAACATGCTGAACACCGGCATGCGCTTGAGCGAGCTGCTGGCCTACGACACCGCAAAAGACGAATGGGAGGTGCTGCCCGAGATGGCGCTGCCACGCGGTTACGCCATGGGCGCGGTGCTGGGCAACCAGTTCTGGGTCGCCGGCGGCAGCTCCGACTTCGTGCGCACCGATCAAGTCGATGTGTTCGACCTTGCTATGCGCAAGTGGCTCGATCGGCCACCATTGCCCTTTACCCTGTCAAGCGCCGGCGTCGGCGTCATCAAGGGGCGCATCTACCTGGTCGGCGGCATCGCGACATCGACCGGCATGATCGCGCCCGAGACCCTCTTGCTTGACCCGGCGACCGCGAAGTGGTCGATAGCGGCGCCCATGACCACGCCACGCTTCGCGACCGGCGCGGCGGCGCTGGGCGATCGCATCTACGTCCCCGGCGGATCCGCCCTGGTGGCTCCCGACGTCTACGCGGCCGTGACCACACTGGAAGTCTTCACGCCCTGATTCACGGCGCGCGCAGGAACACGTTGTCGCGTGGCGCGGCCGCGTGGCAGTCGGGGCCACACGCCTTGGCGCCGATGCCGTCGGCGACCGGACGCGAGGTCGGCGACATACCGGTGCGTTCGTACCAGTACCAGGTTACGTCGCTGGCGCCGGCGGCGACCTTCAGTGACACCGCGAAACCACTCGGTCGATCGGTGCGGTCGAACAGCTCTTTGACCGCAGACGCACCCGCCGGATATGTCCCGGCGGCGCTGCCTGCCATGGCGTTGTTGGTGCAGATGCGATGGCGGCCGTGAGCACCGTTGAGGCGCGGCGAGCTGATGCCATCCTCGCAGCGCCAGTCCTTGTAGTGGCCTTCCGCAAGCCACGCCTCGATCGCCACCTGGCCCTGGGGTGGCAGCTCGGAAGTGCCCGTGGCGCTGGCGCCCCCGGCGGCTGCCGCATCGGGACCTGCTCTACCGCCAGCGCCGGTGGTTGTTGCGGCGGGATCGCCGCCGTCACACGCGAAGAGTGCGCACGCAGCCAACGAAAACCACGCCCGCGAAGCCACAAGGGAAAGCATCGTGGTCGGATCTTCCGTGATACCTTCGCTTGGTCAATGGGCCCGAGGTCAAGAACGCTCGCCGCCATCTGGGCGGGAGCTATGGGGTCGCTGCTGCTGCCTGCAGTGGCGGCCCTCGCGGCGCCAGGTGCGCTGCCCGGCATGCCCGGTGCCCATGACGGCGAGGTCCGCGCGCAACGCCTACCCGGCCTCGATGAAGTGCTGCGCGGCTGGAACGGCTTCGCCGACGGCTGGGTCATGCTGGACATGGGCATCGTGCTGGTGACGGCGGTGCTGCTGGGCGCGGCCATCGCGTACCACCCACTGACCCGCGGCAAGGCGTCCAGCCTGGACGAACTCGAACAGCCCAAGACTTTCATCATGTACGCGATGGTCGGCGCGGTCATCGCCCAGATCGTGGAGCTGAACCCGGCGATGGCACTGGTCGTGTTCGGCATCGGCGGCCTCTTGCGCTTTCGCACCAACGTCGGCCAGGCCAAGGACACCGGCCGCGTGATCCTGGTGACGGTGGTGGGTCTGTGCTGCGGCCTGAAGATGATCGTCATCGCGGTGTTCGCGACCGCCTTTGGCTGGCTGCTGATCTGGTACATGGAGCGCTCGAGCGTCGACCGCATGCAGATCAAGGGTCTCGATCGCGAGGTGATCGCACGCGCCACCGAGGCCTACCGCCAGATCCTCAGCCAAGCCGGCTGCACGATTCTGGGCGAGAAGAAGAAGATCGGCATAGGCCAGGGCCAGCTCGCGTTCGTGTTCCGTGGGCCGCGCGGGCTCGACCACGAAGTGCTGGAGCAACAGTTCGAGACCCTGCCCAAGGAACTGCGCGGCGCCGTCGACTGGGACGTGGCGTAGCCAGTCTCAGTGCGGGCCCAGCGTGAACGCCCACGCGCCCAGTAGATAGACGAACTGCTGGGTGTAGGCCGGATCGCGCCCCAGTGAGTCGAGGGGTCGATCTCGCTCCCACGCCAGGTGCAGCTCGAAGTCGCCGCGGCGAAAGATGAACTCGGGCGTCAGGTCAAGCTCGGACGGGCGCAGCGGGTTCTGCCGCCGATCAGTGAACATGGCGGCGTCCAGCGCCACCGCAAACTGGCTGTGCCACAGCGCAACCTCGACGTGCGCACCGTAGCGCAGCAGCGCCAGCCCGGTGTTGTCGGGTCGCGCGAAGTAGGTCTGGTTGTAAGCGAACCAACCCAGGGTGGCGTGACCACAAACGTCGCCGTCGCGCAGCGCCGAGCGCAGGTGGGGTAAGAGCGCAGCCAGCGACCAGAGATAGCGGGCCCGAACATCGACGTAGGTCTGCGGCGTGACCTGGTGATCGACGGCGCGATCCTGCTCGGCGCGCACGCCCAGCTCCACCGCACCCGGTCCCGCGCGCAAGGTGCTGGTCACCCCGCCTATCAGGTCCAGTTCGGTGGGCGCGAGCTTGCCGGCACCGTGGCGCTGTCGATCGGTGAACAAGTTCACGTCCAGCGGCACCGATAGGTAACGGCCAAGAACATCCAGGTCGAGGTGGCCCGCGTAGCGAGCCAGTGCCAGACCGGTGTTGTCGGGACGAGCGGCGTAGCTGGGATTGACCAGCGATAACCCTGCCGACAGGCCGCCGGACAGCCCGACACCCGCCACGTCACCGCCATCCCCTGCCACGGTACCGCCGTGCGCACTGCCCTGCTTGTCGAGCCCGAAAGCCGCGCCCGCGTGCCCTATCCCGAGGACCCAGACCAGAATCGGGGCGACACGCCGCATGCCGGCCGCATCAAACGAGCCTGAGATGCCGCCGTCAACGAAAATGCGCGGGCCGGCAAGCCGCGCGGACATAGTACCGGCATCGGGCATCTTCCCGCCCGGTGCCTTTGCTGCCAAGATGCTTCCCTTCCGGACCGCGCCCCGTCCATGATCGGAACCACACTGGGAGGCTACCGTTTGGTCATCGCCCTCGGCAGCGGGGGCATGGGCACGGTGTATTTCGCCGAGCACCTGGCGATCGGTCGGCGCGTCGCCATCAAGGTGCTGGCGCCCGAAGTGGTCAAGGATCCGGAGGCGGTGTCGCGTTTTCTCACCGAGGCCCGCGCGGTCAACGACATCCGGCACCCCAACATCGTCGACATCACCGATATTGGCGAGGAGCGCGGACACCGGTTCATCATCATGGAGCTGCTCGAAGGCGAGACGCTCGGCGAGCAGCTCGAGCGCGACAAGCGCATCGACGAAGCCGCCACCTGGCGGATCGCCCGCCAATTGACGATGGCGCTGGGCGCAGCGCACGAGCGCGGCATCGTGCACCGCGATCTCAAGCCCGAGAACATCTTCATCACCAGCCACCCCGACTACCCGGACCACGTGAAGGTGCTCGACTTCGGCATCGCCAAGCTGACGGGCACCGCCGTCGAGGTCAACCACCGCACCGGCGTTGGCAGCTTGCTCGGGACGCCGGCGTACATGTCGCCCGAACAGTGCCGCGGCCTGGTCGACCTCGACCACCGCAGCGACATCTATTCGCTCGGGGTCGTGCTCTACGAGATGGTCACCGGCAAGCTGCCGTTTCCCGGCCCCGCCATGGGCGAGATCATCATCGGCCACGCGACCCTACCGGTGCCGCCGCTGTCCGAGGCCGCACCCGATCTGTCACCGCGGCTGGCCGCCACCATCGAACGGGCGCTGGCCAAGGATCCCGCGCGGCGCTTTGCCAGCATGCGCGACCTGCGCGAATCGTTCGAACCGCCGCCCACCGCCGTCGAGATCGACCCGGTGACGTCGGCCGGTCTGGACGTTGCCGAGGCCGGCTTGAACATCGAGACCGAGCAGCGCGCGCAGAAGGAAGCGCGGCCGGTCGCGGAACGCCTGTCGACCATCATCCTGCGACGGATCGTCACCGACAAGCTGGCTTTGCCCGCCATGCCAGGCAGCGCGGCCAAGTGCCTGGCGGTGATACGTGATCCCCGGCAGACCTTCGGCAGCGTGGCCGCCATCGCTGGACAGGATCCGCTGCTTGCTTCGCGGCTGCTTCGGCTGGCCAACAGCGCCGCGTTCCAGAGCCGCAACTCGGCCACCAGTCTCGATCAGGCGGTCTCGCGCATGGGCACCGAAGGACTCAAGCTGGCGCTGATCAACTTCTCGATCGAGGATGCCTTCACGTCGCGCGACGAACGTATCCGTCGCGCTTTTCACGGGATCTGGGAACACTCGGTGGCGGTCGCCTTGCTGGCGCGCGACCTCACCGTGGCCGCCGGAGCGCCCGGGCCGGACCCCAACGCGGCGTACCTGGCGGGTCTGTTGCACGACATCGGCAAGCCGGTCGTGGCGGCGATGCTGCTGGAGGCCGAGAAAATGGCGAACACGACTGCGGGCGGCTGGATAACCGACGCGGTCTGGAAGAAGGTCGTCGACGGATGTCACCGTACGGTGGGGGCGGCGCTGGCTCGCAACTGGCTGCTACCCGACGAGGTGGCCCGAGCGGTGGAGCAAGCCAATGAGTACGACCGGACCACGCCCCGCTCCGCCGCCAACTTCGTGCGGCTTGCCAACGCCCTCACGAAGCGCGACGGGATCTACGTGGGTGTGGCCGATCCGACCGAGATCAAGTCCATCATCGAGGTCGGCATGCAGGTGCTCGGCCTCGACAAAGCGAAGGTCAAGCAGGCTGCCGATGGGCTGCGCGGCAAGGTGGGGACGCTGGTCGAGCGCCGCAAACCCGCCCGCACCCATGCGACCAGGAACGGCAAGTGACGGTTCTGGCCAGCGGCCCAGGGTCTTGCCCGCCGCGCGCCCCTGAAGTGGCGCTGCCCGCACCACCACGGGTACCATGCTGCCGCCTTGCCGACCACACCCCCGCCGCTGCCCGTGACCCGCGTGTTCGCAGCACTGTCGGTGATGATCGCCGTGGGCACCTTCGTGGCGGCCCAGATCGACTACATCCGGCGCCACTATCCGGGCATCCCGCCCATGAAGTACTGGCTGCCGCAGACTTTCTACATCTGGGGCCCGGGTCTGGGCGCGGCGGTCGGCCTGGGCATGGTCGCCTTCGCGCTTGAGCGGCAGCGCCACCGGCCATAGCATCCGCCGACCCCGCCCACCGGCTGGGCCGCAGTCATGACAAACCCTGGTCCCGCAACCGCGTCCCCGCCGTCCTCACCCGGTCCTGCGCCCGATGCCCCGGCCGAGCCCGCGGCCGCTCCGCCAGCCTTCACCCCGCCGCGCCCCGGTTTCTTCGAACGCTTCACCGAGCGTCAGATGACCCTGGGCGTGCTGCTGTTCGGTGTCCTGCTCTACATCCCGTTCGCCGGCAGTTACGGCCTGTGGGATCCGTGGGAGACCCACTACGGCGAGGTCGCCCGGCAGATGCTGGTGCGCGGTGACTACGTCAGCCTGTGGTGGCCAGGCTCGCCCATCGACTCGGAATATTTCTGGTCGAAACCGGTGCTGACGTTCTGGATCATGAGCCTGTCGATGCGTCTCGCTGGCATCGGCAGCGCCTCGGGCCCGCCCGGCGAGATGGCGGTCGGCAGCGCGGCCGAGTGGGCGCTGCGCGTGCCGTTTTGCCTGATGGCGCTGATGGCGCTGTACGGCGTGTACCTGGTCACCGCGCGTTTCGTCTCGCGCCGCGCCGGTGTGCTTGCCACCGTGGTCCTGGCGACGTCACCGCTGTTCTCGCTGGTGGCACGCCAGGGCATGACGGACATGCCGTTCGTCGGGCCCATGACCCTGGCACTTGCGCTGGGCGCGCTGGCGCTGTTCGAGGACGACGATCGCGAGCTGCCTCGACGCCAGTGGAAGCGCCTGTCGTGGCCGCACCACCCGCTGTTTTACGCCACGCTCGCGCTCATCATCGTGGTGGCGGTACCGCAGCTCGTGATCGACATCGCGCAGGTGAAGTGGACGTTGGTCCTGCGGCGCAAGAGCCTGGTCTTGCCGGGCATCGTCCTGTTCCTCCCGTACGTCGTCGGGCTCGTCGCCTTCATCTACTGGACCGCGCGCACGCGGTTCCGGGCGCCCTTCTATCTTTACCTGGCGGCCATCCTGTGTGGCCTCGCCATGCTGGCCAAGGGTCTGGCCGGCCTGGGCTTGCCTGTGATCGTGTTTCTCGCGTACCTGATGTTCACCTGGAACTGGAAGCGGCTCGCGCGCGCGCAGTTGCTCTACGGCGTGATGGTGGCGCTGCTCGGGTGCGCCGTGGTGGCAGTGCCCTGGCACCACGCCATGCTCATGCGCCACGGCATCCCGTTCTGGAACGAGCTGTACGGCGACAACCACTGGCGTCGCCTGGTGCAGGGCCGCCATGGCGATCGCGGCACCTTCGAGTACTTCTTGCGCCAGACCGGCTACGCCATCCTGCCGTGGATCGCGCTTGCGCCGTCGGCTCTGGCCTGGGTGATCATGCGTCCGTTTCGCAATCGCGTCGTGCCCGACGCTGCGGCGGCGCCGCCCGGCAAGACCGATCGCCGCCGCGACATTTTCTGGCTGGGCGCCATCTGGTTCGTCGCCGCGTACGCCGTCGTGTCGCTCAGCATGACCAAGTTCCACCATTACATCCTGCCCGGTCTGCCCGGCCTGGCCATCGCCATCGCCTGCTTCATTGACGACGTGGTCGAGAACCACCGCAGCCGCGTGGCGACCTTGGCGGTGCTGGTCGGCCTGCCGCTTCTGGCCCTGGTGCTGCACGATCTGGTCAGCGCTCAGAAGAGCGCCCAGAATTTTCTCTGGCTGTTCTCCTACGACTACGTGAACGCTCCGCAGGGTCGCACCTGGCCGTCGGAACTGAACTATGTCCCGGTGTTGCTGGCGTTCGGCGGCCTGTTCGCCGCCGGCGCCATCGTGCTGGCGCTGCCGCGAGTTCGCCGCTTCGCGCCCGCGTTGCTTGGCCTCACCGCCATCACCTTCACGTACTTCCTGCTCGACGTGCTCATGAAGCAGACCTCGGAGCGCTGGTCACAGAAGAATCTTATCGCCGACTACTACCGCAAGCGCCGCGGCCCCGAGGAGCGTCTGATCGCATGGCAGATGTACTGGCGAGGCGAAACTTTCTACACCAAGAACGAGATCTATGAGGGCGCTTCCGAAGCACGCACCGTGTTCCTCGGCGATCGCAACGCCGAGAACCTGAAAGACTTTCTGGGCAAGAACCGCGGCAAGCGCGTCTACTTCGTGGTCGAGAAAGTCCGCTGGAACACGCTCAAGGGCTTGCTGCCGCCCGAGACGCAGGCCAGCTTGCGCATGGTCAACGACACCAACAACAAGTTCTGCCTGGCCGCCGCCGAGATGTAGCGCGCGAGCCGGTCCTACCGGGGCGCAGCCGGTGAAGCGCCGGTAGCGGGCCGAGGCCACAGCGGGGTCTTGTCGTCGGCTGGCGTTCGTTCCTTGGCGCCGCTCTGGATGCGGTCGCCCTGCGACATCTCGTGCAGCACGAACAGACCAACCGCGGCAATGCCGGTGCCGAACAGACCTGCGCGCGCGATCCGATTCCAGCGCACTCCGGTCGCGTTCCGATCCGTGTACTCGGGACCGGTCACCTTGTCACTGCCCAGATCCTCGCGCAGCGACTTCTCGGTGGCCTGGCCGGCAATCGCGGCGCCGGCGGCGATGGCCACCGTGCCCAACGCAATGCCGATGAGGACGTTGCGCGCGGTCGATCGATCCGGTGTGCCGTCCGGCCGCGTGCCGGTGGACGCGCAACCACCAGCCAGAAGTAAGCCGGTCAGCACCAGGGCCAGACTTCGCATCAGTTGCCTCCTGCCGCGTCCGCGGTCGCCATGCCGCCGTCCGGGCGTACGATGCCGCAGCCACGACCCGCGACACAGGTGAACCCCGCAGGACAGTCGTTGTCGCGGGCACAGGCCTTTGGTGCGCACACACTCGCGACGCACCCGAAGCCGGTCGGGCACTCAGTGCTCGCGTCGGTGGATCCACAGGTCAGTGGATTGCCAGGATCGGGCGTGGGCGGATCGTAACAACCGGCAGCGATCAGCCCGAGCAGGAACCAAACACAAAACAGACGCACGCGGATTTCTTATCACAGAATGAGCCCAACGGCCTCGCACCTAGGGGTGGTGGGCCATGTCACAAGCGACGCGCTCGCCGAAGGCTAGTAGCGCAGCGGCAGCAGGAAGGCGGTGCCGTTCTGGGTGCCGGTGCGGTAGCTGGTCGGAGCCCCCACCACCAGCGTCGGCACGACGGCCCCGGCACCGGAATAGACCGCGACCGACTGCCCGAAGTTGCTGCGCTCGCGCGCATCGCCCGCCAGCGTCAGCAAGACCTCGGGCGCCGTGGCCGGCCGACCACCGCCGTAGATGAACACCGCGCCGCCGCCTTCCGAGCCGAACGAAGCGCCCGGCGCGCTGACCACCAGATCGGGCTTCCCGTCACCGTTGAGATCGAAACCGCCAGCCAGGACCTGGCCGAAACCAGTGCCGCGCTCGCGCGGGGCCAGCACCACGGGCGCAAGACCATCCTCGATGGCGCCGACCAGCAGCTCGCCCATCGGCGGCCGTCGCTTGGCCAGCGCCGCGGCATCGAAGAACAGGATCGCCGGCTGAGCAATGCCCTGGTACAAGAAGCGACTGGCGCTGATGGCCACGTGATCCCTGCCGTCGTCGAGAAAGCGCCCGGCGCGGGCGGCTGCAACACCCAGGCCCATGGGAGCGAGGCCCGCGTCGGCGTCGCCCGACAGGCGCAGCCCAACCGGCACCGCGTGGGTCGCGCCACAACGCCCACCGGCGTCGAAGCCGAACGCCACGTAGAAACCACCGCGCGTGCCATCGGCGCTGTAGCGGAAGCCGACGTCGGCGCACTTGTCGCCATCGAGATCGCCGACCATCGCCGGCGCGCTGGTGGTCTGACCGACCGACGGAACCGACAGCACCGGATCGCACACCATGGTCAGCTTTGCGAGCGAGGCGTCCGCCGGTGCGCGGCCGAGGAACACCTCGAAGCCCTGCGACCGCAGCGCGCCCACGTCCTGCTTGCCGTCACCGTCGAAGTCAAAGCCACCGATGACGCCGCGGCCGATGCCGGAGCGGCGGCACTTGGTGTCCATGGCGTTGGCCGGCGTGCAGCCCGTGATGTCAGCCGCCGCCCACAAACGGTACGCGGCCTTGAACGTGCCGTCGGCCATGCCAAGCGAGATCAGCACGCCACCGGTGCCCTGCACGGCCGCGGCTATGCAGCCGGGACTCTCCTGGGCATAGAAAGGCGCCACCTCGGTGGCGCGAGCGCTCGCGGCTGGCACCTGCAGGTTGGGCGCGCCGACCACCAGGTCGGGCCGGCCGTCCCCGTTGAAGTCGGTGAAGGTGACGTCAGTGCCCAGCGCGCGGCCACCCCGCATGAGGGGGCTGGTGGCACCGTCCATCGCCAGCAGGGGCATCGCCGGGTTGGCGCCGTCGAACACCAGGGTCTGCCCAAGCCCAGGGTCGGTACCGTCCATCGCCGCCCGCACGCCCGAAGCTCCCGGCGCGCCCACCGCCGCCACGGTCTTGCCTGCCAGGACGGTCACGGCGACCGAGACGCCGAAGTTGGTCAGGGCGGCACGCGCGGGTAGTTCGGCCGACGCCGACGCCCATTCGCCCAGGGCCGCTTTCTTTGCAGTCAGGAAATCCACTCGACCGGTGAACTTGCCCTGCATGGTGTTGGCCCGTGAATTCACCGCGACCAGCACGCCACCCGCCTTGGTGGTCACGAAACCCAGGCCCGCACCCAGCGCATCGCCAGCCTTCCCGGCGCGCTCGGCCAGCGGCACATTGGCGACAGTCCCAGGGGTCAGCGAAGTCAGCGGGAAAACCAGGATGCGTCCCAGCGGGGGCGTGCTGCCGGCGCCTGCGCCCGGCGGCAGCGCCAGCGGGCCGCCCATCAGCAACTCGGGCCCCGCCGTGCCGTCCACATCGGCAACGACAAACGAGCGCCCGGCCGCAAGCCCGGCGGTGTCGCCATAGAAGCGTGCGTACGCGTTGGCACGTCCGATCTGCGGCGGCTTGCGCGACGCCGCTCCCGCCGGCTTCACCTTGGTTAGATCGAACAGCAACACACCACCGGCATTGACGGCGGCTGGCTTGCCGCCCGCGGCGGCGAGGTCAGGCGAATCGGCCAGATCGGCGGCGAGCAATAGCAAGGGCGGCCGCTTGCCCTCGCCAGGCACCGCGGCGATGCGCCAGGTGCCGTCGGCCACGTCGGCCGGATCCGACGGCAAAACATAGAGATCCGGGATCTCCTCGTAGGGCATGGGGCCGCCACGCGAGAAGTAAACCTGCACCGCCGTCTGTGTCCTGGCCAACGCTGCACCACCGAGCAAGCTGTTCGACACCGAGGTGATCACGGCCAGATCGATCTTGAGATCACCGTCGAGGTCGGCCGCCAGCACGCCCCGCCCCGCCGTCAACCCGGCCTTTGCCACGATCGTGCCGTCGACGCCCAGGTCCCAACCGCCCAGGCGCAGATTGCCCACGTCCGGGATGCCAAGGCCCTTCTTGACGAAGAACACGTCGACCACGCCTCGCCGCGAAATGGTCGCGGTGGGCGCGAGGTCGGCTCCCGGCGCGCCGACGATCACGTCCGCGATGCCGTCTCCGTCCACATCCGCAATGTCGAGCCCAGTGCCGAAGCTGCCGCGGCCCAGCGCGGTCAGCGGGTTGCGCAGGCTCTCGGGCCCCTTGGCGCCGAACTTGTACAGATACACCGCGCCCGAATCGCCCACGGTGACGTCGGCTCCGGGCGAGGCCGCGGCCAGATCAGCCTTGCCATCGCCATCGAGATCCCCGACGGCGAGTACCGCGCCCAACTGGGCCGTGTCGCTGGTGCCGGGAATCGTCCAGGTCGGCTCGGCGGGGAAACCCATCGCGGTCGCCTTGAAGATGAAGACCGCGCCGCCCTGAGGCCGGCCTATGTCGCTCTCGGGCACGCCGAGCGCCACGTCAGTGAGACCGTCACCGTCGAAGTCCGCCGTGGCGACCGTGGCGGAGTCGGTCAACCGCCCGTAGGCCGTGACGGGCCTCTTGAGCTCGCCCAGGATGCGCACGCGCAGCCGCGTGGACTCACCCGTGAAGCGATCCTTGCCCTCCAGCTCGGTGACGCCGGTGGCATCAGCCTCGGCAATGAAGCGTGCCGCTGCGCCCTCGCCCGCCACCGCTCCCGGGCCGGACACCTTGGTCCAGATCGCGCTGTCGGTGCCGTCCGCGGTGGCAAGCGGCGCCACCGACCCTGCCGGGATCGCCACGCGATCGGGGCTGCCGCGAAAACGCGCGCTCTTGGTCACAGTGAACTGCAACAGCGCCTCATCGCCGGTGGCGCCGTCCTTGACGTACACGAGATCGGTGCCCTCGCGCGCGCCGGCGGCGTAGCTACCATTGGGCAAGAGCGTGCCGCCCGAGCCATTCTGCGCCAGGTTGAAAGCCGGCTCGCCCAGGGTGCCATCGACCTGGATCTTGAAGGCGGTACCGGGTCGGATCGTGCCGCGCGCGGGCAGCGCGCTGAAAGCCGCCACGATCTCTAGTGTTCTCCCCACCTTCTTGCCGCCACACACGCCGTCCGCGACGAACAGCTTGTCGGTGGCAGGCGTCGGCCCGGCGATGAAGCGATCACCGCGCACCTCGCCACCCGATCCGCCCGGCTCGACGCCAAAACGATAGACACCGCTGCCGCCCATCGCCGTCAGCAGCACCGGCTGGCCCACGCGCGCGCGCCCCGCCGAGATGTCGAACGCGATGGGACGGAAGCTGCCGCATTCCTCGGGCGGCTTCGACATCGTCATCCGCTTGCCGTCGCCGTCGCCGGCGACTCCGGTGCAAGCCGTCAGCCCAAGCACAGCAAGCCAGCGACCGCGAACCGTCATGGTGGCGCTCCGGCGGAAGCCCAGCGTTCGATCTTCTCGATCTGCGTCGGGTCCAGCGGGCCGTCGGCGGGCATACGCCGGTCGCGAACCGCGGCGACAATCTTGGCGGCACTGGCCTTCCACTGCTCGTAGCCAGCCAGCGTCGGGCCCGGACCGCGGGTATGGCACCTGGCACAGCGAGCGGTGTTGATGGGCTGGATGTCGCTTTCGAACGAGATCGCGCTGCCGGCCGCAGGACGCAGCTCGAACGGCACCGCGCGCACGGCGGTCTTGCCGTCGGCGAACCTTGCGGTCGCCGTCAGCGTGTAGATCCCGGCCGACAGGGACGCCAGCGAATACGGCTTGAGATCGCTGTCACCCTCGACGCCGCCCAGGCTGAAGAGCGGCGGCTTGGCCATGACCTCGGCGCCCTTGCCGATCTTGTAGGTCACCATCGAGGGCTCGCTGCCGGGCGAGAAGATCGCCCGCACTGTCAGGGTGGTGTCGTGCAGACGCATGTTCTGGTCGAGGCCGATGATCCGCGGGACCGCGCCCGGACTTACGCCGAACACGCGACCCTTGGCGCGCGCCCACGCCGTGCCGGTGGCGTCGGCGGCGAGCAACTTGTCCGCGGCGACCCCGGAAGCCTCGGTCCAGATGCCCGCGTCGGCGTCATGGCGCAGGAGTCGCCCGCCGGCGCGGATCCACAGCGACCGGCCGCTGCCCGCGATCTCGTTGACCGGATCGCCCGCGTCGTGGCGGGTGCTACCGCCTGCCACACGAAACAGCGTGCCCCCCGCCAGCCCCCATAACTCGCCGGGCGCTGCTGGCGAGGCCGGCAAGCCCACCAGGGTCGTGATGTCGCCGTCCAGATCGGCGGCGGCCGGACCGACGGTTTCAAGCGTGAACTCACCCTTCGCCGTGGGACTTCCGCGCCACAGCTTCTTGCCCTGCGCGAAGTAGAGCGTGCTGGTACCGTCGAGCGCTGGCACCACCGCAACCGCGGTCAGACCGGCGGCCTTGCCGCCCTCGATCTTCAGCTCACCGAGCTGGCCGTCGACCAGCCGGTAGAGGCCATTCCGGTGCGCGATCCAGCCGGTACCGCCCGCAACCGCAACCCCAACCAAACCGGCGGCCGGCAACTGGTCCCGCCATGGCGGCACCACGATCCAGCCGGCTTGCGCGACGAACAGGCCATTTTTCGCAGCCACCAGCGCGACGTGCGGTCCGAAGGCAAAGATGGCGCTGACCGCATCGGGTTGCACGGCGTTACCGGGATGCGGCTCGAGCGCCGCGCGCGTGCCATCGAGCCGCACCCGCTTCGCCTGCCCGTCGCTGCCCAGGAATACGCCGCCGCCAGCCTCGTCCACCGCGCCCGACACGGCAGCCAGCGCAAGATCGTCGGCCACCGGCACGCGCGTGACCTTGGCCGCCTTCGCATCGATGCGCTCGGACCCCGCCCCACACCCAAGGGCGAGTGCCACGGACGCAAAGGACAGGGTTCGCTTCACGCCAGGATCGCCCGCAGCGGCTCGGTGCGGGTGATGGCGTAATCGAGCTTGGCGGACGCCAGGACCGAGGCGATGACCTGCTCGGGGAAGATGTTGCGACCCTTGGCATCGGGCAGGCCGGTCTTGTGATCGATCACCCCGGGCGACATGCCGATGTCGCCGCTCTTGCCGAACGCGAGGTTGTGCTTGAAGCCCGCGCCCATGATCAGGCACGAGCTGGTCAGGTGGTGATCGCGGCCGCTCAGCGCATTGACAAGCGGGGTGCGCGCGAACTCGGAGAACACCAGAACCGTCGTGTGGTCCATGAAGTTGCCGCCCGACGGATGTGCCGACGTGCGCAGGTCCTGCACCAGGGTCGCCAGAGCGTTCCAGCCGTTACGCTGGTTGGTGGCCTGCGACACCTGCGTGCCGAAGTGGGTGTCGAGCCCGCCCACCAGGGACAGCGACACGCACTGGCTGATGCCCTTCTTGAGCGCCGTGGCCACCAGGGCCGCGCGGCCCTGCGCGCTGTCGTAGGGACCCGCGGCCGGCAGCTTGTAGGTCTGACGGACCTCGGCGTTCTCGGGCAACTCGAAGCGGAACGAACGATCCAGCTTGGTAGACAGGATGGTCTGCATCTGGTCGCGCGAATCGCGGTACGAGGTCAGCATGCCGCGCGAATCGTAGAGCTGCGCCTCGCACGCCACGCGCTTGCCCTTGAGATCAACCAGCGCCTTCTCGATGTCGCTGTCGAGTTGCAACGGGCTCGGCGACAGCGCCAGGATGAGGTCCTGGGCACGCGACACCTTGAGCGCATTGGCGGCGCCCGGGTAGCGATCGTTGTAGGTCTCGACCCCGTAGGCCACCGACGGGATCGGAACCTTCGGCTTCATCTGACCGACGATCTCGGTGGCGGTGGACGATCCGCGCGCCGCGCTGCCCACCGGCGATTTGCCGGTCAGGAAATAGCGGTAGCCGACCTCGTGCCCAAGGGTCGTCATGTTGATGCCACGGATGACGGTCATCAGGTCGTAGTGATCAACCAGGTTGCCCATGGCAGGGCCGAAGTTCAGCTGCGACGGCGGCGCGCCGCGACGCTGGTTCGGGGTCACCACGTCGGTCGGAAAGCTAGGGTCCTGGGCCAGCAACGAATACGCAGGCAGGATGCGGGTATCGGCCACGCGCTCGGCCGTGAACACGTCGGGATCGCGCGGATCGAGCGACAACAACTGGTCCCAGCCACCGCTGAAGTAGACGAACACGAAGTTGCGATCAACCGGCGCCAGATCGGCCGCCTGCGCGAACTGCTTGAAGCCGATTCCACCCATGACCGTCGCGCCACTGAAGCCGGCCGCCGCCTTCAGGAACGAACGGCGCCCGGTCTCGAGGCCACAGTCACAACCCACGTGCAGGTGCGAGGAGTCATTCTTCTTCATGGTCATTTTGGCCTCGCTCGCTAGTAGGTGATGAACCGGGCGTCCGTGATCAGCGCGATACACATGGCAGCCCAGGCTTCGTAGCGCTTACCGGTGGCATCGGCCCTGGTCGACACCATTCGGGTCGTCGCTGCCCAGTCGTCAAGCTCGGTGCCCGCCAGCGGCTGGCCCCAGAACCGCGTCGACAGGTACACCAGATTCTTCTTCATCGCGGCGTCGTCGACGTCGGACAGCTTCCCGATCTTGTCGGGCAACTCGCGCATCAACACGCGGTTCGCGCCCACCGCCAGCAGGTCGCTCTTGGCCGCGTCCAGGCACACCTCGCGGGCGCCATCCTCCAAAAACTTGGCGAACACCAAATTGGTCTCGGTGCTTTCGCTTGCGACAAACGCGAAGTCCGCCCGCCCCAGCGACGCCGCCAGCGCGTCCAGTCCCTTCCAGGGCCGCCCGGTGGCGATTTCGATGCTGGCTCGCAGCTGCGCCACGGTGATCCGGCGCGGCGCCCGGCCGACGTGCCCACCCTGTTGCTCGGGGTCCGGCAAGGGCCGCGGACTGTCGACCGGCGGCTTCTTCACCGCCGTGACCTCCCCGGTTGCGGTCTCGCGGGCCTTCCCGCATCCCGCGAAAGCCACACCCAGGGCGAACGCGACCGAACACCATGTCCCGGCAGTCCCGTGCGCGCGCATCAGTCGATCCTCCAGTAGGCGGGCGTCGACACCAGTTTTTCGATCAAGGCCTTGGGCTTGTGACCGCTTGCGACGAAGTCCTTCACCATGTCGCTCAGGTACAGCTTCTCTTCCTCTGATGACATCGCCCGGCCCAGGAACTCGCCCCACATCCGCTTGACCGCGCAGCGCTGCAGATCCCCGGTCTGCATCATGCGATCGACCAACACGCGCGGCCCACCGTCGATGTTGGGCTCGTCCTCGGGCGTGCGATAGAGGTAGGTCTTCAGCAACCCCAGACTCTGCGCGCCGTCGCCGTCGTAGGCCTGCATGACGTAGTTGCCGCACTGGCCGTCGCAGGTGGTGTTGCCGGCAATGGCGCAGTCACGGCAGCGCGGATCCAGCCGCATGTACAGCTTCGGATCGATGTAGCTCGCGTTGCGCTCGCCGAAACGGCCCCAGTGCGCGCCCAGCGGTTCGATGGTGGCGTGGCAGTGGTTGCAGCCACAGCGCTTGGCCAGGTTGTTCTCGCGGTTGCAGTTGTCCTCGGCCGACGGCAGCGTGGCCTCGGCGGGTGGCGCGAAGTGCTTGCACATGAACGCTTCGTAGAACCAGTTGACCCGCGCCCGCTGCGTCGGGAACCGCAGCAGGTACGATGCCGTGGTCAACACGCCTGCGTGCTGCGAGCCGCGCAGGTACTCGCGCCACTGCGTCGGGTCCGTGGTGTACGACATCTGCGGAAGCGCCTCGTTGTTCACCGGCGCGCTGATGCTGCTGGTACCGACCCCCTGGTTGTCGCGGTACATTTCGGACATGACCCCATTGGTGAAAGACCGCCGGGTCGTCAACATGCTGAAGTAATTCTCGTCGCGGCGCAGGACCGAATCGGCGATCAGCATCGGCTCGTCGTTGATTGCGGCGATGCGAGCGCGCATCACGCTCTCGTTCGCAGGCTCGCAACGGCGGAAGCGCGGACCACAGCCGCACGATCGGTCGCCGGCGAAGCGCCCCACAACCTCGCAGCTTTCCAGCGTGGCCGGGTTCTGGGTGCGCACCTGCGCGTCGATGGCGCACGCGGCAACCTCCTTGCGCCCGGTGACGTCCCAGTACGGCGGGGCCGTCATGGTGTAGCCCTCGCGCTGCAGACAACCACGGGCCGGGGTGTACGAGCCCTTGACCGCCCCCATCTTCAAGGCAAGCGTGCAGCGCTCGATCTTGTCGAGTGCGCCCGACGGCTTCAGGACCCCGTCCGGGACCTCCAAAGCGAAATCGATCACGCGGCCAGCGGCGTCCAGGCTCTCTTTGCGCAGAAACATCGTGGCGGGCTTGTCCGGATGGGGCAGGCACCGGTTCGGGTGCAGCGCGCCCATCGCGTCGCGGCGCATGTCGCAGAAATAGAGCAGCTTGTCGGCCAGCGCGCCCTTGTCGACCGCCACCTTGCAGTCGGTGATCGTGGCATCGCTTGCGTCCAGCCGGTCACACAGAAAGTATTGCGGATCGTAGTCGAAGCTCACCGGCAGCGGGACGCCGTAGTTATCCCGGCAGATCTTGGTGGCCGGCTCGGCGTGCGCATCCTGGCGCGGCTGGGTGTTGCATTCGTCCTGCAGGATGAAGTGATCGCAGCCGGTGTTGAGGGCACCGCGCGGCGAATTGTTCACCCGCAGCTCGATTGGCTTGGCGCCGTCGGTGGTGTCAGCGACGAAGAGGTTGCTGCGGTAGACCGCCGCGGTGACGTTCGAGAGCAAGAGGGCCCGGTGGTAGCCCTTCATGCGCTCGTAGAAGTCCTCGCGGTTCATGAGGGCGCGCACGTCCTCCGCATCGATGCGACCCTTGTCCTGGATGGCGCGGTACTCGTCCATGGTCGGCGGGCGGCCCAGTAGATCGAGTGACAGCTGCCGCAAGCGACGCTCGACCGACATGATCGGCGAAGCGCTGCAGGCCAGGTCGCCCGCCGCGGGATTGGCGGCGTGCGCGGTCGGCCCCGTCGCCAACCAAGGACCCAGACCGGCGACCACAAGCAGAGCGCGTCTCAGCATGCGAGGCTCCTTGGAGAAGGTGGGCTAGAGGGTAGACCGAGCCCAGGTTTGGCCGCAGGATTTTTTCTTTTGACGCATGTCCGTACACGTGGCGGAACCTGTT
>JANPCZ010000170.1:0-4239 GCA_031431215.1 Myxococcales bacterium
GCTATTTCAAGATGGGCCGCGTCCTGCAACTACCCGCGACCAGCGCAACCAAGGTCCTTATCGCCATTGGCAACGCGATGGGCGTGGATGTGCCCACGCTCGGGAAGGGGCAGTTCATGGACACCGCGCCGCTAGCTGGACTGACCGGATAAGACCCGGGCACGAAGCCGACCCGCCGGGCGCTGAACTTGGGTACTCTGTCCATCCCCGATGTGGCGTGCAGCCGTTGTCCCGGTCTTCGTCTTTCTGATCGGGTGTGCGACCGACCCGGTCGTCCCCGCGTCCAGAGCTGCGCCGGTCGTGCTGGCCCCGCCGAAGGTCGCGGCTCCAGCGACACAGGCCGTGCCGGCGCCGGCGCTCGCGGCCGCGCCAGCTCCGCCCGTCGCGTCGGAGGTCGAGACCAAGCACATGTCCGAAAAGGAATGGCTGGTAAAGACGCGGCAACAGATCGCCGGGCGCTGGAACATTGCGGGCGAGGAGCTGCGCTTCTCGCCGGCGCGGACGCTGGTGGCCTTTGTGCAGGCACCATCGGTCCGGGTGCAGAAGCGACCGGCAAAACACCCGCAACCGCGTGTCTTCACCATCGTCGTGGTCGACGTCATGGGCCGCCGTCAGCACGCGTTCCGGCCGGTGCGACCGCGCGGCCAGGACGAGCCGCCCAAGGACATGCAGTTCCTCGGCGAGGACCGGCTGGTGTACGAGGTGGTGCTGCCCGCGCCGGGTCCGCCGCCACCGCCGCGGCGAGGATCGAAACGCAAGGTGGCCACGGCCGCGCCTGCCGGTGCGCCGGAGCGCTTGTTCGTGATCCAGCCGGTGCGCAGCCGCGCCCGTCCGATCAGCTGTCAGGCCGCCCGCTTCGCGTTCAACGCACGCAAGGATCACCTGGCGTGCGTGGGCGGCAAGCCCGGCGCCCAGGGCGTGTTTGTCGACGGCGCCCGGGTGTATCCGCGGGGCCGCGGGCAGACGGTGGTCGCGAGCGATCCCGCCTGGTCGAAGGACCAACTCGCGCTGGCGTTCCTTGAGCAGCGCCCGGCGGGCGGCCTGCGACTGGTTTTGATCGCCGACCCCGGCAACCCAACCGGCGACACGAACTGGGATCTCCCGGCCTCCGCGGCGGGAGAGGGGCTGCAGGTGTTCTGGCCCTCGGCGCAGAAGCTGGTGGTCGGCCGTAGCATCGCCGCACCGATGTTCGCCACCACCTTCGCCATCGACCGGCCCGAAGGGGAAAAGTGAGGCGGGCCTAGCGAGCAACGGCCGGGCAGCCCTGCCAGATCCGCATCGTGGGTGGCGCTTGCCCTCTTACCTATCGCCCGGCCATGGGTCACACGGGTTCAACCTGGTACAGGTCGCCTGAGGCTTGGATCTGGCCCCCGAAAGTGCGACGGCGAGTTCGAAGTGGAAACTTTTGATGTCGCTGCGCTGCTTTAATGGCAGCATTGGCGTGACGATTACCCCCCCAACTATAGAAAAAAAGAGGAAGCACTAAGCCATGAAACCTACCCCCGCGATTCGGCGTTCGCCCTTCACAGTCGGCCTTGCTGCTCTTGTAGTCGGTCTTGGTGCTTGTGGTGGCGTGAAACAGGATCCGTCCGAAGGCTCAACGCCTGGTGGTGGTGGCGATGGTAGTGGAACCGGCGGGGCCGGCTCCAACGGCGCGAATGGTGGCGCGCCTGGAAGCGGAGCCGCTTCAGGCTCGGGCACCGGAGGTAGAGGCGGCTCTTCCACGGGCGGCAACAGCGGCGGTTCCGTCGGCGGCAGTTTGGGCGGTGGCGGCATGGCCGGCAGTGGCGTCCGCACCGACGGCGGGGCAGGCACTGGCGGCCGCGCGCCGGACGCCGGGTCAGTTCCCGACATGAACGCGGGTGATCGCGCGATCACCCCACCGTCGGGCATGACCCTCATCGTCGGCGGCAAGGAAGTTCCCAAAGAGAAGCTGATCGTCTTCATTCACCTTGGTCACTCGGACATGATGGGCCGCGCGACGGGGCCTGCTGCTCTCGATTCCTATTTCCACACGACGGACCCGCACCTCTGGATGTACAAGAAGGGCGGCACCTTTACCCCAGCCAAAGAGTCTACGGCGGGCAACACCGATGCCCCTGCCGTTCAAACGGGGCCGGGCATGGCAATCCTCCGTACTGCTCTTGCCCTGGCACCCGACTCGCACATGGTGTCGATCGGACTAGGTTCAAGCGGCCCCTGGTGCCTTCAATTTCGAAAGAGTGCGAACACGGGCTTTTACAAGGACATCATGGACCGGGCGATGGAGCTCAAGGGCAAAGCCACTTTCGGCGGCATCTTCACCATGTTGCACATCACCGAGTACCACTCGAGCACAGCGGAACAGATGACGTTCTCCGACTGCTTGGTCGGCCTGGGCGAAGAGATGCGCACCGACTTGGGCGACCCCACCATACCCCTGATGGTGGGCGGCTGGAACATGGGTGCCACGGACGGCGTCAAGGCCCCCGACAGCCCGGTCGGACAGATTTGTATCCCTCAAATTGCCCTGGTGCCCAGTAAGACGAAATTCGCCGGGGTGATCTTGACCCATGGGTTTCCCATGCAGGACGGCAGCCATCTGAACCGGGAGGGCCACAAGAGATGGGCCGAGAGTGGCTTTGCCATCATGAAGACGAACGGCTGGATCCCCTGGGCGCAGTAACCAGACGTATCGGAGTGTGAACTACGTGGGGTATGGCAAGAACGGGACGACCGAAGGCGGACTTGGTGGTTCAGTTCGGGGCACCTGGCAGCCCTTGAACCCAGATTCTGGGTGACGGAGGCCGACCTGCGGCGACTTGTAAGCATGGCACGACTAAACGCGGCAAGTCATCATGGGTACCTGGCACTGGCCTCGGTGCTGGGCGGTGCGGTCCTGACCTGGCCGGCCACGGCGACCGCGCAATGCACGCCGACAGGCGACTACATGGGCTTTGCTGGGCGGATCTTCAAGGACCCGAAGTCAGCCGCCACCCTGCCGTATCGGCTGTTCAAGCCGGCGGGCTACGACGCTGGCAAGGCATACCCGCTGGTGCTCTACATGCACCATGCCGGCCTGGTCGGCACCGACAACTGCCGCCAGCTCACCGAGGAAATCGGCTCGGGCGGTTACGGTGGCGTCTTCGCCCACAGCGCGCAAACGAAGTATCCGCACTTCATCGTGGCGCCCCAGGCAACCAGCTCGAACGTCGGCTTCGGTGGTGGCAATGCCGGATCGTTCGCGCGCCCTCCGCACCCGAACCAAGCGCTCATCTACGGAATCCTCGAATCCGTGCGCGCCGAGTTCAACATCGACGCGCGCCGCATCTACATCACCGGCATCTCGATGGGCTGCTTTTCCAGCTGGGATATGGTCATGCGCAACCCGACCTACTTCGCGGCGACGTCCCCGCAGTCGTGCGGCGGCGATCCAGCAGGCTTGTCGCGCATCGTTGGGCTGCCAGTGTGGTCGATCATTGGCTCGAACGATCAGCTGTTTCGCACGCAGTCGGACGTCATGGCCGCCGAGTTCAAGAAGTTGAACCCGGCTGAATTCACCTACACGGTGATTGCCGGCGCGGGGCATTCGGTGCACAACCTTGGCTACGACTGGAAGGGGCCACCGAGCCTCATTGACTGGTTGTTTAGCCAGACCAACAAGGCTGTCTCGGTCCCCGATGGCGGCCCCAGTTCGGACGCGGGACCTGGCATTGGCGCTGACGCGGCGGCGCGCGACGGCGGCGTCGGCAGCGGCGGAGTTGGCGGCGGCGGCAAGGGTGGTGGCGGCGCGCCTGGTGCTGGCGGTGGTGGTGGTGGCGTCATCGGCGCGGGTGGGTCCGCTCCGGCTGGCGGCGGCGGCAACGCTGGCAGCGTCGGCATGGCGATGGGCCAGGGCGGTGCCCGGTCGGGTGGGACTGTCGGTGGCGAGGGTGGTGGCGGCGGGGCAGACTCGCCCCCCGGTGCCCCTGCCGACACCGCCGGCGACAGCGGATGCTCGTGCAACCTCGGGCAACGTCGCCAGGTTGGCCAGGATACGGTCGCAGGGTGGGGCGCGGTCACGGTGCTCGGGCTCGCTTGGCTCGGGCGGCGTGGGCGAAGCCGCCGCCGCGCCTAGCCGCAATGCCGTTCACATAGCGCGCAGGTGACCCCGCGGATGGCTGGCGAGAGGGTCAGAAAATTGCCAGCGGCGCCGGGAGGATCAGGATGAGGCGATCTCCTTGGAGGTCGCCATGCAGCTACACGAAGCGCTTGAGTCTC
>JANPCZ010000171.1:0-5788 GCA_031431215.1 Myxococcales bacterium
GCGACCGGGCGCTGCGACCGACCTCATGCAACGCCACAACCTGGGCACCGCTCTGCCGCCCGGCGACGACGCCGCCATCGCCACCCACATCGAGAACCTGCTGCGCGCGTTCCGCGAACAGCGCCTGCCGGTCGCGGCCGCGGCCACCGGAATCGAGCGCTACCACCGCCGCGCCCTGGCCGGCGAGTTCGCGGCGGTCTTCCGCAGCGCCGCCGCCCGAGCCAGCGCTCGCTTGGCCGCACGCCACGTCCCCCGCTTCTAGATCTTATATCTATAGACCTAGCGGCGCGGTGGGGGTGTGCGCTGGCCGCGGCCGGCGGCTGGACCGGCGTCACCGTCGGGGTCAATCACGCACGAGGACTCGGTCAGGTCCAGAAACTGTTCTACGACGACTTCGTGCTTGGCGCGCTCGCGTGTCGGCTGCCCGTAGTCGGCCTCAGCCAATCGCTGACGGGTGGACCAGACCACGCACGAGTTCCCGGATGGTGGCCATGTCGAGCGGTTTCTCGAAGCGCATGTTGGGGACCTGATCGAGGAACGCCTGAGCGCGGGGCGTGAACGCGCCGCCGCTCATGAAGACCATCCGGTCAGCCTGCTCGGGTGCGATGCGGGCCAGTTGATCGTGCAGATCCATGCCGGTCATCTGGGGCATCATGAGGTCGCACAGGATCACATCGAAGCGCTCGCCGCGCTCCACGCGCTCGACCACTTCGCGCCCGTCCTCCGTGACGGTCACGTCGTGATCGCGTCTCAGAAATCGTTGCAACGACACCAGGATCAAGGGCTCATCGTCGACGACGAAAACTGCGCCACGGCGTCCCGCGGGAGCCTTAGAGGCGGCCGCCAGCCGGATGCCTTCACTGCTGGGCGCCTTCACCTCCACCGAGGCGATTGCTGGCGGAAGCAGAACCCGGAAGACCGAACCCTTGCCGACCTGGCTTTCGACGGTGATCTCGCCGCCCAAGCCGGTCACGATGCCGTGGCAGATCGACAGGCCCAGGCCGGTGCCGGCACCGACTTTCTTGGTGGTGAAAAACGGATCGAAGATACGGCCCAGCACCGCTGCTGGAATACCTTCGCCGCTGTCGCGCACCTCGATGACAGCACGGTTGTCGGCATCGGTCCGGGTCGAGACGCGGATCTCGTTGCGTCCGGCGTCACCCTCACGAATGGCCTGCGCCGCATTGATGAAAAGGTTCACGAACACCTGGACCAACCGGGTCTCATCGCCCCTGACCATGGGCACGGGCCCATAGTCCTTGACCAGCCGGGCCCGGTGGCGCACTTCGTTGAAGGTCATGTCGATCGCAACTTCAAGCACGGGCCGAAGTTCCAGCAGTTCAAGGCGTTCCTTGTCAGCGCGTGAAAAAGCCCTCAGACCCCGGACAATCTTTCGTACCCGTTCGGCGCCTTCCCTTGCTTCGCCCAGCATTTCCAGGATCTCGCGCATCTGCATCGCCGGCGAGTCACCCACCAGGCCTCGAATCTCTTGTGCCACGAAGTCCAGGTTGGATGTCACGTAGGACAGCGGGTTGTTGATCTCGTGCGCCACCCCGGCTGCAAGGGTTCCCACCGACACCATCCGATCCGCCACCAGCATGCGGGCCTGCATGTCCTTCCGCTCGGTCACGTCCTGCGCGGTCCCCACCATCCGGACAGGTCGCCCGTCCTGACTGGCTGTGACTCGTCCCCTCGCGTGGATCGTGCGAACCATCCCATCGGGGCGGACCGCCCGGTACTCGTAGGCAAACTCTTTGTGTTCCGCAAAGGCGGTCTTCACGATGGTGTCGGCCCGTTCGCGATCGTCTGGGTGAACCGTCTGCAAGAAGCCTTCGTACGAAGCCGAGAATTTCTCGCGATTGAGGCCCACGATGCGGAACAGCTCATCCGACCAGGTCACCTTGTTCGAGACGATGTCCCATTCCCAGCTTCCCATGCGGGCTATGGCCTGAGCCTCGACCAGGCGGGCCTCTTCCCCACGCAGCCGCTCCTCCATGCGCTTTTTTTCGCTGACGTCGCGGGCGATCACCGAGCCGCCGGTGAGTCCACCCTTGAGATCCTTGATGGGCGAGACCGTCAGGGATACATCGACGGGGCCACCTTCTCGGCGCACCCAGCGTGTGTCGAAATGGATGAGCGGCTGGCCTTGGCGGATGGCGTCCAGGACCAGGCGCCCTGCCTCGCTGTCGTCGTCAAACAGGCCGGACAGGGGCTGGTTGATGGTGTCGGCGGCACCTTGCCCGCACAGCCTTTCGGCCCCGCCGTTCCAGGTCAGGATGATGCCGTCAAGGGTGGTGCTGATGATGGCGTCGTCGGACGACTCGACCACGGTGGCCAGCCGTGCGTTGGCCTGCTCGGCTTCCGAAAGGCGGGACACCCGTTCCACGATGCCGGGAAGCTGATCCCAGAAGGTGTCGGCTTTCTTCACGTAGTCCGCCACCCCGCGGTGAATCGCCTCCGCGGCCACCCGCTCGTTCCCCATCGCCGTCACGACAATCACCGGGACCCGAGGCACCACGGCCTGAGCGGCTTCCAGCACCGACCACGCATCGCCATCGGGCAGCTGGTAGTCGAGCAAGACGGCAGAAAAGGACTCACTTTGCAGCAGGCGGATGGCTTCATCGACGCGCGACACACAACGAACCGTCATCTTGGCCCGCACCAGCGCGCGCCGCTCCAGCTCGGCCGTGCCTTCGTCATCCTCGACGATCAAGATCGGCTTGCTCACGGAGGGGCCTCCCTGCCCCTTGGCATCGCGACCACGGACAGCAGCAAGCCCAGGCGCCGGATGGCCTCGATGAACGCGGACGGATCGACTGGCTTGGTGATGTAGATGTTGCAGCCAAGCGCGTAGCAGCGATTGATCTCGCGCGGATCATCCGTGGTGGTCAGCATGATGACGGGAATCTTGCGCGTCTCATCCGACGCCTTGATCTGGCGCAGCACTTCAACACCGTCGATCCCGGGCATGTTGATGTCGAGCAGCATCAGCAGATCGTCGTTGCCCCTTCGGCCCGCATACTCTCCACGACAAAACACGTAGTCCAGCGCGTCCGCGCCCGTGGTCAGGGTGACGACCTCGTTGTTGATACCGACCCGTCGCAGGTTGCGGCGCACCAGCTCGGTGTGACCGTCATCGTCGTCGACCAGCAGGATCGAGATCTTGTTGTCAGCGCTCAAGGAATGCCCCCCGCCACAGGACGACCCGCCGGGAGAGTGAAATGGAAAGTGGTTCCCGCATTCTGTTCGCTGTCCGCCCAGATCGTGCCGCCGTGACGGTCCACGATGCGCTTCACGATGGCCAGGCCCATGCCCTCGCCGGACGCCAGGGCCGGGTGGAATCTCTGAAACACCTGAAACAGGCGCGGTTGCGCGGCTGCCGGAATGCCGGCCCCGTTGTCGCGCACCCAATAATGATTGAGGTGTGGCCCGGCCTGCCACGCTTCACCTCCGAGCGTCACGATCCCGGCGCGCCCGGGCTGCCGATACTTGAGTGCGTTACCGATCAGGTTCGACAAGATCTGCCCAAGCGCCGTGGTATCGCCCTTCGCGTTTGGTAGCGGATCCCGCGTGACGCGCACGCCGCTGGTGTCGATGCCCTGCCGCACCGAATCCAGGGTGGTGTCGACCAGCGCGTTCATATCCACCTCTTCCAGCCGGTATTCCTGGCGGCCCAGGCGCGACAGCATCAGAAGGGCATCGATCAGGCGCTGGAACTTGGTCGTGCTCGCGCTGATGTAGCGCAGGGCGCTCAGCATGCCGTCGTTCAGGATGCCATCGACCTCCTGTCGGATGCCTTCTGGCAAGGTGACCGAACGCAACCGACCTTGAAGGTCCTGGCAGCACAGCTCCAGCTCCCGTGCGAAGCCTTGCAAGTTGACCAGCGGAGCCCGCAGATCGTGCGACACGATGTACACGAAGGCCTCGACCTCCTGGTTCTTCTCGGCAAGTTCAGCGGTGCGCCGTTCCAGGCTGACGTTGATCTCTTCAAGCTTGCGCGAGCGGGCGACCAGCTCGTCCTCGAGTGCCTTGCGTTCGGTCACGTCCTGCGCGGTGCCGGTCATCAGCACGGGCTCCCCGGCGCCGTCGCTGAGCACCTGCCCACGCGCCCGCAGGGCACGTGAACTGCCGTCCGGCCGGGTGATGCCGTACTCGATCTCGAACGGCACCTTGTCGCGACGGGCCTGCCCGACAACGCTGCGCACTCTCTCGCGGTCGCCGGGAACGACGCGGTCGAGGAAGCCATCGAAGGTCGCGAGAAACTGCGCCGGGTCGAGGCCGTGAATCCGGTACAGCTCCGCGGACCAGGTCACCGTGTTGGCCCGCATGTCCCACTCCCAGCTGCCCAGATGTGCCAGCCGCTGGGCTTCGCTGAGCTGGGCCTCGCTGCGCTTGACCTTCTGTTCGGCTTCCTTGCGATCCGTGATGTCGGTCGCGACCCCGCACAGGGCGTAGGGCTCGCCCGCGGTGTCGAGCAGCGGAAACTTCACCGCGATGGTGGTGTGCCATTTTCCGTCGCCGTGCAGAGCCACCTCTTCTTCCATGAGGGGCTGCTTGGTGCGCAGGACGCTCTGATCGTGGGCGACGAAGCCATCGGCGATCACGACGGGAAACATCTCGTGATCGGTCTTGCCCAGTGCATGCTCGGCGGTCACACCCAGGTGGGTCTCGAACAGGCGGTTGACGAACAGGTAGCGTCCACCCCGGTCCTTCACGAACGCGATGGCCGGCATGTGTTCGAGGATGACCTTGGCCTCGTCGGCTTCATGGCCGAAGATTCCGCGCGGTCGAGGTGTCGGCTCGTCCTTGCTCATGAGCCGCGCACCCTCACGACGCTCGCCATCGGACGGCGATGTTGCCCGCTGCCTGCGGGGAAAACAAGGATCGGGAGGCGCAGATCGGCGCGACGTCGCGGTACACCTCGGCGCCATGACAACCAAGCGACTCCTCTTGGCCCTCGCACTCGGCGGCTGCGCGACCGCGCCCGCGAGCCCGCCGCCGCCCGAGCCCCCAGCCGCCACCGCGATCACCGCCCAGACGGCAGCGCCAGCCAGCGCAGCCGGCGCTGGCGCGGAAGCCGCCCCGACCGCGGCACCACCCGCACCGCCGGCTGCCTAGCCTGTCGCTGCGACTGAGCCAACCCCGGCTGAGAAGCCCGGTCCCAGGGTGCCGGCGGCCAGGGCCAAAGCGAAGCCGCCGGCCGCCGCCCAAGAGAAAAAGACCGACCCGATCGCCGAGGCGAAGCACGCTCCGGCCGCGCACGCGCCGGTCGCCGCGGCCTACAGCGGCCCAGGTCCGTGCAAGCACGCACTCAAGGGTCACTCGCCCATCGTCAAGGCGTGCGCCGAGGGCGGGCTCAAGGCTGCCAAGTCAGCAATGAAGAACATGGTGAAGGAAGGCAAGGCGGTCGGCATGAAGTGCCTAGTCCTATAGTCCTACCGCCTGCGTCGGCGGCGGGAGTGACGCCCGCCCCCGGGGCCGCGCGGCGCCCCCTGGGGCGCGGCGCCTCGCGACGGCTGCTGCGCAACGATCGGGACCTTGCGCTCATGCTGAGGTTTTTCGCGCCCAGCCCGTCCTCGATCTGCGTCGCGACCACGGCGCCCGCCGCCGTCCTGCCGACGGGCGCCCTCCTCGGGACCGGTCACCTGCGCGAGCGAGCCGCGCAAGAAGTGTGAAAACAATGCCGCACCACAATCCGCGAACCGCAACAGGCGGGCATCGAACCGGGCGAGGTGCTCGGTGATGTTGCGAAGGTCGCGGGACAAGATCGATCTCGCGTTGTTGTTCC
>JANPCZ010000172.1:0-3581 GCA_031431215.1 Myxococcales bacterium
GACACAGCGCCAATCTTTCCACTTGCTGCCGACCTGGCAATCGATCGCGCCCTGCTTGTCCCGGATATGGCGCTCGACGCTCCGTCGATGATGCTGCCGCCCGACGCTCCGTCGATGATGCTGCCGCCTGACGCCGCGGTCCCGGATGCGCCTGCCGGCAACAAGAATGGCGCGGCCTGTGCGGCCAGCGGTGATTGCACGTCGGGGTTCTGCGCCGACGGCGTGTGCTGCCTGACCGCGTGCACCGACACCTGCTCGTCGTGCAACCTGACCGGCTCGATCGGGACCTGTGCGCCGCGGCCAGCGGGCATGGATCCCGACAACGAGTGCGCCGCCGAGTCAGCCAGTTCGTGTGGCCTCGACGGTATGTGCGACGGCAAGGGCGCTTGCCGCAAGCACGCCACCGGCACCGAATGCCTGCCGGGAACGTGCACCGGTTCCAGCGAGTCGGCGGCGCGCACCTGCGACGGCATGGGCACCTGCCGTCCGGCGGCAACCAAGATGTGCGATCCGTTCCTGTGCGACGGCAACGTCTGCGGCACCGCATGCACCGTTGCCACCCAGTGCAAGGCGCCTTCGTTCTGTGATCTCTCGACCAGCAAGTGCGCGGGTCAAAAGGCCGCCGGTGCCGCGTGCATGGGCGCGGCCGAATGCGCCACCGGCAACTGCGTCGACGGCGTGTGCTGCATGACCGACTGCAAGGACAACTGCAAGGCGTGCAACCTCGCGGGCTCGCTCGGCATGTGCGTGGTCGTGCCCGCCGGTCAGGACCCGCGCAACGTGTGCGCGCCCGAGGCGGCGGCGACCTGTGGTCTTGACGGGCAGTGCGACGGCACGGGCGCTTGCCGCAAGCACCCGGTGGGTACCGTGTGCGTCGCGCCCTCTTGTGCCGTCGCGACCTTCACCTCGGCGCGGACGTGCGACGGCCTTGGCGTGTGCCGTCCGGCCACCACCATGAGCTGCGGGACTTACCAGTGCATGGGCGCGGCGTGTGGCAGTGGCTGCACGGTCGATGGCGACTGCGCCACGGGTCTCTACTGCGGGGGCGGCAGCTGTTTGACCAAGAAGGCCGCTGCCGCCGCCTGTGCGCGTGCCGGCGAATGTTCGGCCGGTTTCTGCGCCGACGGTTTCTGCTGCGACAGCGCCTGCACCGTCGGGTGTCGCGCGTGCAACATCTCGGGTCTGGTTGGCACCTGCTCGCCGGTACCTGGGGGACTTGACCCGCACAACGCTTGTGCCGCCGCGGTGTCGACCACTTGCGGCCTTGATGGTCAGTGCGACGGCGCCGGCGCCTGCCGCTTCTTCGGTGCTGGCACCCCGTGCGGCACCGGCATGTCCTGCCAGAACGGCATAGCGTCGTCGCAGCTGGCTTGCGACGGCGGTGGCCTGTGCCAGCCGTCGGCGGGTACCAGTTGCGCGCCATACCTGTGCGCCAATACCACCGCGTGTGCCACCTCGTGCACCGTCGATACTGATTGCGCCGCCGGCAACTACTGCGAGGGCACCACCTGCGTGGCGAAGAAGATCCTGGGCCTGGTGTGCGGCCGCGCTGCGATGTGCGCGCTGGGCAACTGCATCGATGCGGTCTGCTGCGACACTGCCTGCACCGGCGCGTGCAAGGCCTGCAACGTCGCCGGCTTGCTGGGAACCTGCAGCAACGTGGTGACGGGCCAGGATCCCGACAACGATTGTGCGGCCGAGGCGGCGTCGACCTGTGGACGCGACGGCATGTGCAATGGCGCGGGCGCTTGCCGCTTGCACCCCGTGGGCACCGAGTGCGTGTCGGGCACCTGCGTCGCTGGCTTTCAGACGGTGCAGCAGTGCGATGGCACGGGGACCTGCCAGGCCCCGATGATGATCGCCTGTGCCACCCCCATTGTTTTCAGAGCAGCGGCGTCGGGCGGGGCCGCGTCGGGCACGTTGACCCTTGCGATCAGTGTGCCGGCCGGGACGCTTGCCAACGACGTGATGATCGCCTCGATTGGCGTGCGCCCGTACACGGCCGTCATCACGGCGCCCGCAGGGTGGACGCTGGTTCGGCGCACCGACAACACCTCCGCGACAAAGGCGCCGGCCCTGGCGGTTTACTACCGGGTGGCAGGCGCGAGCGAGCCGGCGAACTACACCTGGACTTTCAGTGCGTCGACGGGCTCGGCGGGCGGGATCCAGAGTTTCTCGGGCGTCAAGACCAGCAGCCCGATCAACGTGGACGGCGGCCTGGCAACGGCCTCAAGCTTGAGTCACGCCACGCCGAGCGTGACCACGACAATGGCCAACACGATGTTGGTCACGTCACACACCTTCAGCAGCCCCAGCACATGGACACCGCCAACCGGTATGACGGAGTCGTTGGATGTTGTCGGTGGGGGCCTCACGACCGAGGGTAACCGCGCGCTACAAGCGGCCGCCGGTGCGACGGGTACGAAGACGGCAACAGCCGCCGGCGGCAGCGACGTCGGAGCCACTCACATCCTGGCGCTGACGCCAGGACCATGATGGCGCCGCAGATTCGATGGCCCAGCCGGCCTCTAAGGGGGCCTGAGGGTCCGTGCCGGAAGCGCTGACGGCGGCGTCGGGGGATTGTCGCGGCGGCGAACCAACTCGGTGATCGCCGTTGGGACACTGTGCGGCGGATGATGGTGTATCGTCGCCCAGATTTACCGGAGGGAACCATCGTGACGACTCGCCCTGTCGCATTGACCTGCATCCTGGCTCTCGGTGCCCTGAGCTGCGCTCAGCTCGCTGCCTCGAACAAGAAGGCGCCGCTACCGGCCCTGCCCGAGAAGGTGCTGTTCGAAATTGACCTTACCACCGGCAACGCGGGTCCCGGCCAGGCCACCGGCGGTAGCTGGGAGGGCGGCTGGCGGGTGGCGGCCAAGGACGATCGCATCGTCTTCGATGCCGGCCACCCGATTGCTAACGGTTACCTGGAAGCCAGCTTCACCATGAACCGCGCGCCCCACGGTGCAAGCTCGCAGAAGCTGCAATGGATCGGCCTGCACGAGGACGCGAGCCTCAGCCAGTCGGCTCACGCTGGCGACATCTTCTACGCGCGCGCCGGCGATCCCAAGTACAAGTGGTCGCGCCTAAAGGCCGGCGGCAAGAAATTCGACGACACCGAGTGGGAGAACTCGGTTGGCGATCCGGGCGACTGGGTCACCGACGACAAGACCGTGCAAACCGTCAAGCTCGAGTGGCGCGGCGGTCAGGCCATCTTTCATGACAGCAAGGGCCGAAGCCACGCCTGCAGCAAGAAGATCTGCGGTGGCCGCTTCCCCATTGACAGGCTTCGCTACGCCTTCCTTGGCGGCGACAAATACGGTGACGGCAGCCTGATCGGTATCCGTTTCACCAAGGTAAAGCTGGTCGAGTACGACGTTCCGCACAAGCCGGCCGAGTAGCTTTCGGCTAGTGCTCGGCTGGCAGGGCGCAGATCATCTCTAAGGGCAGCAGCCAAAATTAACTCGTCATCTTCGGGCGATTGTGATCTTATCGCTGCGTGAACAGAAACGAGGAATTGGAGGCAACGGTCGTGGAGAAATATGCAGCGATCGCGCCGGCGCTTGACGAGCGTGCACGCC
>JANPCZ010000173.1:0-2530 GCA_031431215.1 Myxococcales bacterium
ATCACCCAGCTTGGGGCTCGCGTTCAGCGCTTGTTTGACCACCGCCACCGTCGCTGGCACCCCGCCGCTGTCAGGCCTCCGACTATCCCCGCAGCCGGCCGCCCACGCGAGCCCAACGACCACAAGCGAACACCACTTCAATTTCCCAAAAGCCCGCATTCCGACCTCCTGCCAGGTGAAGCGCCGGATAGTCCGCCTTGTGAACCATTAACGTCAACAACAAAATAACGCATCCGCGAAATAGGGGTTCGCTGCCAGGCCCGCCAGGCGGGGAGGCGAGATGGACGCATGAAATTCTCCTTGGTGGCTGCTTGCCTCCCACGCTGTAGCAGGAATGCGTCCTGCGCCGCTACACAGATTTACGTGGGGACCACCGCGTCAATTTCGCCATCCGTCGACGAGGTCGCCAGCGTCAACAGTGATCCGGAAAGCTAGACAATCTAGCTTTGCAAGCTAGTTTATCTAGCATGTGGTTTTCGCGCCGCGCCGGGACACGTCTCGCGGCCGTGCTGCGCCAGTTCCCCGCCGTGCTGGTCACGGGTGCACGTCAGGTCGGCAAGACCTCGCTCTTGCGGCACGACCATCCGGACGCTGACTTCGCCTCCCTCGACCTGCCGTCGCTGGCGGCGCAGGCCGAGAGCGGTCCCGAAGCGTTCTTCGCCGACCGAAGTGAGCCCATCATCATCGACGAGGTTCAGTACGCGCCCGCTCTGTTCCGTCACCTGAAGGCGCGCATCGACGCCGATCGCCACCGCATGGGCCGCTTCCTGATGACCGGCTCGCAGAAGTTCGCGCTGATGCACTCGGTATCCGAGAGCCTGGCAGGCCGATGCGCCATCCTGGAACTTGAGCCGCTCATGGTGTCGGAGATCCGGGCGACCCTGGGCCGAAAAACGCCCCCGCCGGCTGAGCTGATGTGGCGCGGGGGGTTCCCCGAACTTCATCGCAACCCCGACGCTGACCCGCGCGAGTTCTTCGCCAGCTACGTTGCGACCTACCTGGAGCGCGACGTTCGCCTCGCGGTGCGAACCGCCAGCCTGCGCGACTTCGAGCGTTTTCTGCGCGCCTGCGCCCTGCGTTCTGGGCAACTGCTCAACCTCGCGGACCTGGCGCGCGACGTGGGGATCTCGGGGTCCACAGCCCGCGACTGGATCTCGATTCTCGAGGCGTCGAACCAGGTCATGCTGCTCGAACCGTACTTCGGCAACGCCACCAAGCGGATGATCAAAGCGCCCAAGCTTTACCTCCGCGACACGGGCCTTCTGTGCTTTCTGCTCGCTGTCGACTCTGCCGCTGCCATGGAACGATCACCATTCATTGGCGCGATCTGGGAGACGTTCGTCCTGGGCGAGATCATGCGACAGCGGGCTGCGACCGGGATCGCGTGTTCGGTGTTCTTCTGGCGCGATGCCTCCGGCACCGAAGTCGATTTCGTGATTGAACACGGCGGGCGCCTGCGACTCTGCGAGGCCAAATGGACCGAACAACCCATCGATGGCCGGGCGCTGTCCAGTTTGCTCGGTGTCAAGGCCGCCCTGGGCAAACGAGCCGCGCGCACGCACTGGGTCGCCAGCCGAACCAAGCACGCCCACCCTCTGGCGGCAGCACCCGACGTGGTGCAGGTCAACGGCGTGGGGTTCGACTGGTTGCCTGACTAGATCAGCGCAGCCAGCGGTACGTGGCGGCGAGGAACGGGATCGTGCCCTTGTCGCCGCTGCCGCTGCGTCCGTGGATGAACGCCAGATCGATGGCAGCGCTTCGCCACGGGAAACGGATGCCGAAGCCGAAAGCGAAGCCGTTGGCGGTACCAACCTCGCGGCCCAGCGGCGTCACGGTGTCGACCTCAAGCAACAGCGACAGCCGACGCGCCACCCGAAACACCCCTCCGACACCGTTGAACGCTAGCAACACGGGACCAGCCAGGGTCACGTTGCTGCCAATGCTGAAGCTCGACTCGCACATCGGATCGGTGCACAGCTGGACCACACCACCGACGCGGCCGACATAGAGCAATCCGATGCCGTTGCCGGCCAGCCCCGTGATTGAAGCCATTACCGCCGCGCGCACCAGTTGCCCGCGGTGGACGGCGGTCTTGACGGTGACATCGTTGCCGACAATGCCGCCCTCGAACGGCGGCGTGACGGTGAGCGAGAATTGGGTGCGATCGGTGATCGCGTAGCCAGCCTGCACAAGCACGATCTCGTAGTCCGATACGAAGAAGGTGCCCTGGGGGTGGGTGTACGCGGTCGGCAACACGATCACGCGATCGGCGTGCGCGTCACCTGGATCTGGCGCCGAAGTTGCCGCTGGCGTCGGCTCGTTGGCCGCGGACAGCGAGGGAGCTGCGGCCAAAAGCAGGGCGAAACACAGGGTCAAAAGCACGCTCCGGCACATGGGCGAGTCGTGCGCAGGATAGGCAGTTTCGGAGTGCGATGCTACCCTCGACGGTCGTGAGGTTAGCGGCTGTGTCTCGCCCCGCCTGCTGGTTGCTGCTGGCGGTGTCCTGTGCGGCGGGCGTGGCGTGCAACCG
>JANPCZ010000174.1:0-58155 GCA_031431215.1 Myxococcales bacterium
CGAACGCCGGGACCAGGCTGCGGCCGGACAGCGGCGGCCGTTGCTCGCCGTTCCAGCTTGTCGGCGCGGCAACGTGCGCGAGCTCGAGAAGTGTGGGGACGATGTCGATCAGGTGGCCTGGTGTGTGCCGAAGCTCGCCGCGCGCCCGGATCCCGGCGGGCCAGTGGACGATGAGAGGCGTGGCGATGCCGCCCTCGTGCACCCAGGACTTGTGCCGTCGCAGTGGTGTGTTGGCGGCGCTCGACCATCCCGGGCCGATGCCGAGGTAGCTGGTCGCCGAACCTGGTACCGACGCGGGATCGTGGCCATCGCCCCGGATGATCTGCTCCGCACTGGCGCCGTTGTCCGATGCGAAAAGGATCAGAGTGTCGTCGTACGCACCCATGGTCTTAAGCTGGGCGATCACCCGGCCGATCTCTCGATCCATGCGATCGATCATCGCTGCGTGAACCGCCATCTTCGCGGCCTGGAAGCGCTTCTGTGTCTCGGTGAGATCGCGCCAGGCGACGGCGTGCCCCACCTCCTTGGCGCCAATGCTCTGTGCGAGATTCTCGTCGGGCAGATTCCAGGTCGGGACAACGGCTGGCTCCAGTGCCGACAGTCCAGAGGCGACAATGCCCAGCGTCTTCATCCGAGCGCTCCGCCGTTCGCGCTCGCGGTCCCATCCGTGGGCGAAGCGCTCCCGGTAGCGCGCGATGTCCTCGGCGGGCGCCATGATCGGAAAATGCGGCGCCGTGAACGCGAGGTACAGAAAGAAGGGATCCTTCGCGTGCTCACGGGTGTGGCGCACAAGCCACCCGATCGCGTGTCCGGCGATCGCCGTCGTGGCGTAGTAGTGCTCCTCGGGGCCCGGCAGCGGCAGCGGCACGTCATCCAGCTGGTGGTCGCGCGGCCCGAAGTAGCGATCCTGATCCACCACCAAGTACGAGTGCTCGAAGCCACCGGCGAGCACCGGCCCGTCCACGTGCCACTTGCCCGAGTGGTAGCTTCGGTAGCCGGCGGGCTTCAGGAGATCGGGTAGCAGGGCTGCCCACTTCGGTCGCTGGCCCGCCGGATCGCGGTTCACCTGTTGTGGGTAATTTCCCGTCAGCAGGGCCGCGCGCGACGGCCAGCAGCGCGCCGTATTGTAGAACTGCGTGAAGCGTAGCCCGCGCCTGGCCAGCCGGTCCAGGTTCGGCGTGGCGATGGTGCTGCCGTAGCTGCCGAGGTCGGAGAATCCGAGATCGTCGGCCAGGATGACAACGACATTTGGCGGTCTCGGCAGTTGGGTGGCGAACAGGAAAAGAAGAACCAGCATGTGGCTGAACGCGACTGTAACAGCTCAGGCCCAGCGGCTAGCCCTTCACCTCGCCGCTCGGGATCACCGTCGCCTTCCACTCGCCCGGCCTGTTACATGTGGCGCCGCTTGTTACATCGGCGCGGACAAAATCTAATGCCCTTCCGCGTGACGAAAGAACATGTCCAGCAACCCTATACCCGTCTCCGTGCGATTTCTCACAACCACAAGAAGGGCCCCGACATGAGGAACCAACAACGCACTCAGGCCTTCCTTCTTGGCTCCCTGCTTGTAACGTCCTGTACGGGGCAAATGGGCGACGCGCCTGGTGCCGGGGAGACGGGCACTGGCCATTCTGGGGGACCCGGCAGTACCGGACCCGGGGGACCTCCATCCACTACCGACCCGTCGATCGTCCTGCCCCCCGTGCCGATGCCGGTGGCCTGCCAGACCCCCGCGGCTGGCCCCTCACCGCTGCGGCGGCTAACCCGCGTCGAGTACCTCAATACTTTGCGCGACCTCTTGGGCCCAGCCGTCACAGCAGACGTGGCTATCACGCCCGACGCGACGTCGCTGGGCTTCGACAACAGCGCCTCTATTCAGAGCGTGAGCCAACTCTTGGCCGAGCAGTACGAGTCGACGGCAATCACAGTCGCGGCCGCGGCGGTAGCCACGCTGCCGGCCGTGCTGAAGTGCGATGTCGTCGCCATGGGCGAAGACGTGTGTGCACGCAAGTTCATTGCCGACTTCGGGCTGCGTGCTTTCCGCCGTCCGGTAACGCCGGCCGAGTCGACGCGCATGTTTACGCTCTATTCAGCCAGGAAGGTCAAGCAGGGGTTTGCCGGGGCGATCGAGACGCTCCTGCAGGGGATGCTGATGGCGCCGCAACTGCTCTACCGTGTCGAACTCGCCAACCCGGCCACGCGGGCTGGGGTATTCGAGAAGCTCACGTCGTACGAGATGGCCACGCGCCTTTCGTATTTCCTCTGGGCGACTATGCCGGACCAGGCGTTGTTCACCGCTGCGGCGGCCAACCAGCTCGATACCCCGGCGCAGATCGCGGTGCAGGTGGGCCGGATGCTGGGTGACGCGCGCGCCCGCACGCCGGTGGGTCATTTCTACGAGCAGTGGCTCAACCTCGCGGGTCTGGACGGTATCGGAAAGGACCCCAAGCTTTATCCGGCCTTCAAGCCCGCTTTGCCGGACCTCTGGAAGCGCGAGACCGCGGCCTTCGTGGACGACCTTATCTTCAAGGGCGACGCCAAGCTCAAGACCCTGTTCCTCGCCGATTACACCTTTGCCAACAAGAGTCTGGCCGATTTCTACCAACTCAAAGGCCCGACCTCTGAAACGCAGTTCGACCGCGTTGCGACCGATGCGAATCACCTGGGACTGCTCACCCAGGCAGGCTTCCTTGCGCAGTACGCGAACCCCGACCAGTCCTCACCCGTGAGGCGAGGCGTCTTCGTGCGTGAGGAGGTGCTGGGTTTTGACCTGCCGCCGCCACCCAACGACATGGACATAAAGGCTCCAATGTTCACGCCGGGCGTGTCAACGCGCGAGCGCTTCGCCATGCACAGCACGTTGCCCGTGTGCGCAGGTTGCCACCGACTGATCGATCCGATCGGCTTGGCCTTCGAAAATTTCGATGCGATCGGTAAGTTCCGCACGATGGATCAGGGCAAACTGGTCGATGTCAGCGCCGAACTCACCGGCACCGACGTGGACGGGGCCTTCGCAGGCGCGCTTGAGCTCTCGCGGCGTCTGGCGCGGAGCGAGCGGGTCGCCGCCTCTCTGGTCACCAAGTGGTTCCGCTTCGCCCAGGGCCGCCTGGAGACGCCGCAGGACGCGTGCGCGCTCGAAACACTGAAAGGGCAGATGAAGGCGACGGGCGGAGATCTCAAACTGCTGATCGTGGCATTGACCCAGACTCAGGTGTTTCTCAACAAGACAGGAGGTGCACTGTGAACTCCAGTGCATACAAGCCGGAACGTATCGTGCGCCCGACCCTCGACCGGCCGCTCTCGCGTCGGGCTGTGCTGCGCGGCGCGGGCGGCGTGGCGATCGGTCTGCCTCTGCTAGAGGTGATGAGCTCGCGCCGGGCGCAGGCCGCGGGAGCGAAACGGTTTATTTTTAACTACCATTCGAACGGGGTTAACAAAGACGCCTGGACGCCGGCCGGGCCCGAGACGGGCTTCACCCTGTCCAAGACGCTCATGCCGCTTCTACCGCTGCAAAGCAAGCTGGTTGTCTTGAGCGGTATCAACATGGAGAGTTCGCGCCGCAACCCGGGTAATCCGCACAACCAGGGCATCGCCAGCGTGTTGACCGGGAAAAGGTTCATAGAAGCCCCGCCAGGCGCGGGCCACGGCTATGGCTCCAGCATCTCGCTCGACCAGTTCATCGCCGGGAAGATCGGCACGGAGGCCAAGTTCCCGTCGCTGCAGTTCGGCGTACAGACGTTGCGTTTCTACGCCGCCAACTACCTCTCCTACGTTTCGTACTCGGGACCCCTCAAGCCCGTGCCCTGCGAAGATGATCCGGCGAAGATGTTCAGCCGCGTCTTCAGCGACGTGGGCAATGGGACGGCGATGCCGGGTGCGATGGCGGCGCAGGACGAGCGCCTGGCCCGGCGGAAAAGCGTGCTCGACTTCGTGGGCACCGAGTTCACTCAACTGGCCCCGGGCCTCCCGGCCGACGACCGTGCCAAAATCCAGGCGCATCTTGACAAGATTCGCGAGATCGAGCGACGCCTCGCGATCAGTTCAGCCCCGACCGCCGGGTGCCATCAGCCGGCTGTGCAGAATGTGCCCAATGCGACCACCAAGAGCGACGCGTGGCCGGCGGTTGGCAAGCTTCAGATGGATCTGCTCGCCATGGCGCTGATCTGCGACCTCACGCGTGTGGCGCTCATGCAGTGGGGAACCTGCCAGTGCTTCAACCAGTTCACGTGGCTCGGCTCGACCAGAGCCCATCATTCCATGTCGCACGAGACCACCGCAGCCTCGCTGACAGATTTGCAGAAGATCCAACAGTGGTTCATGGAGCAGCTCGCCTACCTCGGGGGTGCTCTCGATGCCGCGAAGGAGCCGGGGGGCAGCATCCTGGACAACTCTGCGCTGCTTTCCTGCAGCGAGGTCTCGGTGGGGAACACCCACAGCCACCTGGACATGCCCTTCCTTCTACTCGGCGGCGCGGGCGGCGCTATCAAGGGCGGCCGGCATCTGCGCTACCCCGGCACGGCACACAACGATCTGCACGTCTCGCTGTTGAACGCTATGGGTATCCCGGCCACGACGTTTGGCGACCCGGCCTATGCCACGGGGCCGCTGGCAAGGCTCGTGGGGTGATCATTCAGAACCAGAGGACGTTCGGCGACCCGGCCTATGCCAAGGGACCGCTGCCAGGGCTCTAGCAGCCTTCTTCGCGAACAACGTTCTGGTTCGGGGGCCTCGGAGGGCGCGCCGCTCGTCGGCCAGGCATCCTATCCTGTCGGTGGGCAATCGGTGGGCAAACGTTTTTCATGCCTCTTGGAATGACATTTGGGCTAGTGTTCGAGGCGCATGACAAACTCGCATACGCGTCACAGGGCCAGAGCCAGGGTGGTGTTCCATGGACTCTGCCTGGGAGCGCTGCTGATCAGCGCCCGCCCGGCGCGAGCCGCGTGCAGCGATCCCTTCGCCAAGCCCAACGAGGTGGTCGATTTCCACGTTCGAATGACGCGGGCGGACTGGAATCTCTTGCGTGGGTTTTCTCTCAGGGGGGATGACTGCGTGGGCATGTACCCGGACTACAAGGCCGAATTTCGCTGCGGCGACGACGAGCCCTGGATCACGATGGCGATCCGCAAGAAGCGCGGATCCGACACGCCCCCCGAGAAGCCGTCCCTCAAGATCGATTTCAACGAGGATTTCATGGGTACGGTCCCGTCGGCCACGGGCCAAAGCTGGCCGGCCCAACTGGGGAAGGTCGGGTACCGGAAGCTCACCCTCAACAACGGGCATTCCAACGCGCCCGCGGCTACCTGGGGACCATTCGTTCTGCCGGTCCTGCTGAAGGAGCAAGTGGCGCTGCGTCTCCTGCGTCGGGAGATTCCGCTATCGCCAGGCTCTGCTTACGCCAAGCTCTACATCCATTTCGACGACACACCGGATCCCGAATACAAAGGTGTGTTCGTGCTGGTCGAAGACATCGATCGATCGGCTCTGCGGCGCCGCATCGGCACGGCCTTCGACAACGGCAGACTGACCAAACAAACAAAGGCCAATTGTGCGGCTGAGGTGCAGTTCGATGACACCATGCCGAACCCGTCGCTGGCAGCCTTCGACGCCTGGATGAAGGCGGATGCGAATGACTTTCCTGGGACCTGGCTTGCCGAGACGCAAAAGAGCCTCGACCTCGACTGGCTGTTGCGCCAGGAGGCCATTCGAGAGATCTTGGTCAGCGACGACACTATTTTAAACAATACGAACAATCGGCTCGCCAATCCCGGCCTCGGGAACAACTACTTTGCGTTCGATCCGCTAGTCGGGGCTCCGCGCCAGTACATCCCCTGGGATCTCGATGCCGCATTCGGTCACCTGTTCAATATCTGCGCCCCGAACAACTACCGGTGCGCGCCCACCATGAAGGTGCTTGCTCAGTGCGACCTGCCGATGAAGCCGGTGTTCTCCGTCCTCGGTCAACGGACCGTGTGCCACCCGGAGATACAACCGCGTTACCTCGCGACAATGTGCCAACTCATCAACGGCTCGATGTCCGCCGGTGAGATCGTCAAGGTGTTGGACGAGATGGATGCGGCGGTACGGCCGGTGGTTCCGCTCGAGACTGATGCCATCTATGGAGGACGCGACCCCCTCAACGTCGCCATGACCATGAGTCTGACCTACGGCTCCGAGTACGAGCGCATCAGGGCCTGGATTCCCGAGCGCATCAACTCCGTGCGCGAGCAGCTCAAGGCCCGCGGCGTTGCCTGTCCCGACGTCTGCCCCGCAGGCGCCACGGAGAAGTGCCAATCCTTCAACTGCCAGGGCCAACGGACCTGTACCAACGGCCTGTGGACCCCGTGCGTTCTGCCGACAACGTGCACGAACCTGAGCAATGAACCGGACGGTGGCTCGGGACCGGACGCAACAGGGTCGGAGCGGGACGCCGCAGGCTTGGGACAAGATAGGGGAGTGTCCCCCGGCGGCAGCCAGAACCCGGCGTCCGGTGAGAGTGCTGGCTGCGCCTGCGCGGTTGGAAACCACGAGCCCCCGCCCGGGTCAGGAATCGTGCTGCTGGCCGGCCTCTTCCTACTGCTTCGCGGCCGCGGCCGACGATGGCCCGAAGCACCGAGGGTCCCACGCAAGACTCGGACGCCATCGTGACGATGCTTGCCGTCGACGACCGACGGCGCGGCCTGGTGCCCACGAGCGCCCGCGTGAGACCAATGTGTGAGACCAATGATGGCCTGTGCCGCCGTGTCTGCTACGCTGCGGCCCCTATGACCGCCCGAGCAGCACTTGCCGGTTTCACTCTTGGATTGATGATCTCGGGCTGCGCCGACAGCGCGGGTAGTGGAACCCCGGCCAAGGGCCCGGATGTCGGCGGTCAAGGTGCTTCGGGCACGGGGGGCGTGGGCCCGGGAAGCGACGGTGCAGGCGGCCGGGCAGGCACTCCGGGCGGCTCGTCCAGTGGAGGCAGCGGTGGCAGCAGCAGCATCGGCGGCGCTGGCGGTAAAGGCGGCGCAGGGGGGGGCGGCGGCGTGGGAGCATCGGGTGGCGCTTCGACGACCGATGCGGGCGCGACGGATACACGGCCGGACTCGTCCCGTTCAGATGGCGCCACGACGGGAGTAGATATGCCGCCACCGAGTGGCGCGGGCATGTGGACCAAGGGACCAGTCCTTTCAGCGCCCCGGCAAGAGATTGGCGCGGCCGCTCTGGGTGGCTTGGTGTTCGTCGTGGGCGGTCAGGGCGCCAACGGCGTTATCACGGAGGCGTACGATCCCAAGACGGGCAAGTGGGAAGTTTACGATCCAATGCCCGTGCGTGTGGACCATCCGAACACGGCCGCTGTGGGCGACAAGCTCTACGTGTTGGGTGGCGCAGGCACTTCCAACGTTTGGGAGTACAACCCGCTCGCGGCGAAAGCGGACCGAAAGTGGGTCATGAAAGCGCGCCTTGCCAGCCCACGCAACGCGGCCGCGGTCGGCGTGGTTGGCAACAAGATTCACCTCGCGGGCGGCAGCCAAAACACCAAGGCCGTAGACATCCACGACGTCTACGATCCGGTGAGCAACGACTGGGACACCAGTGTCGCGCCGCTGCCAGAAGCACGCGAACACGTACCGGGGGCGGTCGTGAACGGCATCTTCTATGTGATTTCGGGCCGAGCAGCCTACGCGCCCGGCTCGCCGCGAAACGCACGGGTCGATGCCTACGATCCCGCGACCAACATGTGGACGCGCAAGACGGACATTCCCACGCCTCGCGGCGGAGCGGGGGCCGCGGTGCTCGGCAACGTCATCGTCGTGGTCGGCGGCGAGGGGAATCCGGCGCCCGGGTCGCAAGGGGTTTTCCCAGTGGCCGAAGAGTTCGATCCAGCCACGAACAAGTGGCGCACCCTCGCGGCACCGCTGACCCCGCGCCACGGCGCGTATGCCGTCGGCATCGACGGCAAGCTCTACTGGCCGCTCGGGACCACCTCCCAAGGGGGGGGCCCCGACACGAACGTGTTCGAGATCTTTTCGTATTGAGCCGCGCCCCGCGCAGCAACGGACAAGCGCAAATCTTGGTGCTAGCCGATCAAGGCAGCACCAACCGCTCCAGCGTATCCAATTCGGGACTACCGCCGCGGTTGCCGCTGCCAGAGGCGATGTACAGCGCGCCTCGATGCCAGACCAGGCCGGACCCGTGGCGTCCGCGCGCCAGAGGCGGAAGCGCGTCCCACCGCCCGGTCACAGGATTGAAGCGATCGACCTCCCCGTGCGCCGTGGGCTGCGCCATGCTCTCGCCTCCCGCAATGATCAGCCGGCCGTCGATTACGATGGTCGCGATCCCTGCGCGCGGGGTGGGCAGCGGCCCTGCGAGGGTCGCCCAACGCCCGGTCTTGAAATCGAAGACGTCCACCTCGGGCACGAGCAGGTGGAACACCTCTTTGGTGGCGCCAGACGATCGACGGCCCCCGACCGCGTAGAGGCGGCCGCCAAGGACCGCCGCCTGGAAGTGGTCGCGCGCGCGCGGCGCGTCCGGCAGGCGAGCCCATTTTCCAGTCTTGAGGTCGAGCACGTCGAGCCAGGCCACATGCCCGTCCCAGTGACCATTGATGATTCCGCAAATCACATACAGCTTGCCGTTGTCAATGACCGCGCCCGCGCCGCCTCGACGGCGGTCAACAGGCAACCCGGGCCCCCGCGACCAAGCATCGGTAGCCGGATCGTAGATGGGGATGTGGTCAAGCGCGCTCTCGTGCGGAAACGGCCCGGTCATGGCACCAACCAGCCAGATCTTCTTCTGCCAGACCACGGGCTGGAAGTGATGGACCTCCACGGGCGGGGCCGCGCCGTGCGACCACGACTTGGTGGCGTGGTCGTAGATATCGACGGGCTGGAGGCGCCGACCGCCAAGCAAGTACGCCTTTTCGGCCAGGCCAACGAAGGCGGCCTCGTGGCGCGCGTGGGGCTTCCCGACGGTTTCGACCGTGGTCCAGCCCGGCGGGGCCACGGAAGGCATGGCCGGCGGGGCCAGCAGGGCAGAGGCGTCCGCCAGGGCGTCGGCCGAGGCGGTCAGGCAGACGAGCGAACTGAGAATGGCGCAGCGGCGTGTTGTGGTTGGCATGATCACGTTTGGGGGGGAATTGAAACGACCTCGCGGCGCTCCCTGTGGGCGCCGCGGCCGTCAGCATAAAGGACAACCCGCAGATGGGCGAACGCTCTCGTGCTCGCTCTCGTGCTCGGATCGATGATGAGGTAATGGCATTCGCCGACGAGACCAATCGGTAACTCCGCTGGTTCTGGTAGAAACCGAGGGTGCTCCGCCAGCGCGTGATGGTGGTGATCGCCCTGCTTGCCGGCGCCCCGTCAGCGGCGCAGGCGACCGGCGCAGCCGCCGCCACAGATCGTCCCTTGCAGTCCGCTGATGATGGATACACCTCGTCGCGTACGTGCCGCGCGTGCCACCCTCGCAACCACGATTCCTGGTACGCGTCGTATCACCGCCGCATGACCCAGGTGCCATCACCTGCGACGGTGATCGGCCGCTTCGATGGCGCCCCATTGCGCGCCGACACGCGCGCCTACCGGCCGGTGCGGCGCGCTGGTCAGTTCCTGATCGAGATAAGCGACCCGGACACGGCGCCGGCCAGGACTTCTCGGCCGGTCGCGCTGGTCACCGGATCGCACCACATGCAGCTCTTCTGGTTTCCGTCGGGGCGCGGGCGTGAGCTGTCCTTGCTGCCGTTCGCCTACCTGCGCGAGGAGCAGCGCTGGATCCCACGTAGCGCCGCATTTCTGAAGCCGCCAGGCGACCCGGACTACTGGGGCCTCGAGGCCGGACACTGGAACACCAACTGCATTCACTGTCACGCCACCGCGGGCCGCATCAGCGTCACCGGCCGCCTGGCCGATCTCGACTCGCGCGTGGCCGAGTTCGGCATCGCGTGCGAGGCGTGCCACGGCCCGGCGGCCCGGCACGTCGCCCTGCACCGGGACGATCCGGGCCATGCGGGCAAGCCCGAGGCTGCCCTGGTCGATCCGAGCCAGCTTCCAGGCCGCCGCTCGGCGCAGATCTGCGGCCAGTGCCACGGCATCGTGGTCGAGAAGACCAGCGCCGACTTCCCGGTCGCGGCGCTCCTGGCTCGCGGGCACCGCTACCGGCCCGGTGACGATCTCGACGACACGCGCATGGTCGCGGGCAGCGGCGACCCAGCCGCACGCGCGATGGTCGCGAAGCTGTCGGGCTCGCCGACGTTCGTCGAGGACTCGTTCTGGTCCGACGGCATGGTGCGGGTGTCGGGCCGCGAATACAACGGGCTCATCGATTCGCCGTGCGCACGCAACCCTGCGTTCTCGTGCCTGTCGTGCCACCAGCTTCATCCCAACCCGGGCGACCGCCGCCCGCGCGCGGTGTGGGCTGACGATCAGCTTGCGCCCGACATGGACGGTGATCACGCGTGCGTGCAGTGTCACGACAGATACCGCGCGCCCGATCGGCTGGCCGCGCACAGCCACCACCCGACCGGATCGACCGGCAGCCGTTGCACGAACTGCCACATGCCGTACACGACCTATGGCCTGCTCAAAGCGATCCGCAGCCACCAGGTGTCAAGCCCCAACGTGAAGGTCAGCCTCGCGACCGGCCGGCCCAACGCGTGCAACCAGTGCCACCTGGATCGCACATCGGCGTGGACCGCAGGCCACCTGCACGACTGGTACGACAGCCCCCTACCCGCCCTCTCGGCTGACGACAAGGCCATCGCCGCCTCGTTGCTGTGGCTGTTGCGGGGCGACGCCGGTCAGCGCGCGCTGGCGGCCTGGAGTTTTGGCTGGGCGCCCGCGCACAAGGCCGCGGGCGCGACGTGGCTGGCGGCGCCTTTGGCGCGCTTGCTCGACGATCCCTACGACGCAGTCCGCTTCATTGCCTGCCGATCAATGCGTCGCTTGCCCGGGTTTGCGAACTTCGCCTGCGATTTCCTGGCACCGCCCAGCAAGCGTCTGCTTGCGACCGAGCGTGCTCTCGCACATTGGCGCCGCGTGAACCCGCGGCGTGCGCAAGCAAACCCCGCCATCATCGTGGGCCCCGACGGCGAGCCGGACGGCGACGTGACGGCCCGGCTTGTGCGGCAACGGGACAACCGGCCGGTGCGACTGCAAGAGTAACGGCCAGTTCCGACGGGATGGCATCGAACCGGGGTCGGGACCAGTTGCGTGTGTCGAGTTCGCCGCCCACGCTTATGAGGTATGAGGCGGCGGTTTTATCGGATCCTGCCCCGTCTCGCTCTGGTCCTCGCTCTGCTGATAGCCCCGCTCGTCGCCGGCCTGCTCGCTAGCCGAGCCCACGTCGCGGGCACGGCGACCGCCGCCGTGGCTGGATTCGTCGATTCGCCACTGTCGTCGGTCATCCGTCCCGGCGGCCCGGCCCACACGCAGCGGCTGCGGATCCTCTCGTACAACGTGCACGGACTACCGCTCACCAATGCCAGCGCGCGCTTTGCGGCGATAAGCGACCTACTCGGGCGGCGCCACGCACAGGGACGCGCGCCCGACTTCGTGTTGCTCCAGGAGATGTTCTTCGGGCCGATCGCCGATTTCGTGCGCGCGTCCGGCTACCCGTTCGCCGTCGAGGGACCCGAGGGCGGGCTCCGCGCGGGCAGCGGCCTCGTCATCCTCAGTGCCCACCCGATCGTGCGACAAGAACGCTCCGCGTTTCCCGATTGCGCGTGGACCGACTGCCTGGCGCGAAAAGGCGTGATGGCGGTGTGGGCCCAGGTGCCAGGACTGCCGACGCCGATCACGGTGCTCAACACGCACCTGCAGGCCTGGCGAAAGTACGACAGCACCCGCCGCCGGCAGGTCGATACCCTGGCATCGTTCCTCGACCGCATCGGGGCCGAGCGGCGTTTCACAGTATTTGGGGGCGATTTCAACATGCGCCTCGGCCAGAGCAGCTACGACTATCTGCTGGCCCGGACCCGGCTGCGCGACGTCGGGCGAATCTGCCTGGACATCGGCGCGGTCTGCCGCGGCGGCGATGCCCCTCCGGGCGCGGCTGACGCCGTGTGGGCGCACGCGATCGACCGTCACTTCACCTACCCGACCCCGGCCACGGGTGCCCAGCTCCGCCCGGTGGCAACGACCTGGATTTTCCGCGACGAAACCGTCGCGGGCGAGCCGCTATCGGATCACTGGGGCTACGAGGTCGAATACGAAGCTCGCTGGTGAGCCACGCGCGCCGATCCGTCCGCGTTCTTCGCCCGTGGTAGGGATCTCGTTCTTCTTTTCCTTCGTGTCCTTCGTGGCGCCGGTGGTGCTGGTCGAGGGCCTGGCCGGGCGGGCTGCGCTCAAACGCAGCTTTGCCCTGGTCTGGTCCGACTGGCTGCGCGTGCTGCTCACGATCGTGACCTTCGGAATCGGAACGCGCTCGCGCACGCGGTGGCTACCTTGATGGTGCCGAAGAGTGCGTAGGGGACCACGATTGCGTTAGACTGAACCCATGTTGTTCACCGGATCCTATCGCTTGCGTGTTGCTGTGTTGGGCTTGTTGTGGACATCCGTCGCGGAGGCCAAGACTGTATACGTGGCCAAGACGGGTTCGGACGCGGGCAACGATTGCACCAAGCAGACCGGGCCTTGCGCCACCATCGGCAAAGGGATCTCCGCCATGGTCGGTGGCGACACGCTGATCATCGGCGACGGCACCTACGCCGAGCAGCTTGTCCGCATGCCTAAGGGCTCGGCGGCGGCCTACACGACCATCAAAGCGGCCAACGACTGGGGGGTGACCATCGACACTTCTGGGTTACCCAACAACTATCTCGATGGTATCCGGGTGATAGACGCCAGTTACGTGGCGATCCGAGGCTTCCACATCAAGATGAAGCAAGCCAGCGACACCAACAGCGGGGTCGCCATCTCCACCAGCGACCATGTGAAAATCCAACGCTGCTCTGTCGCCTACGCCGGCACCCAGGGCAATGCGACGGCGTTCGGCGTTGGACCGGCGTCCGACTACGTCCTGCTCGAGGAGAACTACGTCTACGGCGGCGCGCGATACCCGTTCCTGGTCTATCAGTCGACCCACACAGTTGTTCGTCGCTGCGTGAGCCGCCTCGAGTACTGGAACGGGAGCCTGCAGGCGGCGAACTTTACCAACTACAACGGCGACATGACGGTGTGGCAGAACAACATCGCCATCGACTCCGACAACGCCAACATCCGTGGCTCCGGCCTATATGGCGGCTTCTTCAACGAGAACAAGGTCCCCGACTCGACGTGGAAAGGCACCGCCACGCGCGAGACCCACCGGGGCAACATCGTGCTCAATGTCCAGGCCTTCTACTCGGGCATGTATGACTACGACATCTCCAACTTGCACACCTACTCCGACAACATCGTGTGGGACTCGCACGGCGGGTACTACGGTGACTACGACCACGGCGACGCTCCGACGCTGAACGCGACCCGGTTCACCATCGGCAAGATCCGGGGAACCTACTCCAGCCCCAATGGGCAGGGTTCCGGGGGAACCGCCTTCTACATCGGGCCGGGCAATGGCGGGACGAAGGTAGCCAACACGTTGACCAACTCGATTCTATGGAACAACCCCGGCTACGGAGTCGCCGATTATGCGGTCGGGGACTACAACTCGTTCTGGAACAATGCCACCGCCAACTACGGTGGCAACTACGCCACGCCCGCTGCGGGGGCACACGATCTCACCACCGACCTTTCGGCCGGCCTGAAATACCTCCCGCGGATCGAGCCAGGGTCGGCGCTGGCGAAGGCCGGATCTGCTGGCGGCCCCGTCGGTGCCAGCGTCATCTACATGTGGGGAAGGACCGGAACCCTGTGGGGTGAAGACGGTTACGACACGATCACCGCCGATCTGCTTTGGCCATTCCCGAACGAAGCCGTGATCAGGGCTGATATGGCAAGCTACGTCGGCCCCGGGGGCGCCGGCGTTCGCGGCTTCACCAAGGGCAACAGTTTAGATGGCATGCCGCAGACACTGACCAAGTACGTCTGGGAATACCTGGGCAACAAGATTCCCGAGGAGGTGTACGGCTTTCACCTTGCGACCGGGTCCACTCCTTCGGGGACAGTGGGACTACCGTACACGGCGGAGATCACGGCCATCGGCGGGGGGAAACCGATCGTCTGGTCGGTGACCGGCAGCCTCCCGCCTGGTCTTGCCATCGACCCAGCCACCGGAACGATTGCCGGTACTCCGACTATGGCCGGATCCACCAGCTTCACGGTGGTGGCTACGGACGGGGCCACGCCCGCCCGCAAGGCGATGGGAGCGTTCCAGATCGTAATCGCGCCGGCGCCCGTTCCGGTCCCCATGCCTACCGCGGGCCGCGGCGGCGGCACGGGCGCCGCGGGTGCCGCCGGCAACGCAGGCGCTGCGGGGGGCGCAAGTGCCGGGGGCAGCGTAGGTGCCGGGGGCCGGGCGGGTGCCACAGGTGCTGCGGGCCGCGTGGGTAGCGCGGGTGCGGCGGGCAGCGCGGGTGCCACGGGTGCCGCGGGTGCCGCGAGTGCTCCCGGCTCGGACGGCGGCTGTGGTTGTCGCGTGGGCGCCACTGGGCAGCCGCGAGGGAACCCCGCTGCGCCCGCAATCTTGGTGATGCTGTCGGCGATCTTGTGGCGTCGCCGGTCCGCGCGTGCGAGGCAGGCCCGCCAAGCACAGGAGGGTTCGCGATGGCCTACGATGAGATCTTGACCGAACGCGTCCGTGACATCGTTCACGGACGTGAGGGCGTCGCGGCCAAAGAGATGTTCGGCGGCATCTGCTTCCTGGTCGACGGCAAGATGTTCATCGGCATCGTGAAGGACGAGCTGATGGTCCGGGTCGGAAAGGACCGCCACGAAGAAGCTCTGCGCAAGCCGCACGCGCGAACCATGGATTTCACCGGCCGGCCCATGCTGGGTTACGTGTTCGTCAAGCCCGCGGGCTTGGCCGCCGCGCGCGCGCTCGCTGGCTGGGTGGACTGGGCGTACGAGCACGTCAAGACTCTTCCCACCAAGGCCAAGAAGCCGCGACCGCCGAGCCTCAAGCTTCAGAGGGCAAAACGCCCGGGCTGACCGGGCTGACCGGGCAACGGGCGGCGCACGTCTTGGTCGGCGCCGGGATCACGGGAGCCCGTGAGATTGATGGCATCAAACCCGGCGCCAGGCTTGAGCGCATCGCCAACGTCGCCGTGGCTATCACCAACGGCGCTTCTGGGGCTGGACCTCGGCGCGGATCGACGGACGCGTGCTGCGCGAAGTTCTGGAGTAGGGTTGCTGCTGTGGCTCCTTGCACGCACGACCGTGGCACGACGACGGACCGTGACGGCGCCTTCGCGCAGGCCGACGGTTTTGAGCGCGTTCGAACGCGCCGCCGGCCGCCCCGCCGCCGTGCCACGACCAGGTGGCTTCGTCACCAAGAAGGACAACTTCGCACGATGACCGGCGTGCCAGCGTTCCTTCGCGTCTTGCTTGTCGTTCTGCCGGCCGCCGGCGGCTGCCAACAATCGCCGGCGGCGTTTCACTGCACCGTCAACGACGAGTGCGTGTACCTGGACGCCGCGGGCGTGTGCGAGGCGTCCGGATTCTGTAGCTTCCCTGACGACCGCTGCGACAGCCACCGCCGCTACGGCGTCCACGCCGCAGCGGTGTTCGCCGGCCGCTGCGTTGTGGCGCGCGTCGGCGGTGATGGTAGGCGGGAGGCCGGCGAGGGGTGCGACGACAGCATTGTCGACAGCGATGGCGGCACCTTGCGCTGCGCCCGGTGTCCCGCCAACGAGGGCCGCACCAGGCTGGCCTGGCCCACCAACGCAACCTACTACGTGCGCCACGATCAGCCGTGTGCATCGGCAAGCGCTCTCGAATCGTGCGCCGCCTGCGGCGAGAGGTCGGGCAGTTGATGCGGGACCTGTTGGGTGATCGGCCGTCCGAGGCAGCCGCCGCAGTCACGCGATCGTCAGGATCGCCGTCCACAGGTCCCCGGACACTCGAACGAACCGCGCAGCCAATGGGTGGCATCCCCACCCGCCTCATCGTCGGGGTCGGCCTGGCCGCGGCGTTCTCGGGCGGCATCGGCCTGGTCGCAGGCGGCCAACTGGCGGCCGGCGCAGTGGAGGCCCGTTCGTATCGAGACTTCGATGCGCAGGTGGTGCGGGCGCAACGGCTGCGCGTGGTCGGAGGCGCTGCTGTTGCCGGTGGTGCCACTTTGATCGCCGGCGCGTTCGGACGATCCCGCCGCGGCCGTGGCCGACGCTCACCATGAACCCTCAGGCCTGAGGTGGTGCGCGGTGCCATACGGAATCGACTGAGCCCGATTGGCGGCGACTCGGCGCTACACTGAAGTTCACATGGCAGGAAAAAACCGAACCAGGGCGTGGCTGCGGTCCGGCGCCGCCAGCAGGGGTGTCAGCTTCGATCGCGAACCCACCGGAAGATCGCCCTGATCTGCTGGCGCCGACTTCCGTGCCTGGCGCTCGGCATCGCGACCGGGATGCTCGCGTCCGGGCGCGCATGGGCACACGGCGCCCTGCACGAGCAGATCGCCGCGCTGACCGAGAAGCTGGCCGGGCAGCCGAACGACGCCGCCATGATCGTCAGGCGCGCCGAGTTGTACCGGTTGCACCAGGACTTCCCGCAGGCACTGGCTGACTACGATCGCGCGGCAAAGTTGCCGCAGCCGCCCGACATGCTGGGCTTCTTGCGCGGGCGGGCGCTGTTCGAGGCGGCCCAACTGGATACCGCACAACGCGAGCTCGACGCCTTCTTGAAAGCACACCCGGATCATCCGGACGCGCTGCTAACGCGGGGCCGGCTGCTGGTGCGCACGAAACAGCCGGCACTTGCAGCCCGCGACTTCGATCGCGCCATCGCGCAGTTCACCACGCCCGAGCCGGACTACTATCTCGAACATGCGCGCGCACTCGCGGCCACCGGCAAGTTAGGCATCGACCCGGCGCTGCGAGCCCTCGAAGGCGGCATGAAGAAGCTGGGGTCCGTGGTGAGCCTCGAGCTTCCCGCGCTGGAGTACGAGATTGAGCTGCGCAGGTGGGACGCGGCGCTGGCGCGCGTCGAGCGCAACATGGCCCCGGCCCCACGCAAGGAGACCTGGCACAAGCGCCGCGGCGAGATCCTGCTGCGGGCCGGCCGCGCCAAGGACGCCCGCGACGCCTTCGAGGCTGGACTGGCCGCCATCGCCACTCTGCCCGAAACCGTGCGCCACGTGCCCGCCACCCTGACCCTGGAGAAAGAATTGCAGGGGCTGCTCAAGGGCGGAAAGACCCCCCGAGCGCCAGCCATGGCCCGCAAGAAGTGATGCGGATCTCAGCCTGCATCCGGTTTCGCGGCTGTCTGCTTGCCTCCTGGCGGCATCCCGTCAGTGTGTCGGCCACAAAGGAGGTTCCCCATGCTTCTCCGACGAGGATGGACACTTGCATTGGCCGGAGCGATTGCAATAGCCGGCGTCAGCGCTGCCAGCGCGCAGATCAAGAAGGGCAAGACCCGGCCGCTGACCACCGCCCAGCTCATGAAGGGCACCGTCAAACCCAACACGGACGCCGTGAAAAAGGCACTCGAAGCCGGACCCGCCGACGACGACGCGTGGGCCGCCCTGGCGATGAGCGCCAGCTTGCTCAACGAGGCCAGCTACACGCTCATGGACGACGGACGTTGCCCGGACACCGTGTGGGCTGACGCCGCCACGAAGAACCTGCGGCAGGCCTCCGTGGATCTGCTCAAGGCCATCGACGGCAAGAACCTCGAGGGCGCCAAGGCCGCCGCGGCCGGGTTCGGCAAGTCCTGCAAGGGCTGCCACGACGCCCACAAGAAGAAAGCCAAGTAGCCGCTCCCGGGCCTTCGACACTTACTGGTCGAAGGCTTCTTGCACCGCGCGTCCGGCCGCATCGGCGCGCAGCCGCAGGCCGAACACCTGGGCCACAGTCGCAGCCGTGTCCAGCGTCGAGATGGGCGCTGAGATCGGGTGGGCCTTGCGGACCGTCGGCCCGGCGATCATCCACGGGATGGTGAGGTCCTCCGGCACGCCGCCCTGGTGGTTGAATCCGTGGCCGCCGTGATCGGCCGAGAGCAAGACCGTGGTGTGCTCGGGTAGCGCCATGAGCAGACGACCAACCGCTGCGTCGGTTGCCTGCACCTGGCGCAGATAGGCGTCCGACATCCACATGAGCGCGTGACCCGTCAGATCGACGAACGCGAAATGCACGAACATCAGATCGAAGCCCTTGTTGACCTCGGCGATGGCGGCGGTGGCGACATCATCATCGCCGTTGGCTGCCCACACAAAGCTATCGACGGTGTTGCCGGGCGCCAGCTGCAGCAGCTTCTCCTTGCCCACGACCATGACCGTGCGAAAACCGGCCGCGTGCGCCACCGCCAACACCGTGGGCACCGGGATGAAGCCAGGACGAAAATCGTTGTGGTAGAGGCCGTGCACCGCGGGCGGGAAGCCCGACAGCATCGACGCGTGCGAAGGCAGCGTGACGGACGGACTGATGGTCTGCGCCTGCCACGAATAGGACCCCTTGCAAACCAGCCGCAAGATGTTCACGGCAGGCGCCTTGACGATGGCATCGGGCCGCAGCCCGTCGATGCTCATGAACACCATCTTGGGCCGCGGCGCTGGCGGGCTGGGCGGCATCTCGCGCGCCGGGGCACTGGCAGCCGTCCCGCCATCCGGAACCGACATCGGCGCGTCCGCGTCTAGCTCGGACTCCGCGCCGGCGTCCTCGGCCGCGCAGCCCAGGAACACCGCATCGCTGCGCGCCTCTCGGAAACGCCCGCGATCGCCCTCGCACCCGGTCGCGACCAGCAGCTGCAGCAACCAAGCAACCGCGACCAATCTGGTCAGCCTTGTTTTGCGTCCCGACACAGCTCAGCAGGCTAGCACGCGCCGCCGGGCCGCCGAAGGTGCCGACTGCGCCACGACCCGATATGCTGGCCGCGTGAAAGCGGTGCTGATCCTCCTGGCGGCAGCAGGTGTGGCCAGCGCCGGGGCAACACATGCCGGCGAGGACCTCGGCAGGTGCCGGGCGCGGATAGAGAGGCTGCGAAGCGCGCACTGGCAGGAGCAAGCCAGGTACCTGGAGACCGCGCGCGCCGACCAGGCCTTCGCGCTCGGCGAGCCAAACCCCGACGCGCGCGATGCCCTCCGGTCGGTGTTGGGTCTGGCGCTCAAAGCCGGCCGGCCGTGGGTGCCGCGACATACGCTCGAGTGCCGGACCTGGTCGTGCAAGGCGGTGGTGTTCCAGCCCGCCGACCAGGAGCCGTACTGGGTGGTCTCGCTGCACGAAAGTGGCGAGTTAGGCGCGCGGGTCAAACGCATGCTCGTCAATCCGGCACTCCCGTCGACGGCGCTACCGGGATCCGATCGGCCACAGGTCGAGCGCCATGTCTTCCTGGGCCTCGTCGATCCGTCCGGCGAGCCTGGCCCACCTGGGCCGCCGCGCCCCGCGCCGAAGCAGCCAGCCGCCGATGGTCTGCCCGCGTGTCAGGCGGAAGGCGCAAGGCTCGAAAAGGCCATCGCCACATTCCGCGCCGGAGTCGCCGACAACGTGTCGCCACAGGCACGCTTCGAAGCCGCCGCCGACAACCCGGCGCTACGCGACGAGATGCGCCGCCAGCTCGTGCGCATACTGCAACCGAGCGGCGGCGAGCTGCGCTTCCCGCTGGTCTGCCACGGCGATGTGTGCCGGCTAGCGCCCGCACCCGACGCGCCCGACGACTTCGCGTTCCGCAAACAGCTCATCCACGACGATTCCTTCCGTGCCCGGTTCGCGGGCGCGAGCTGCTGTGCCGGCGGCTTCTTCTTCTTTGCGGTCAAGGCACGGTAAGAGATCACGATGCCAAGAGCGCCGTTGTTGCTTCTGTGGGCGTGCGTCGGTGCAGCCTGTGCGTCGCGCGGCGGCGTGCGCGCGACAACACCGGAAGCAGGCTGGCTAACCTCATCGCCGGGCGGCGTGCTCCACGTTCACGTACGACTGGCCGATCTGGGTGGCACCGCCGGGTACCCGCCCGGCGCCCGCCTGTACTACCAGGCCGCGCATGGCGGCGGCGACGGGCAGACCGTGGTGATGCCATGGTCGCCGCTCGGCATCACCCGGCAGGATCAGGCCTTCGTCGATGGCCTGCGATTCATCTCGGATGGCACCCGCGACATCGCCGAGGACTACACGCTCCCGCGCGGCAAGCGCAGCCACATCAGCAACCGTGGCGTCGAGCGCGTGCTCGCCCTCGCCGGTTCACAGGGTGGCCGCGTCGATGTGCACCTGCGCGTGTTCGACGACGGCTTCGCGTTTCGCTACCACTTTCCCGGATCGGACCCGGCTCGTTTCACCGTGACTTCGGAGACCAGCGGCTTCCGCTTCGCCGCCGGCGCGCGCGCCTTCATGGCGCCCTACCAGCCTGACTACGAAGCGCTGTGGCGAGGCGACTTGCCCGCCGGCACACCCGCACCCACCGACGCCGGCTGGACCTTCCCAGCCCTTGTGTATGCCGGCCGCCACTTCCTGCTGGTGACCGAGTCGGGCCTCGATGGCAGCTACTGCGGCACCCATCTGGCGCAAAACGCCGACGCCAGCATCTATCGCATCCGCTTCCCGCTACCCGGCGAGGCCCAGGGCCGCTTTGATGTGAACCCATCATCGTCGTTGCCGTGGACGACACCGTGGCGAGTGGTGATCGTGGGCGATCGTGCGGGCGCCCTGGTCGAATCGTCGCTGGTGACGGATCTGGCGGCCCCATCGGTGGTAGCCGATCCAAGTTTCATCGTTCCCGGCCGCGTGTCGTGGTCTTGGTGGTCCGACGGAAGCGCCGCCAAGTCATTCGGCCGCCTGGTGCCGTTCGTGGATCTAGCGGCCGAGATGGGCTGGGAGTACTCGCTGGTCGATGCGGGGTGGACCGACCTTGCCGGCGGGACCTGGCAAGACCTCGCCCGGCTCGCGGCGCGCAAGAAGGTCGGCCTCTTGCTCTGGTACAACTCGGGCGGACCCCACAACCAGGTCAACGCCCCGCCGCGTGACCGGATGCACCTGCCCGACGTGCGCGGCGCCGAGATGCGAGCCCTCGCCGCCGCCGGGGTCCGCGGCCTCAAGGTCGACTTCTTCAACAGCGACAAGCAGGACGTCATCAAGCTGTACCTCGCCATCGCCGCCGACGCCGCCGCACACAAACTGGTAGTCGACTTCCACGGTGCCACCACGTCGCGCGGCTGGGAGCGTACCTACCCGAACATCCTCAGCATGGAGGCGGTGCGCGGCGCCGAGGGGTACAAGTTCGACCCGGCCTACGCCGCAAACGCGCCCTGGCACAACACCGTGCAGGTGTTCACCCGGAACGTCGTCGGTCCGATGGACTACACCCCAGTGACCTTCAGCCACAACAAACACCGTCGCCTCACGACCTGGGGCCACGAGCTGGCGCTGTCGGTGGTGTTCGAGTCGGGCCTGCAGCACTTCGCCGACAGCGTCGACACGTACCGCAGCCTGCCCGCCGTGGTCAGGACGTTCCTGCACGATGTGCCCGCGGCGTGGGACGAGACGCGCCTGCTCGACGGCTTCCCCGGCAGCTTCGTCGTCATCGCGCGCCGCAAGGATCGCACCTGGTACGTGGGCGGCATCAACGGCACCGCCACCACGAAAGACCTGACTGTCGCGATGGACTTCCTGGGCAACGGCATTCACGACATGCTGTTGCTCGCCGACGACGGCAAGCAGCCCGACACGTTCTTCCCGACCCGGCGCCAGCGCAACGGCATCGACACCCAGAGTGTGGCTCTGCCTCCCTACGGCGGCTTCGTCATGCGCGTCGCTCCGCTATATTGACCCTCCGCGAGTTCCCATGAAGATCTCCGTGCTCGATAGCTTCGCGACCGACCAGGGCGACGCCAGCGCCTGGGATGATCTACGGTCGCACGGCGACGTCACCATGTTCCCGCACCTGGCAGGTCCCCCGATGAAAGACCGCTGCGCCGGGGCCGCCGCTGTCATCACCAACAAGGCGGTGATCGACGCCGCGCTGCTCGCGCTGCTGCCCGACCTGCGCTACGTCGGCATCTCGGCCACTGGCACGAACATCGTGGATCTGACCGCCGCGCGCGCGCGGGGCATCGCGGTGACCAACGTCCCTGGATATTCCAGCGAGTCAGTCGCCCAGCACGTGTTCTCGCTCATCTTGCACCTGACCTCGGACGTCGCTGGCCACGCCGCCGCGGTCAGCGCGGGCCGGTGGGCCGCCTGCCCCGACTTCTGCTTCTTCCTGCGCCCACTGCCCGAGCTTGCCGGCAAGACGCTGGTGGTACTGGGCCAGGGCGAGATCGGACGCGCTGTCACGCGCATCGCCAAAGGCTTCGCGATGGAAGTGATCGCCGCGGCGGTGCCAGGCTCGCCGACGGCGGGGCGCACGCCACTGGAGGTCGCCCTGCCCACCGCCGACATCGTGACGTTGCATTGCCCGCTCACGCCAGCGACCGCAAACCTGGTCAACCGCAATTTCCTTGCGAGCTGCAAGCCGGGTGCGCTGCTGATCAATACCAGCCGCGGCGGGCTGGTCGACCAGGTTGCGCTCGCCGCCGCGCTGGCGTCCGGGCGACTGGGCGGCGCAGGCCTCGACGTCCTTGGCACCGAGCCCCCACCGGCCGGGGATCCCCTGACCGATCCGGCGCAACCGTGGGCCGCCCGCATCATCGTGACCCCCCACATCGCGTGGGGTACCGTCGAGTCACGCACCCGACTGCGCCACCAGGTCGCCGCTAACCTGGGCGCCTTCCTGGCCGGCGAGCGCAGGAACCGAATGGCCTGATGACCACCCGGACGGTTTGGGCGGCCGTAGTAGGGGGCAGGCAGAACGCACGCCCCACGCCACGTAACGAGTGATACACTGCGAGGGCCCGGTCGTACATCACAAATGAGCTGGGCAGGAGTACCAAGATGCCCAATCTGTCGTGGCGGATGTTGTCACCGTTGGTTTTTCTGTCACTGCTCGTAATGTCCGGCGCCTGCCCCGCGCCCCAGCCCGTCACGCGGTCCGTGGGGAATGGCGGCGGCGAAGGCGGCGGCGAAAGCGGCGGCGAGGGCGGCGGCGCTGGCACTGGCGGCTCAGGTGGCAGCGTGGCGCCCAAGGGCGGTACCGGCGGCGGCGCTGGCAGTGGCAGTGGCAGTGGCAGTGGCGGCTCGGGTGGCAGCCCGGCTTCCAGGGGTGGTACCGGCGGCGGTGCTGGCGGCAGCGCCGGACTGGACGCTGCTGCGCCTATGGACCTGCGCCCCGTGATGCCGCCGCCAGACATGGCAGCCCTGCCGCGAGACATGATGGCCGTCCCCCGGCCCGACTTGGCTGGCGGGCCGAAGCAAGCGTTGATGGTCGTGGGCGATCCGAACACGCTTAGCCTGGGCGACACTGCCCTTCAGAAGCGGCTGACGGACAGGGGCTTCGCCGTCACGCTGGCCGACGACAGCAATGTGACGGTGGCGGATGCGAACGCCAGAGCGCTCGTGGTCATTTCGTCCAGCATCACGTCGGGGACTCTGGCGGCCAAGCTGGTCGCAACCACGGCGCCGGTTCTGTGCATGGAAAATGCTGTTCTCGACAGTATGGAGATGACCGGGCCGGCGGCGGCCGACTCCGGCAACATGACGAATCAGACCACCATCACCATAGCGAGGGTCGGCCATCCGCTGGCCGCGGGCCTGACTGGAAGCCCGATTGTGGCCACGATGGGGAATCCTATGACCTGGGGCGTCCCGGCCGCTGCCGCCGTTAAGGTGGCAACGATCACGGGCATGCCCACCCGCGTTTCGATCTTCGCTTACACGGCTAACGACATGATGATCGGACGCGTAGCGCCCGCCAAGCGGGTCGGGTTCTACGCGCAAGCTGAGGCCATCGCCACCGCGACCCCAGACGGTAACAAGCTGATCGACGCGGCCATCGACTGGACCTACCTCAAGTAGGCGGCCTCGATGTCCGGTAGCGCCGCTCCGCCGCCAGGGCCAGAGGGGAATGTGCCCGTGGCGTGAAGCGCCGCAGCTCCACATTTTCGGCTACATGCTGCCGAGCCTCGGCGAGCGACGCAAAGCGGCCGGCGGCGATGGCCTGCACCATCATGTTGCCAATTGCGGTCGCCTCGACCGGACCGGCCAGCAACGGCAGCCCGCTGGCATCAGCGCTTGCCTGATCGAGGTACCCATTGCGACTGCCGCCGCCGACGATGTGTACGCCGGCGATGGCGCGGCCGGTGAGTCGGGACGCCGTGCGCAGAACGCTCGCGTAGCGGAGCGCCAGCGAGTCGAGGATCACCTTGGTCATGGTCACCGGATCGGTCGCGACCTGCTGGCCGGTGTCTGCGAGCTGCGCGGCCAGCGCCGCCGTCATGCTGGGCGGGTTGAGCAACTTCTGGTCGTCAGGAAACACCAGCCCCGGCACATCGTCGCGCGCCGCCACCTGAGCCAGCAGGCGATCGTGATCGACATCGAGGCCACGCGCTTGCCATTCTTTGCGGCACGCTTCCAGCAGCCACAGACCCGAGACGTTCTTGAGAAAGCGAAACGTGCCGAACGCGCCGCCCTCGTTCGTGAAGTTTTCGCGCTCGACATCGGCGCTGACCAGCGGCGTCTCGCGCTCAACCCCGACCAACGACCAGGTGCCCGACGAGATGTACGCCCATCCGTCTCGCAGCGGCGCGCCCGCCACCGCGCTACCGGTATCGTGCGTCGCCGGCGCCACCACGCGCACGTCACCAAGACCCGCAGCCGCCGCGACCTCGGGCAGCAGGGGCCCCAGATCAGTGCCCGCCTCGACGATCTCGGGCAGGAAGTGTGCAGGCAGTCCGAGCCGCGCGACAAGTTCGCCGTCCCAGCGCCGCGTCCTGGCATCAAGCAACTGCGTGGTCGAAGCGTTGGTGTACTCGGTGACCGCTGTCCCCGACAGGGCGCGGTGCAGAAGGTCCGGGATCATCAGCAAGCGCGTCGCGCCGGCCGGAAAGCCCGCGCGCAGGTGCGCCGACAGCTGAAAAATCGTGTTGAACGGCAGGAATTGGATCCCCGTGCGGGTGAAGATCTCATCGCGCGGCACGACGGCACACACCCGCTCCATCTCCCCCACGGTGCGATGGTCGCGGTAGCAAATGGGATCCTCGACCAGGCCGCCGCGCTCATCGACGAGGCCGTAGTCGACGCCCCAGGTGTCGACACCCACGCTGCGCACCGTGCGACCAAGCTCCCGAGCGCGCGCCGCCGCCGCCGCCAGACCCGCCGTCACATCCCCGACGATCCTACCCAGATCCCAGCGGAGGTGCCCGCCCCGCTCGGCTTCCGGGTAGTGAAAACGACGGACCTCTTCGATGAGCAACTCACCCGGCGCCAACCCTCCCAGCATGACCCGTCCGCTGCCGGCGCCCAGATCGACGGCGATGTAGAGCTCGTCGTCGATCACACGATGCCCGCGCCGCTGCCGCCCGCTTTCACAGGGCGCTCCTCGGCCTTGCGGACGCGGTACCCACTGGCGCGATACGTCGCCATCGGATCGATAGCTCCACCCGCGCGCAGGCGCGCCATCGCCAGGATGGGCGCCACGTCCGTGGTGAACGCCTGCTTCAGCGTCAACAGCGCCGTCATGGCGTCGCACTTCTCCTGCGCCTGCGTCAGCGCCGCACGGTCGACCAGATGCGCTTGCACGTAGGCGCGCAGCACCTCGACGGCGCTGGTCATCAAAGACTCGATGGGGTCGGTCACGTTGTGACTCTGGTCGAGCATGTACGCCGGATTGAAGCCGGGCGCGCCCGACAGCTCGGCATCGACCAGCTCGTTGAACACCAGGAACAGCTGGAACGGCTTGATTGAGCCGGCGTCGAGATCGTCGTCGCCGTACTTGCTGTCGTTGAAATGAAAGCCCGCCAGCTTGCCGAACTGGATGAGCCGGCCGACGATCATCTCGATGTTGACGTTGGGCGCGTGGTGGCCAAGGTCGACCAAGCAGTGCGCCTTCGGTCCCAGCTCGCGCGCGCAGTGGTAGCTGGTGCCCCAGTCATTGATCACCGTCGAGTAGAACGCCGGCTCGAAGCACTTGTGCTCGATGAAGATGCGCCAGTCGTCGGGCAGCGCCCGGTAGATCTCGCGCATGCTGTCCAGGTAGCGCTCCAGCGTGCGTCTGAAATGTTGTTGTCCGGCGAAGTTGCCGCCGTCGCCGATCCACACTGTGTGCGCCTTCGAGCCCAGCGCCTTGCCTACCTCGATGCACTCGATGTTGTGCTCGACCGCTTGCCGCCGCACCCCCGCGTCAGGATGGGTCAGGCTACCGAATTTGTAGCTGTGCTTCTGGCCCTTCTGATCCTGGAACGTGTTCGAATTGATGGCATCGAAGTGCAGACCGCGTTCCTTCGCGAACACCTTCAGCGCCGCCGCGTCGTCGGACTTGTCCCACGGGATGTGCAGCGACACTCCCGGGGTCGAGCGCACCAACTTGTGGATGGTGCCGCAGTCCTCCAGTTTCTCGAAGATGCCGCGCGGCTCGCCGATGCCCGGGAAGCGCGCGAACCGGGTGCCGCCGGTGCCGACGCCCCACGACGGCACCGCCACCCGGTACGACATCGCGCGCGCGACCAGCTTCTCGATGTCGACACCGCGGCGCCGCAGCTGCTTGCCCAGATGCTCGAAATCCTCGTCGAGCGCCGGCTTGCTTCGCTTGTTCTGATCGGCGACAAACCCGTCGCTGATGTCAAAGGCCGCGGCCATTTCGTGCTCCCTTCGCGTTGCTCACAGCACCATCCACCGCCGGGGCAAGAAATAGTCCTCGTAGACCCGCAGCGCGTACCGGTCGGTCATGCCAGTGATGAAATCCGCGATGGCTCGCGACAAGCTTTCGCCCTCGGGCAGGCCCTTGGGCCAGTGCTTGGCGCGAAACTCGTCGGCATGAGCGTGAAAGTACTGCCACAGCTCGCTCAGGATGCGCTGTGCCCGCTCGAACTCGGCGCGGATCTCCTTGCGCTCGTAGACCCGTTCGTAAAGGAAATCGCGCAGCGCGATCAGCGACGACAGCACGTCCTCGCTCATCCTGATCTGGCGTTTGTCCTCGATGCGCGACGAGCTGATCATGTCCTTGACCATGCGTTCGATGCGCTCCGAGTGCGTGGCGCCCAACATCTTCAAGATATCCGCCGGTACCTCCGCATAGGACAGCACCTTGCCTCTGACCGCATCGTCGAGATCGTGATTCACATACGCCACGATGTCGCTGATGCGAACGATCTGTCCTTCCAGGGTCATGGCCATCAGGTTCGGGTTGTCCGAGATGATGTGGCCCTTGCCCTTCGAGTGCTTGAGGATGCCGTCGCGCACCTCGACACTTAGATTCAACCCCTGCCCTTCGCGCTCGAGCACCTCGACCACGCGCAGCGACTGCTTGACGTGGTGGAAGCCCTCCGGCATCAGGTGTGCCAGCGCCTTCTCGCCCGCATGCCCGAACGGCGTGTGGCCAAGGTCGTGTCCCATCACGATCGCCTCGGTCAACGATTCGTTGAGGCGAAGCGCCCGGGTCACCGTGCGCGCGATCTGCGACACCTCCAGCGTGTGGGTCATGCGCGTGCGGTAGTGATCGCCCTCCGGCGCGAGGAAAACCTGCGTCTTGCCGCCCAGCCGCCGGAACGCCTTCGAGTGGATGATGCGATCGCGATCGTGCTGGAAGATCGGCCGGATGTCGTCGAGTGGCTCGGGACGATCGCGGCCCTTCGACGCCGAACTCTTCTGCGCGAACCGTGACAGGACCTTGTCCTCGTCGGCCTCTAACTGTTCCCGGATGGTCATGGCTGCAAGCTGACACCCGCACCTCCATCAGCGCAAGAAGCCGTCAGCCAACCCACCGTCGACCGGAATCACGTGGCCGGTCGTGCGCGCAAGCCGCTGCGACACCAGCAGGAAGACCGCCTCGGCCTGATCGCAGGGCTCGATCGGCGTCTGGGTCAAGGTGCGGCGGGCGTAGAACACCGCCAGCTTGTTGCGCAGATCCTCGGTCGATTCGGATTCCGCGAACGCGATCTCGTACTTGGCCAGCGACGAGATCACACGATCGCGCGGGAACATGGTGCTGCCCTTGACCACCGTCGCCGGCGCCACCGCGTTCACGCGCACCAGGGGCGCAAGCTCGATGGCCAACTCGCGCACCAGGTGGTTCGCCGCTGCCTTGCTGGCGTCGTAGGCCAGACTGCCCTTCTTGGCCACCACGGCGTTCGCGCTGGTGGTGATGACAATGTTGCCCGGCAGGCCCTGCTTGCGGAAGATCGTCGCTGCCTCGTCGGCGACGATGTACGCGCCGGTGACATTGATCCCGAAGGTCGCCGCCCACTTCTCGTCGGGGATGTGGCCAGTCTTGTCGGGCGAAAAAAAGATGCCCGCGGTCACCACCACCGCGTCGATGCCGCCATAGGCAAGGATCGCATCGCCGAACATCTGCGCCACGCTGTCTCGCCGGGTGATGTCGCAGGCCAGGCCTATCGCCGGCCCGCAGTTCGACACGCCGGTACCGCCGACACCGATGCCCTCGCCCAGCTTCTTGACGATCTCGCCCGCAGTCGCCTGCGCCGCCGCCAGGTCGAGATCTACACAGACAATGTGAGCGCCCTCGCGGGCCAGCCGGTGCGCGGTCTCCTTGCCGATGCCGTTGCCGGCGCCGACAACCACTGCCACCTGCCGGTCCAGCTCTTTCTCGGGCGGCATGCGCCGCAGCTTGGCTTCCTCCAGCGACCAGTACTCGATGTCGAAGGTCTCCTGCTGGTTCATGGCCTCGTACTTGTCGATGGCCTCGGCGCCGCGCATGACCTCGACCGCGCAGTTGTAGAACTCGGCAGTCACGCGCGACTCGCTCTTGTTCTTGCCGAACGCGAACATGCCCAGCCCCGGGATCAGCACCACCGTCGGGCTGGCATCGCGCATCGCCGGCGAGTCGGGCCGCCGGCAGCGCTCGTAGTAGGCCTGGTAGTCCTTGCGGTACTGCACGATGCCCTTGCCGATGGCCACCTTGAGCGAGTCGAGATCGCCTGCGGCCGAATTCCAGTCGGCCGGGTCGACAAACATCGGCTTGATCTTGGTGCGCAAGAAATGATCGGGGCAACTGGTGCCCAGTGCGGCCAGCCGGGCGGCATCGGCGCTGTTGACGAAGCGAAGCATCTTTTCGTCGTCCTGCACCGTCGCCACGAAACGCTTACTCGCGCTGACTTGCCCGCGGATGAAGGGCAGGATGTCGATCTGAAGCCGCCGGCGGTCCGCGGCGGCCAGTGGCCTGGTCTTCTGGCCGCCGAAAGTCATGTCCGCCCGATCGTGGGCCTCGATGTAGCGCGCAGCCTTTTCGATGATCTCGAGCGTCGTCTCGTAGCAGGTCTTGTCGTCGTTGTCCCACGAACTCATGCCGTGGTGGCCGAACAACACGCCGCGCGCCTTCGGGTTCTTCTTGATGGCGTCTTCGATGGCGAGGCCAATGTCGAATCCGGGGCGCTGCCAGGGTACGTACAGAACGTCGTCGCCATAGATCTCCTTGCACAGCCGCTTCTGGTTCACCGAAGCCGCGATGGCGATGACCGAGTTCGGGTGCAAATGATCGACGTGGCGGAACGGCACCAAGGTGTGCAGCGGCGTATCGATCGAGCACGCGCGCGGGTTCAGGTCGAACACGCAATGGGCATACATAGCCACCATGTCGTCCTCGGCCTTGGACTTTGCGCCCCGCTCCGACGCCGGCCGCCCCAGGTACATGGCCTTCATGGCGCGCACCTTGTCGAGGTACAGCGACGCGAAGCCGTCGCGCTTGGCTGTGCGCAGATCGCCGCCTGAACCCTTGACCCACAGAACTTCGACCGTTTCGCCGGTGAGAGGATCCTTGTCAGGCAGCTTGGCCGACGTGTTGCCGCCCCCGGTGTTGGTGAGACTGAGGTCCTCGCCCAATCTGTTCGACCGGTAGACCAGCCGATCGATCGGGGCTAGCCGCGCCGCGTCCTCGTCTTTCCACAAGTACCTGACGTGCTGGAACGATTTCGGAGAACTTGCCGAACTCATGCCTGCCTCCCAACTGTGACTTAGACTCGTGTCATCCGCAATGGCTAATGCGCCTTAGCCCTATGAGCTCCGTTTTGCGGCAGCCAGCTACCAAGTCTCACCTTGGCGTCCGGACTGCGGTGCAAGGTCGGCGTTTTGCCTGTCGCCGTGAAAACCGGGTCACCTCCTGAATCGCCATCGCCGCCTCGCCATGCCGTCCGCCGCACAACGAAGTCGATGCGTTTCCAGATTGTTGCTTCTAAGTTTCTCGACGGATAAATCAGAGACCGCGAGGGCGATGGAGCTTTACAGGCCCACTCCCAACCTCGTAGCTTGCCGCCCGTTCCCAGCGAACGAAAGGACGGCACTCTATGAGGGCAAAACGCTTGGCATCTGGAATCTTCGTTCTTGGACTTGTGCTCACACCCGCCATGGCCAGCCTGTGGCCCATGTCGACGGCCCTGGCACAGAACGAGCCCGCAGCGGCCCCCCCGGCGGCAGCGCCAGCTCCGGCCGCCGAAGCAGCTCCAGCTGCTGCGCCAGCCACGCCGCCGCTGTCGATGGCCGATCTGACAGCCAAGGTTCAGCTGGTCGAGGCGTACATCACCAACAGCGATCCGAAGGCCAACTACACGTCGGGCCCTGGGCACAACGCTTGGATGATGACCTCGGCGGCCTTGGTGTTGTTCATGACGCTGCCTGGACTCGCCTTGTTCTACGGCGGTCTGGTGCGCCGCAAGAACGTGCTGTCGGTGCTGGCGCAGTGCTTCGGCTGCGCGGGCATGGTCACCATCCTGTGGTGGGCGGTCGGTTACAGCCTGGTGTTCGCCAAGGGCTCGCCGTTCGTCGGCGGCATCGATATGGCGCTACTGAAAGGCGTCACATCCGCGCCCAACACCGACTACGCGTACTGGGTGTCCCAGAACGTGTTCTCGATGTATCAGCTGATGTTCGCCATCATCACGCCGGGCCTCATCGTCGGTGCCATCGCCGAGCGCATGAAGTTCTCGGCCATCATGGCCTTCATTCTGGGCTGGATGTTCCTGGTGTACTTCCCGCTCGCGCACATGGTGTGGGGCATCGACGGCCTCATGAACGGCGTGTGGAACGCCAAGGCGTCCATCAAGGCCATCGACTTCGCTGGCGGCACGGTCGTGCACATGTCCTCGGGCTGGTCGGCGCTGATCTTGTGCCTCATCCTGGGCAAGCGCACCGGCTTCGGCCACAAGGCGTTCATGCCCCACAGCATGGTCCTGACCATGGTCGGCACCGGGATGTTGTGGGTGGGATGGTACGGTTTCAACGCCGGTAGCGCAGTGGCCTCCGACGGCATTGCGGCCAACGCCTTCACAACCACCACTCTGGCCACGGCGGTCGCCGCCACAGTGTGGCCGGTGCTCGAGTGGATCAGCCGCGGCAAGCCCACGGTGCTTGGCTTCTGCTCGGGCGCGGTCGCGGGTCTGGTGGTCATCACCCCGGGCGCCGGCTTCGTGTCCCCGACCTCGGCGGTCATCATCGGCATTCTGGCCGGCGTGGTTCCCTACTTCGCCTGCACCAAGCTCAAGGCCTTCTTCAAGTACGACGACGCGCTCGACACCTTCGGCATCCACGGCGTCGGCGGCACGATGGGCGCACTGCTCACGGGCGTCTTCGCCACCCACGACGTCAACGGAAACCTGGCAGCCAACCTGAAGGACCTGGTAGGCGGCTCGCTGTGGATAGAGCAGCTCAAGGCGATGGCGCTCACCATCGTCCTGGCGGTGCTTGGCACTGTCGTCCTGGCATTCGTCATCAAGGCGGTGCTCGGCTTGCGGCCCGATCGCGAGACCGAGGAACTGGGCCTCGACCAGGTCGAGCACGGCGAAGCCGGCTACCACTTCGAAGAGACCGGCGGGTAGAGCCGGCCGCCATCAGCGGCGGCGCAGGCGGAAGGCGCGCGGGAGCAGATCACCCAGGGTGGTCTGCTCCGCTTTCTTTCCGCTGGTACCTGACAGAACGATCGGGGTGTCGTCGGCGGCAAACTCGGCCAGGACCTGGCGGCAGGCGCCGCAGGGCGAAGCTGGCGGTGACGCTTGAGTCACCACCACCACAGCGACGATCCGGCGAGCCCCCGCCGCCAACGCCGCGGCCACCGCGTTGCGCTCGGCACAGATGGTGAGCCCGTACGACGCGTTCTCGACGTTGCAGCCGATGTGAATCCGACCGCGCTCGTCAAGCACCGACGCGCCAACCCGGAACTGCGAGAACGGTGCGTACGCCGCCCGACGTGCCCGCCGAGCGGCCACCACGAGCCGCGCGGTCATGGCAGCGGTGGGCGCCACCCGTCCGGTCACGGCACGGTCCCGGTCGACAGCCGGGCGATCACGCCCTCGACCAGCCCGCCCAGCCGGGCCGCGCCCACTGCGGCGGCGCGCGTGACCTCTTCGTGTGACAAGGGCTCGTCCTTCACCCCGGCTGCGAGGTTGGCGACCAATGACAGGCCCAGCACCTTCATTCCCGCGTGGCGGGCACAGATGACCTCGTGAATCGTCGACATGCCCACCAGACCCGCGCCCAGAATGCGCAGCATGCGCACTTCCGCCGGGGTCTCGTACGAGGGGCCCGGCAGACCGGCATAGACCGCTTCGCGCAGCGGCCGTCCGATAAGTTCCTGCGCTGCCTGTGCAGCCAGCCTACGCAGCACCGGCGCGTACGTGTCGGTCATGTCGACGAAGCGAGGGCCGAGGCGCTCGTCGTTGGGTCCGGTCAGCGGGGACGCGCCCGTGAGGTTGATGTGATCGGAGATGACGGCAATCTCGCCCACCGCCAGAGACGGATCGACGCCGCCCGACACGTTGGTCACGATCAAAGTACCGGCGCCCAGGGTGGCTGCCACCCTCACGCCGAAACCGACCTCGGTCGCCGGGTAGCCCTCATAGCCGTGAACGCGACCGCAGAGGATCAGTGCTTTGCGCCCCGACCAAGTCCCGACCACCAGCCGCCCAGGATGGCCGGCCACGGTGGTTTCGGGAAAGCCCGGCAGCGATGCGTAGGGGACCGAGCGACCGGCACTCAGCTTCTCGGCCGCCGATGCCAGCCCCGATCCCAGCACCACCGCCACCTCGATGCCAGCCGCGTCGAGGCGCGCGGCGACGGACTCGGCGGCCACGCACACCCGGTCGTAAAGAGTCGCGTGCAGCTTCATCGAATGACATCCATGATCAGGCGCCGGGCCGCCGGCTTGCGGCTGCCGACGACAAACGCACCGTCGAGCAACCCGCGCGCCGCCCGCAACCTGGCGCCGTCATTGTACCAGACGGTACACAGGCCCTCGCCGCGACCTATCTCGTCGCCGACCCGCGCGTGCAGGGTGATGCCAACCGCGGGATCGACTCGATCCTCCTTGCGGGATCGGCCGGCACCCAGCAGCGTGGCAGCCTGCCCGATCAACCGGGCGTCGGCCGTGTTGACGAAGCCGGCGCGGGGTGCGCGTAGGATCAGCTGGCGGCGGGCACGCGGCAGGCGCCGAGGATCCTCGATCTGACGGACATCGCCGCCCTGCAAACCAACGCCGACGATGAATCGAGCGAGCCCGTCGCCCGACGCGATCGCCGCCTCGATCCGGCGAGCACCATCGGCGACGTCGCGGGACTTGCCGCCCAGTGTCAGCATCTCGGCACCGAGCCGCACCGTCAATGCGCGGGTGTCAGCAGGTCCGGCACCGCGCAGAATGTCGATCGCCTCGGCCACTTCCAATGCGTTGCCAATCTGGCGGCCCAGCGGCTGATCCATGGCAGTCAGAAGCGCGACCGTGCGCAGGCCCGCGCCATTGCCCAGGCGCACGATGGTCTGGGCCAGCACCCGCGTGGCCCGCGCCGACGGCAAGAACGCGCCACGCCCGACCTTGACATCCATCACCAGGGCATCGGCGCCGCCGGCGATCTTCTTCGACAGGATCGACGATGCAATGAGCGGGATCGACTCGACCGTCGCGGTGGCATCGCGAAGCGCGTAAAAGATCCGGTCGGCCGGCACCAGGCGCGGGGTTTGACCTGCGATGACGAACCCCGCCCGGGCGAGCACGCGGCGGAACTCGGCCGGCGCGAGCGTCACGCGAAAGCCGTCAATGGCCTCAAGCTTGTCGAGGGTACCGCCGGTGTGGCCAAGCGACCGGCCAACCAGCATCGGTGCCCGCACGCCACACGCCGCCACCAGCGGCGCCAGACACAGCGTCACCTTGTCACCGACGCCACCAGTGGAATGCTTGTCCACCTTGCGGCCGGCGACACCGTCGAGTGACAGCACGTCACCTGAGGCCACCATGGCGGCGGTCCACGTGGCAAGTTCGCGCGGCGACAGGCCGCGGAACACAACTGCCATCAGAAGCGCTGCGATCTGGTAGTCGGGGATCTCGCCCGCCACCGAGCCAGCTATGAACTGGCGAATCACGTCGTCAGGCAGCGTCCCGCCGTCGCGCTTGCTTGCGATCCAGAGTGGCACGGGTGCCGACGTGGGGGTCTTACGGTGACGCAATCTCCGGTATAGTAGTTCGGCCTGTGGAGACCGCGACGACGATCGTGCTACTCGTCCATGCGGTGGTGCTGGCGGCTCCCGCAGCGGGCGCTGCTTCCGACGGCAAGGACAACGCGCGCGAGTCCTCCCGCCGTGCCGGGGTGGCATACAACCTTGGCCACTATGACGAGGCCGCGGATCTCTACGAGGCCGCCTATCGCCTGGTGCAGGACCCGACGTTGCTATTCAACATCGGGCAGGCCTACCGCATGGCCGGAAAACCCGACCGGGCGTTGGCCGCATACAAGGGCTTCCTGCGAACCGCGCAACCGGGCGACGCGAATCGGGCCACCGTGGAGGCTCGAGCCGCGGAGATGGAGAAGGCGGTCGAAGAAGCCCGCCGACCGGAGATGCGCGAGCCGCCGGCGAAACCGGCGCCCGCAGCACCAGCGCCCGCTGCAGCGCCAGCGCCCGCCACAGCGCCCGCCACGGTGCCCGTCGCTGCCCGCGCACCAATTGCGGCGTCGCTGCCTGCAGCAAACAACCCGAAGATAGCCGCGGCACCGGCCCCGGACGCCGAGTCGGCCTTCAAGACCACCGCCGGCGGCCAGGTCGGCACCGCAAGAAGCGACGGCGAATCCACGATGTTCTACCATGCGCTGGCGCGTGTGGCCGACCCCGCCCGGCGCATCTACGAGATCGGCTACTTCAGTCGGCCCATCTACGCGATGGTGCCGTTCGCGCAGCTAAGTGCGGTCTACGCTGCGTTCACCACGCCGGACGCCTCGCGATGGGAGGTGGGCGCGTTCGGACGCGAGGGCGGCATTCACCTTGGTTACAACAAGGATCTCGGAGTCGTCGGTTTCGGCTTGCGATTCGAACGGGCACACCCGGAGGCACTGTGCGGCGATCCGAACGGCACCATCAACTACCTTTTGCCCGAAGCGCGCCTCAAGGTGCCCGCACACCCGAAGTTCACGGTGCTTGGATACGGGTCCTACCGGGGCAAGCTGTCGCAGAGCTCGTGCGGCTTCCACCCATCGCAACTCACCATCGACCTTTCGGGCGATTTGACCCTGTCGACGATCTGGCTACTTCGGGGCGGAATCGGCCACTACGCCATTCATGACTATGGCCCCGGCAACCCGCCCAAGGGCTGGGAGAGCCGCCCGTCGAGCGTCGAGCAGCTTCACCTGGGCCCGCGTGCCACCCTGGGCCGTATCTCATTTTATGGCGAGGCACAGATCACCACCTACGCGGGCGGCGCCTTCTTGTTGCTCGCGGGAGCCGAGTTCCGCTCGTCCGCCGCCGCGCCGTGACCTTTCTGCCTACGCCCGGCCGGCGCTAGAACAGTGGCAGGTCACGTGCCAAGAGCGCCTCGGCTGCCTCGGCTGGCAGGGGGTAGGACAGGAAGTAGCCCTGCGCCCTGGTGCAGTTGAGCGCCTGCAGCGCCTCGATCTGCTCGGCGGTCTCGACGCCTTCGGCGGTCACTTCCATGCCCAGGTTGTGCGCCAGGCCGATGATGGCGCGCACGATCTCGGTTTGCCCCGGCTCGTCCCGCTTCATGCGCGCCACGAACGAGCGATCGATCTTGAGGGTGTCGACCGGGAAAGTCTGCAGATACGCCAGCGAGGAATAGCCGGTGCCGAAATCATCGATGTCCAGCTTGACCGACATCTCGTGCAGCTTCTGGATGGCCGCAGCACCGGTCTTGAGGTTGTGCATGAGAGCGCTCTCGGTCATTTCCAGCGTGAGATCCTTCGGATCGAAATCGGTTTCCTCCAGAGTACGCCTGACCTGATCGACGAAGTCGATCTGCGCCAACTGCCGGGTGGACATGTTCACGCAGATGCGCAGCGGAGGATCCTGAGGAAAGCGACGCTGCCACTTCCGGGTCTGCGTGCAGGCCTCGCGCAACACCCACAGGCCAATGCTCGAGATGAGCCCGGTCTCCTCAGCAATGGGAATGAACAAATCGGGCATGACCATGCCGCGCGTCGGATGCTGCCATCGGATCAAGGCCTCGAACGCCGACAAACGCCGCGTGGCTAGATCAACAATGGGTTGGTAGTAGACCCGACACTCCCCGCGCTCGACCGCGCGCCGCAGGTCGGTCTCTAGTTGAAGCAGCGACACCGCCCGCTGGTGCATGTCGGAATCGAACACCTCGTGGCGCGACCGCCCGTTGGCCTTGGCGCGGTACATGGCCGTGTCCGCGTCGCGCAGCATGTCCTGGGGCTGCTTGTAGCCGGTTGACGACAACGCGATGCCGACAGACGCACTCGAAAAGATCTCAGTCCCGTTCACGTTGAACGGCGGCGTCAGCGCCCGATGAATACGCTCAGCGACCGTGGTCGCATCGGCCTCGCTGGCGATGTCTTCCAGCAGCACGGTGAACTCATCGCCACCTACCCGTGCCAGCGTGTCACCCGGCCGCAGACAGGTCTCGAGGCGCCGCCCGAACTGCACCAGCAGGTCGTCGCCGGCAGCGTGTCCCAAGCTGTCATTCACACCCTTGAAGCGATCGAGATCGAGGTAGATGACCGAAAACAGGAACGGCTTGGCGCCCTTGCGGCGCCCGCGTCGGAACAGGTGGTCGAGGCGGTCGTGGAACAGCGCGCGGTTGGGCAACTGGGTGAGCGGATCGTAGAACGCCTGGTGGGCCAGCTGATCCTCGAAGTGCTTCTTCTCGGTGATGTCGCGCGAGATGCCAAAGGTGCCGATGATGCGACCGCCGGCATCCCGCAGTGGCATCTTGGTCGTCGAAGCCCACTTGATGTGGCCGTCGGGCAATGTTTCTTTTTCTTCCAGGTTCACCAGCGGCCGTCCGGTGCGGATGATCTCCTGCTCGTCACGAAATGCCTGCCCGGCGTGCTCGACCGTGAAAAAGTCGAAATCGGTCTTGCCGTCGGCCTCGGCCGGGCCAACGATGCCGAACTTGGCGGCGGTGTAGCGGTTGATCCAGGAGAAGCGGCTGTCGCGATCCTTGAAGTAGATGCTGTCCGGGATGGTGTCCATCAGCGCGCGCAGAAGAAAGATCTCCTGCTCAAGGTCGAGGTGCTTCTGAAGCTTGTCACCGCTCTCCTCCCAGACCACGGCATAGACGGCGGAGGTGTGACCGACGTCGTCCCGCACCGGGCCACGCAGCACATGAGTCAACACGCCTTCGCGACCCGGCAATTCATACTTGGTCGGAAAGCTCTCGCCGCCCTCGAACGCCCGACGATCGTCCTCGCACAGGATCTGGGCGACCTCATGCGCGAACAGGTCGAAGTCGGTCTTTCCTATGATCTCGCCGGAGGCCCGGCCGACCCAGGCGCAGTAGCGCTGGTTGACGAATAGGTAGCGGCCGTCCTCGTCCTTGCGGCAGATCGCCTGCGGCAGAATATCGGCGAGAGCGCGGTAGTCGTCGGCAGCCTGGAAAAATTCGCCGGTCTCAGTGCTGCCTTGACCGACGGATGGCCCGCCGGTGGAGCCACCGGATTCGGCCGGTACGGCCGCGCCATGATGCGTGGATGCCACGCTCTTCAACGACATTCTAGCCTTGGACCTGGTTCCGAAAACGCCTGAACCGGTACCACCCTGACCAGCGGAGATTATAGCGACCGGGGCAGAACCACGGACGGAAAACTTCCCCTACTGTCAAGTCAGGTGAGACAACCGGCGCGGATCGGGGCATGTGCGCACGTACCCAGACATGGCTATTCGCCGAGCCAGCCACGACGGATCTTGCGCGCCTCGGCCTTCGGCTGCGGGTCGAGGGCCAGTTCGAGCCGACGATTCGGACTCGACCCAAGGACGATGGTCACCTCGCCGAGAAGGTCTTGCCTGAAGAAACTGACGCGAACCCGCGCGCCCGGGCGATGGTCAGCGAAGCGCCGGACCACGCTACCTGCGTTCACACGGCAACCTGCCACCGCCACGATCTCGTCGCCGAAGGTAAGGCCGGCGCGAAACCCAGGCGAGCCCGGCGCCAAGGTTCGTACAGTCGCCCGGTCAGCCCCGCCGGCCGCGAATGTCAGGCCGGTCCATGCTCGCGAGCGGCGGGCTTTCACCGCGTCGTTCTCGCCGTCCCACGGGCGTGGCGTGGTGACGGATATGCCCGCGCGGCGAAGCAGCGCCGGCACAGGCAGCTCGACAGAACCATGGATGTACCTGGTGAAAAACGGCCGCATCGAGCGACCCGCGACCGCACTGGCCGTGGCCTGGATGTCGGAATCGGTGATCGGGCGGCGCTTGCGACCGAAGTCTCGCCACAACCGCTTGAACAATTCGGCGACGCCGCGGCGACCGGAGGTAGCCTCACGCATCAGCAGTTCGAGCACCAGCGCCGCCCACTTTCCTTTCTCGTAGTAGCTCACCATCCGGTTGTGATGGTTGTCGGCGGGTCGGTACTGCTTGATCCAGGCCTCGAAGGAAAGTTCAGACAGGGGGGTGACGTTGCGTCCGGGCCGGCCCACGTAGCGCGACCAGTCCTCGCCCAGATCACTCAGGTACCCCCTTGGGGACAGCAGGCCGGCGCGCAGCAGAATCACAGCCTCCATGTATTCCGTGAAACCCTCGTGGAACCACAGCAGGCGGGTGTAGTTCTCGCGGGTGTAATCGAAGGGCCCCAGCACACGGTCCCGGATGCGCTTGACGTTCCAGGCGTGAAAAAACTCGTGCGCGGCAAGCTCGTAGAACGCCTGGTAGCCACCCTCGTCCTCGAACGACAGGCCGGCAATGTCGAGTGTCGTCGAGGCAGCGTGTTCGAGGCCACCGCCGCGCGTAGGCAACGCGTGGATGATGAAGACATAACGATCGAAGGGGAACCCTCCGAAGATCGCGCCGGTCGCACTGACGATCTTCTTCAGGTCCCGCAGCAGGCGCGGTACGTCGGCGTTGGTGCGGCCGTGCAAGGCGACCTCGAACAGCGTACCGCCGGCGCGAAACCGGTGCACTGCGTGGGTGCCAACCTCGACTGGCGAGTCGGCTAATTCGTCGAAATTGGCGGCCCGGTAGCGACGCGAGCTGATTTCCGGCAGGGCCGTCGTCACGTGCCAGCGGCGACCGGACGGCGGCTCCACCTCGACGAGGCACGACCGGCCAAGCTCGCCCTCGACAAAGAAGAACACGCTGGTGCCGTTCCAGAACGCGTGACTATCGTCGAGAAAGGACGTACGCACGCTGCGCTCGAAGGCAAACACCACGTAGCGCACACGCACCGCACGGCCGCCGCTGTCAACCCGCCAGCGCTGCTTGTCGAGACGCTGCGGGCGCAGGGGCCGGCCCCTATCGTCGGTGACGTGGAGATCGTAGACATGACGAGCGAAATCTCGCACCAGGTAGCTGCCGGGCGCCCACGCGGGGAACGTCAGGTCCAGCGCCTGGCGGTGAGCAAGCGCCGGGATCGTCATCGTGACGTGCAGTTCGTGGCTGGCCGGTGCCGGCATCGCCACCACATAGCGAATGGGATCGAGGGCGGCAGGCATGTGCACAAACTAACAGGCGCGGACACCCCGGCAACCACGGCGACCAGGCAAAAACCGCCGGTGCGGTGCTAGCATCCGCGCCGTGCCGCCGGTGCTTTCGGTCTCGGTCGATCTCGACGCAGTGGAATGCTACTTCCGCATTCACGCTCTGCCCGGTCCGCCGCCCGAGAGCGCGCGTTTCGCCATTCTGCGGCGCTGCCTGCCGCGTTTCATCGATCTCTTCGACCGCCATGCAATCAAGGCGACGTTCTTCGTGGTCGGCCGCGACGCAGAAGATGATGTCGAGGGACGGCGTCTGCTGGAAGCCATCGCGCGCGCAGGCCACGAACTGGCCAACCACAGCTTCACCCACCCCTACGATCTGGTCCGCCTGCCCCGGCCCGCGCTGGCGGAGCAGATCGATCGGGCCCACGATGCCATAGCCGCGTGTGGCGCGGCACCGGTCGGTTTTCGCGCCCCCGGCTACGAGGTCTCGCGCGATGTGATCGAACACCTGTGCGCGCGCGGCTACCGCTATGACTCGTCGGCGTTTCCCTCGCTGCCCTACTATGCAGCCAAGGCACTGGTGATGGCGACCTTGCGACTGACCGGACGACGTTCGGGCAGCATCCTCGGCAGCCCCAAGATCATGCTGTCTCCGCGCATGATCTACCGGCCCGACGCCCACGACCCGTACCGCGTCGGCGCGGCCCCGATCTGGGAGCTGCCCATGGCGGTCACGCCGTGGCTGCGGCTGCCGGTCATCGGCACGTCGATCATCACCGCGCCCGAATGGCTCCGGCGCCGCATGGTGGCCGCCGCCCTGCGCGTGCCGTTCTTCAACCTGGAGTTGCACGGCATCGACCTGTGCGACGCCGACGCCGACGGAATGCCGGCGGCGCTTGTCGCAAAGCAACCGGACCTGCGCCGCAGCCTCACGCACAAGACCGCGGCGCTGGCTGCAACCCTGACGCAGGCGCGCGAGGCCGGTGCGGTGTGCAAGCCCCTGCGCGATGCCCTGCCGGCGTGACCGCTGTCGGCGGCGCCCGCCGCATGTGCGACGCAGGTTGACTTGGCCCCGCCGTTGGGTGCTGATGCTGGCCGATGATCCGCATGAAAGACCTGGCGGCCCAGCTTGGGCTGTCGCAGACCACCGTCTCGCACGTGCTGTCGGGCCGCCACGAGGAATTCCGCATCAGCGCGAAGACCGTGGCTCGGGTCAAGCAGATCGCCGAGAAACTGGATTACCGATCGAACGCCCTGGCCAAGTCGCTACGTGACCGGCGCTCGTATTCCGTGGGCCTGGTGGTGGAGGACTTGAGCAACCCGTTCTGGACCGGATTGGCCATCGGGGCAGAACTGGAGGCCGAGAAGCATGGCTACACGCTGATCGTGACCAACACCGGCGGCGACGTGGAACGCGAGCGGCGCGCGCTGATGCTACTGCGCGACGGTCGCGTCGATGGCCTGCTGCTGCCGCCGTTCGCGCGCATCGATCGCGATCTGACCGCGCTCCACAAGGAACGTCTCCCGTTCGTGCAGATCGATCGCGCGCTGGCTCGCCTGGAAGTGCCCTGCGTGCGCACCGATCACGCCCTCGGTTCGCACATGGTGGTCGAGGCGCTGGTCCGGCGTGGCCACCGCCGCATTGCCTTCTTGCTGGGCCCGACCGACATCCAGCCGTACCGGCTGCGGCTGGCCGGGTTCAAGGACGCCTTGGCGCAGCACAAACTGGCGCCTGCAGCGATCATCCAGGTCCCCGAGGGCACCGCCGAGGCCGGACAGGCCGCGGTGGCCGAGGAGCTGCGCAAGGGACCGCGTTTCTCGGCGCTCTACGCCGGAAACATCTGGCTCACGGTGGGCACGCTGCGCGCGGTGCGCGAGGCGGGCTTGCAAGTACCCAAGGATCTGGAAATCGTCGGCTTCGATGACATCGCCCTGGCTGATCTGCTGCGCTATCCGATCACCACGGTGGTGCAAGATGTTGCGACGATCGGACGCGAAGCCTTCAAGCAGTTCGTTGAACTGCAGGCCGGCCGCAGTGTGCCAGACGAAGTGCTGATCCCACCACGCCTGGAAGTGCGGTAGGCGGGCGGCACCCCGAGGGCACCGCCACGCCGGGAGGATTAGCCCGGACGCTCAAGTCCCCTGCGCGGATTCGTCGCGGCAGCCAGGAGGCTCTTGCGCAGGATCCCGCTCGGAACAAGCGCTGGATCGTGCTCCTCGGCGGCAATCCCAGCAGAACAATCGCCGTCCGGCGTTCCGAAACGCCTCGCGCAGGCGTTCGGGTAGAGGCCGCCCTGCGCCCGCGGCTATACTGCGGCCGTGGCACTGGACCTGACCGCCTTCCGTTCGGCGTTGGACAGTTTGCGTCGGGCCATCGTGCGCTCCCTGGCCGCGCCCGCCGACGAGGAGGTGCGGGACAGCGTCATCCAGCGCTTCGAATGCACCTACGAGCTGGCGTGGAAGATGCTCCGACGCTACCTGGATCAAGAGGGCGTGGACGAGATCGCGACCTTCAGCAAGAAGGACATCTATCGTGAGGCGGCAAATCGCGGCTTGATAGCCGATCCCGCAGCGTGGTTCGGTTACCAGACCGCACGAAATGAAACGTCACACACCTACAACGCCGAAAAGGCCAGGGAGGTTCACGGAAAGGCCGTCACTTTTGCCGACGACGCCGGGACGCTTCTCGCCGAGCTGGACAGGCGCCTCGATGCTTGACCTTGGTAGCGATCAACTGCGCATGGTTCGCGACGTTCTTGCCGCTCATCTTCCCGCTGCCAGCGTGTTTGCTTTCGGCTCACGGGTGCGCGGGACGGCGAAACGCTTCTCCGACCTCGATCTCGTCGTGCGGGCCGAGCGACCCCTGGATCTGGATCACCTGGGGGCGTTGCGGTCCGCGTTCTCCGAAAGCGATCTTCCCATCAAGGTGGACATCGTTGAGTGGTCGGCGCTTGGCGCTGTGTTCCGGCAGATGATCGAACAGGAGATGGTCTCGGTCTACCCGTGAGTGCCAGGCGGCAGGGTGAAGCCGCCCGCGCTAATCCTGGGCATCGAGGTCGCCAGCCCAGATGGCCAGGCCAGCCTCCGCCAGGTCTCGGTCCTCGGCATCGGCCACCAGGCGGTCGAGGTTCCAGCGGCCGGGCTCGGACTCGCGAGGCGACACCGGATCAGGCCGATCACAGGCCAAGGTGGGACCGAAGGGCGGTTGCAAAGACGGTGAAGTCGTCGAGGCGCTGCTGGAGGATCTGGTGCAGGCGAGCCACGTCGACTTCCAGGTAGCCGTGGACGAGGACATTGCGAAGCCCGGCCACGGCCCGGAACTGGGCGGCGAAGGCCGGCTCCAGAATGCCGGCCGCACCAAGCGCGTCGATCGAGGACGCGTAGTCGGGTACGTCGAGGCCACGGCTGGTGGCGATGTGAGTGGCAAGGTCGATCACGTTCTGCGCGCACAACTGAAGGCCTCGTTCGACCACCCAGAGCGCGTCGAGGTTGCCCCGGAGTTCCGCCTCGGAGCGACCAGCGTGCTTGCGGAGTTGCGCCACGGCGCGGTCCATCGCGGCGAGGTGCCGGCGAGCCACGTCGAGGTCCGGGACGCCAGGACTCATCGACCGAAGTTGCCCGCGGCGAAGCGCCGATCGGCCGCCGCCTTGATCTTCGCCAGGTGGGGCAGGTAGTCGAAGTATCGCGACATGGCCATCGTCTCGCGGCGCGTGGTGGCCTTCAGATCGCGCGACAGGACGCGCGTGCCGTCGCGCAGCACCCGGTGATACAGCAGCGGCGGCGCACGATTGAGGACCACGACGTCCACCGCACTCGTCCCCAGCGCCACCATGAGATCGGCGGCGACATCGGCGTCGATCCCGAAGGACGTGACTATCTTCGCGGCGGGTTCGACATAGATGGCGACGTCTATGTCGCTCGACACACGCGCGTCGCCGCGTGCCCGCGATCCGAAGAGATACGCCTCGAGAATCTCCCGGCGCCCATCGAGCGCGCGGGCGATGCGAAGGCCGAGATCGCCGTCGGGCACCATGGAGCCAGAATGACGGACCACCGTGGCGCACGCAAGCTCGCGACGCCATCAGTACGGCGCACGGCTTCGGCCAGGCGTGCTTCGACCAGACCGTGGTGCCGATGTTCTCGGGCGCGCGCACGAAGATCGACAACGGGGTCGTGAAAAAGATCTGGGGCATGGCGCTTGGCTCCAGCTAGCTCCTTTCATAGGTGGGCGCGACACGACGAAAAGCTCGGTCACGCATCGCTAAACCGATCGGACGCCATCGGGAAGCGGCGTACACTACCGCCCCGGAGGGTCCCATGAGCACCGAGCCCACAAATCCGTTTCTTGCCATCGTCGCCAAGCTGGGGCCGACCTTCGCGGCCCGCGCTGCTGATACCGACCGCAGCGGTGAGTTCGTCGCCGAAAACTACCGCGAGCTCAAGGCGGCGAAGGTTTTTTCGGCGGGGGTGCCCAAGGATCTCGGCGGCGGCGGCGCAACGCACGCCGAGCTGTGCGATTTGGTCCGCGCGCTGGCGCACCACTGCCCGTCGACCGCGCTGGCGCTGTCGATGCACACCCATCTGGTCGCATCGGCAGTGTGGCGCCATGTGCACGGCCAGCCCGCGGCGCCGCTGCTGCAGAAGGTTGCCGCGGGTGAACTCGTGCTCGTGAGCACCGGTGCGACCGACTGGCTGGAGAGCGTCGGCACCTCGACCCGGGTCGAGGGCGGCTACCGCGTCAGCGCGCACAAACGCTTCGCCAGCGGCTGCCCCGCGGGCGATCTCGCGCTGACCAGCATCCCCTATGACGATCCAAGCGAGGGCAAGCTCGTGCTCCAGTTCGCGGTGCCCGTGCGCACCGAGGGCGTGCGCATCGCCAACGACTGGGACACGCTCGGCATGCGCGCCACCGGCTCGCACACGCTGGTGTTCGAGAACGTGTTCGTACCCGACGCGGCGGTTTCCATGAAGCGGCCAAGCGGCCAGTGGGTACCTTTTTTCGGCGTCATCTGCATGGTGGCGGTGCCGATCTATGTCTCCGCCTACGTCGGCCTCGCCGAGGCGGCGGCCAACCTGGCGCGCGAAAGCGCGCGCAAACGCCCCGCCGATGCCCACCTCCCCTATCTGGTCGGCGAGATGGAAAACGCGCTGGCTGTGGTGCAGATGGCCTGGCGCGAGATGGTTGCCGGCGCGCGGAATTACGACTTTCTGCCCGATGTCGAGGGCGCCAGCGCCACCCTGATTCGCAAGACCATCGTGGCGGAACACCTGGACCGCTGCATGCGCAAGGCCATCGACGTCACGGGTGGTGGGGCCTTCTTCCGCAAGAACCCGCTCGAGAAGCTGTCCCGCGACGCCCAGGGTATCCACTTCCATCCGCTGCCCGAGATCCGCCAGCTCCACTTCACCGGCCGCGTGGCGATGGGCCTGCCACCGGTCTAGCGACCGGTGAGGGCGGGGCCGATTTCAGTTTCAGTTCGCCAGCGGCGTTTCCCGGCAGGAGAGCGGGCAGCACCAGCAGCACGCCCAGCACCGCCATGACCTCACCCAGCACCGCCGCCCAGCCAAAAGTCCTCAGCGCCCCCGACTGCGCCACCAGCAGCGATGCGTAGCCGACGATGGTGGTCAGCGAGCACAGCAGAATGGCGCCGCCCATGCGCGCACACGCCTCGCGCGCGCCCACCCGCAGGCTGTCCATGGCGCCGAGCAGGTTGAGCGCGTAGTCGGCGCCGACGCCAATGGTGATGGGCACGGCGGCGAAGTTGAGCATGTTGATGCGCACGCCGACCGCGAGCATGATCGCCTGCGCGCACAGCGCTACCGGCGCCACAGTCAGGATGACCACGCCGATGCGCCTCGGACGCCGGTAGAAGAACGGCACCAGCACCGCCACCACCAGCAGCGCGACCACCAGCACGACCCGCGGCGCCTCGTCGCGCACCAGACGGATGACGTCGGCCATGAACAAGAAGGCGCCACCCACAACGGCGCCCTCGGGCAACTGGATCTGGCTCAGCTTGCTTGCCAGCGCCTGCATGTTCACGCCGTCGGCGTAGTCGATCTTCACCGACGGGTACAAGTGGATCGTGCGATCGGTCGCGCCGGAGATCTCGCGAAAACCCTGGGTGACCAGCGCAGGTATCTCGGCCTCGGTGAGTGGGCGCAGACGCTCGGGGACAAGCCATTCGTCGATGAGCACACGCGCATCCGCCGGCACCGCGTCGGGCGGCATCTGGCCCAAGGTCCGCGCGAGCTTGCGCAAGCGCACCAGGCGACGTTCCTGCTCGGGCACGGGCGGGCGGTAGGTGTCGATGGTCTCGACCCGATCGAGCGCGGCGGGGACGCCGTCGGTGAGCAGGCTGCGCAAGCGCCCCGCAGCCTCAGTGCGGGTCGCCGCCTCCGGCACCATGACCACGACCGGATTGACCCAGCTCCCGAACAGCTCGCTCATGCGACCCTCCCACGAGGCGCTACCCGAGCGCAGCGACTCGCGGTTGCGCAACGCCAGCAGATGCATCTCGTAGATGCCATCCCGTGTGCCGCGCGCGACGCCGAGGCCGCCGACGATCAGTGACAGCGCCACGAAAGCCAGGGCGGTCGCCGAAGCCAGCCAGCGCCGTGCCAGGAATGCCGCCAGCCAGCCGCGCCCGGCACGGGATTCGACCGCCCGTCGCGGTGGCGAAAGCCAGGCAATGGCCGCCGGCAGCGTGACGAACGTCAGCGCCCACGTCGTGATCATGCCGATGCCGCCCAGCCATCCGAACTGCGAGAAGCCGCGAAAATTCGACACCGCCAGCCCGGCATACGCCGCTGACGCCGTCGCTGCCGCACCCAGGGTTCCTGGCATGGCCGCCCGTGCCGCGGCGTGGACCGCCTCGGCCATGGGCTCGCCTGCCGGGCGCGTGCGGTAGTAGGCCAGGAACAGCAGCGGGTAGTTGATGCCGTTGCCTGCGATGATCGAGCCCAGAAATGCCGTGCTCGAGTTCAGGTGGCCGATGGCGAACCTGCCGATTGCGAACGTGAACAGCAGCCCAGGCAGGAGGCCTGCCAGCACGACCACCACACTGCGCAGCGAACGGAAGTAGACGATGATGAGCGCACTCACCAGCACGAACACCAGCACCGACGACAGCGACAGATCGGCCAGGATGGCGTCGTGCTCCTCGATCAGGTTGGCCACGTCGCCGGTGTAGGCCACGCGCAGCACGCGCGGAAAGCCAGGACGCAAGGCCGCCGCCTCACGCTCGACCGCCGCCAGCAGACGCGCCGATGGGCCCCGATCCACCTCGGACCCCTGGAGCCAGATCAACATGACCACGGTCCTGCCGTCGGGGGTTTCGAGGTAGCCAGTAGGGAACCGGTCGTGGGCGGCGGTCTCGGCGGCTAGGCGCGTCCGTAGCCCCTGCCAGCGCGGCGGGGACGCCTCGGCCTGGTCGTCAAGGCCCACGAACAAGGGGTTCGCTTCGGCACGGGCAGCAGCGACCGCCGCCTCGATGTCGCCCAGAAGCGCATCGAAGGTCTCGGCGGGCAGCAACAAGGGCGCCCGGGCGCGAAACCAAGCCCGCAAAGCGCGCACGTCGGCCTGGATCGATCGCGCCTCGGGCAGCCGCAGCGCGTGCAACCGCAGTGCAAGCGCATCGATGAAGCGGCGGTTGGCCGCGGGGTCGGGGGAATCGGCTATGACCGTCAGATGCGCCTGGCTGCCCAGACGGTCATGGATACGGGTGAGCGCCCTCACGCTGGGCGATTCGGGTGGTAGCAGTTCCTGCAGGCCGGCCTCGATCTCGGCGAAGAATTTCCCCGTGAGGCCGGCCGCCGGCAGGCACAGCAGCCCAAGTAGAAGCGCCACCCGCTGTGGGCGGCGGCACGAAAAGCCGACGTAGCGGCGGTACAGATCGGATCCTGCCACGAGCGCCGTCATCTACCACGGCCCACGCATGCGGGGCCCGACCGTGTCATAGTGCCCGGCCTTTGTGGCCGCCGTGATCGCTGACCAGCACGCTTCCATCGACGTCGATCCCGCAACCGGCTTTCCCCGCCGGGTGTCGCGCTGGGTATGGGCCGCCACGATCGCCTTCTTCGTGGCGAGCTACGGCTTCATGTTCTCGTTTGCGCACCCGCTGGTCGACACGCGCGCTTGCCTGCTGACACTGCCCGACCCGCTACTGCGCCTTATCCCACGCATGCCGGTGTTCTTCCTGGTGACCCACCAGATCTATTACGTCTTCACTTTCGGCGGCGCCTTCGCGCTGGGACTGCGGGCGTATCAAGGCGATCACGGGCCGTTCCTGCGCTTCGGCATCGCGCTGTCCCTGCAGGCCCTGCTGCGCTCGGCGACCTTGTCGCTATTGCCCCTGTGCGAGCCCCTGGTTCCGGCTGGCACCATCGCCCTCGACCACGTCCCGACGCTGGCGCTGGGGCCGTGGCACATCCCCTGGCGGCTGTGGGCGAACAACGATCTGGTGTTCTCGGGCCACGTCGGCGAATTCCTGATCCTCTACTGGGCCAGTTCGCACTGGCCGCGCTGGGCCCGGCGGACCCTCCTGGTATTCCAGATCGTGCAGGCGTTCGGGCTGCTGGCGACCCGGGCCCACTACACCATCGACTTGCTGCTGGCGGTGCCGTGCGCATTCTTCGTCGATGGCCTGGCGGCGGCGGCCGTCCGGGCCTTGTCCGGGCGCACAAAACCCGTGTGGCATACCCCCACCTGAGGGCATACACTCGGGCCCTTCCAACGCGACGACCCGAAACAATGCCGTCCGACGCCGCCTCCCCGCCAGCCTCACCCCAAGGCGACTCCTTCCCGATTCCGGGCCGCCGCCTCCTGGTCACCGGGGGCAATGGCTTCGTCGGCTCGGCGGTGGTGCGCATGCTGGTGGCGGCCGGGGCCGAGGTGCGTTGCCTGTTGCGGGCGGCAAGCCAGGTCGAGCGACTGGCCGGTGTTGCGTTCGAGCGCGCCCTGGGGGACGTGCGCGATGCGGACTCGGTCAGGCAAGCCATCGCCGGCTGCGACGGCGTGATTCACGCCGCCGGGATGTCGTCCTACAAGCTGATGGATTCGCCCGAGGCCGAGGCCGTCACCGTCGGCGGCACCAGGAACGTGCTTGAAGCCGCCCGGGACGCCGGCGTCAAGAAGGTCGTGTTCGTGTCCAGCGGCACCGCCATCAATGGCTCGGACGCGCCCCGCGTGTTCGACGAGACCGCGGCGTTCGAGCTGGGCAACAGTGGCTTGCGCTACGCGATTTACAAGCACAACGCCGAGAAGATCTGCCTCGGCTTCAACGCCGAGGGCGTGCCAGTCGTGATCGTCAACCCGGGCGAGGTCTATGGCCCGAACGACACCGGGCTCATCACATCGGCCACGCTGGTCGACTTCGCCAAAAGCTCGCCGGTGCTGGTCTGCGACGGCGGCATCCCGGTCACATTCATTGACGACTGCGCGCTCGGCATCGTGCGGGCCCTCGAGCGCGGCCGCCCCGGTCAGCGCTACATCTTGAGCGGCGAGAACCTGACCGTGAGGCAGGTGGCCGAGTTGACCCTTTCGATCCTCGGGCAGAAGAAGCGCATCACCCAGATGCCAAACGCCGTGGTGCGGGGCATCGCGAAGGGCGCGCTGGCGCTGCGTATCCCGCTGCCGTTCGAGCCGAAAGCCATCCCGTATGGCACCCGCTACTGGTTCTTCGATTCGTCGAAAGCGCAGCGCGAGCTGGGCGTGACCTTTCGATCGGCGCGCGAGACCCTGCAGCCGACGCTGGCCTGGCTGCGCGACACCGGGAGGATCAAGTGAGCCGGTCCGGTGGCGGCCACCTCCGCGGCGATATCGCCATCGTCGGCATGGGCGGCCAGTTCCCGGGTGCACCGACGCTGGGCGCATTCTGGGACAACATCCGCACAGGTCGCGTGGCCGCAGGCCCGGTGCCGCGCGATCGCTGGAATCACGACATCTTCTACAGCCCGACCGGGGCGCGCGAACACAACCGCACCTACGCGCAGAAGCTGGCGACCATCGCCAACATCCGCGACTTCGCGCCCGAGTTCTTCGGACTGACGCCGCGGCGGGCGAAGGTAATGGACCCGCAGCAGCGTTTGTTCCTCGACGCTGTCCGCGTGGCGCTCGAGGATGCCGGCTACGGCTCGCGGCCGTTCCCGCGCGAGCGCACCGGCGTGTTCGTGGGCGCGACAGTGTCCGACTTCATGGACATTCTGACCGCGCGCGTGCGCTCGTCGCAGGTGCTGGGCGGCGAGTGGGGCGCGGCGGTGGGCCTGTCGGCCGACGCGCAGGCACAGGTCATGGAGTCGCTGGCGCCCATGCAGGCGTACTCCCTGGTCGGATCTCTGATGAACATGGTGGCGGCGAATGTGAACCAGGCGTTCGATCTGGGTGGGCCGGCCTTCACCACGGATGCCGCGTGCTCGTCGGCACTGGTGGCGCTCAACGAGGCGGTGCTGCATCTGCGCGCCGGACTGTGCGACGCCGCGGTGGTCGGCGGCGCTTACATGATTCTCACGCCTGACAACATGATCGCGTTCGCGCGCATCGGCGCGCTGTCGCCCACCGATAGCTGCCGCCCCTACGATGGGCGCGCCGACGGCTTCTTCATCGGCGAGGGTGTCGGCGCGGTCTTGCTGCGACGGCTGGAAGACGCGCAGGCCGCGGGCGACCGTATCTACGCCGTCATCAAGGGCATCGCCGCCAACAGCGACGGCAAGGCCGAAGGCCCCATGACGCCGCGACGGGAAGGTCAGCTCGATGCGCTGGTGCATGCGTACGATGACGCCGGCATCGCGCCGCGCACCGTGGGCTTCCTGGAGGGCCACGGCACCGCGACACCCGTCGGCGACGCCACCGAGGTCGCTGCCTTTCGCGACTGCCTCGGCGCCTCGGACGTCGGCACGTGCGCGGTCAGCTCGGTCAAGGGCAACATCGGCCACACCATGTCGGCGGCGGGCATCGCCGGACTCATCAAGGCGACCTTGTGCCTGGTGCACCGGACGCGGCCGCCGCAGGCCGGCTACGGGGTACCGCGACCCGAACTGGAACTCGATCGGGCGGGACTCTACGTCCCCACCGTGGCGCAGGACTGGCCCAACCCGGGCACTCACCCACGCCGCGCAGGCGTCAATGGATTCGGCTTCGGTGGCACCAACGTTCACGTCGTGCTCGAGGAGGCGCCTGCGAGCGGTGGGCGGCGCGTGACGGTGGCGGTCCCCGCAGGCATGACGGCAAGCGCCGCCCCCGCAATGCCGCAGCTGGATCCCGGCCGCGACGCGGAGCCGGGACCCGAGCTGATCTTGCTATCGGCGCCCACCCCAGCACGGCTGCGTGAGGCCGCAGCCGCGCTGGCCAGCAGCCTCCTCGACCTGCCCGATGGCACCACGCTGCCCGATGTGGCGCTCGGGCTCGCGCGACGGCGGACCGATGACGCCCGGCTCGCGATCGTGGCCCAGGATCTCGACGATCTGGCGACCAAGCTGCGCGCAGCCGCCGCTGGCACCAACGGCGATCCGCTCCCCGCGGGCGTCATGCGCGCCGACGCCGCCGTCGCCCCTGAGGATCGCCGGCTGGCGTTCCTGTTCCCGGGTCAAGGGCTCCAGTCGCCGGGCCTGTGCGGCGATCTGTATCGACGCTTCCCGGCCTTTCGCGCCGAGCTCGATTCACTGGCGGCGGCGGCCAGCGACCTGCCGCGGCCCCTGCTCTCTTACCTGTACCCCGACCACGACGGCGCCGAGGCCCGGGCGGCGCTGACCGCGACCGAGGTGTGCCAGCCGGCTGTGGCAGCGGTGTCGCTGGCCCTGGCACGGTTCGTTGGGGCCATGGGCGTTCTGCCGCACGTCGTGGCGGGCCACTCGCTGGGTGAGTTCACGGCGGCGGCGGCGGTGGGCGTGCTGGACGAGCTGGCGTGCGTGCGGCTGGTGGGCCAGCGCGGCCAGCTCATCGCCACCCTGCTCGGCGACGGGCCCCGGCGCGGGACCATGACCGCGGTGTCGGCCAATGAGGCCACGGTGGCGAAGCTCATCGCTGGCCTCGACGACGTGGCGATCGCCAACCTGAACCATCCGCGCCAGGTGGTGATCGCGGGTGGTGTCGATGCCGTGGCAATTGCCGAAGCGCGCTTCGCTGCCGCGGGGCTGCGCAGCACCAGGCTCAACGTGTCGCACGCGTTCCATTCGGCACGTATGGCGCCGATCGCCGCCGAGCTCGCGCCTCTGCTTGCCGCGCTATCGATAGCGCCGCCGCGCGCGCTCCTGATCTCGGCCATTCGACCGGGCCGGTTTCCGACCGACGAGGCCGTGATCCGGCGGCTGCTGGCCGAACACGCTACTGCCCGCGTCGATTTCGCCGGTGCCGTGGCGGCGTGCGCGCAGCACGGTGCCCGCGTGTTCGTGCAGATCGGCGCAGGCTCGGCGCTATCGACCATGGCGACCGCCACTCTGGATGCGGCCGGTGCGGCACCGATCGCGGCACTCACCCTGGCAACCGCCACGCCCGATCATGGACGGACCTTCCTTGAGACCCTGGGCCGCCTGTTCGTGCTCGGGCTGCCGCTTGATCTCGAGGGATTGTTTCTCGGTCGTGAAGCCCAGGCTGCTGCCACGCTGCCGCCTTCGCTGCTCGATACGCGTCCGCTCTGGCCGGTGGCACAGCGCGAAAGCGAGACCACGACGATTGCAATGGCACCCCTTGACGCGGGGGCCGGGGCGGTGGAAGCAAGTCCCGTGAAACGCGATCCCAGCCAGCCGGCCGCGGCGGTACCCGGCGAGACCGGCGATCTGAGGACCCTGTTCGACCGACAGATGGCGGTCCTCGAGGCCAACATGGCGGTTATCCGCCAGCAGAACGAGCTGCTCCTGCGCGGCGGCACGGCCGTCATGCGGGCAACCAAGGACGAACCGAGCGGCTCCAACGGCCACACCAATGGCCACGGTCACGGCGAGACCGGTGCGGGCCATGGCAATAGCAATGGTCATTCGCGCGGGATCGTCAGCGAGGCCGAGCTGACCGACAAGGTCATCGACATCGTCGCCCGCATCACCGCGCACCCGCACGCCCGCTTGCGCCCCACCACCCGTCTGGGAGCGGACCTGGGCTTCGATTCGCTGATGGTGGCCGAGCTGGTGGCGGGCCTGCAGGAACTGGTGCCCACGGCGCCGGCCCTGCCGCGTACCCTGTTCGCCGAGGATCTGAGTATCAACGAGGTGGCCCGGCACCTCGCTCGATCACTGACCGCCGACGCCGAGACAACCGCGCCAGCGTCGCCGGCGGCTCGCGTGGACATCAAGCGGTACGTGGTCACGTACGAGCCGATGCTGACGTCTTCGACGCGGCGGCTGACCACAGCGCTGGCGGGCGCGGTGCGCATCCTGCCCGACCGCCACGGCGTCGCCGAGGCGTTGCGTGCGCGACTCGGCCGGGACGGTGTCAGCGCGGACATTGCGGCCGACGTGGCTGGGCTTGCCCGCGGCGCGCACGTGATCGATCTGCGTGGGCTCTCGGCGCAGGTGGCGGCCGACGCGGGCTCCCTGCGCGGCTCTGCGGTCGCCGCGTTCGAACTTGGTCGTGATCTCGATGACGCCCGCCCAGCGACGTTGCTGTTCGCGCACGCAGGTCTGGCGGCAAGTGGCGTCGCGGGACTGGCCAAGGCGCTCGGCCGCGAGTGGCCCGAGAGCCGAGTGCTGGCGGTGGAATTCGGCACCCCGGGCCAACAGTTTGCGCCGCCCGACGCGGCCACGCTGGCTGACCAGTTGGCGAGCGAGCTTTCGGGGACTGCAACAGCGAGTGAAGTCCGCTACGCGGGTGACGCGCGCCTGGCTCCCGTGCTGCGCCTGGCCGAGTTGCCCTACCGGGCCGCCGGGCTGCCGTCAAACCCGACCGTCGTGATAAGCGGCGGCGGCGGTGGCCTCGGTGCCAAACTCGCGCTCGCGCTCGCGCAGCGCCACAGCGCCCGACTGGTGTTGCTGGGGCGCCGCACGGCGGACGCGGCCATGGAAGGACTTTGCGCGGAGATCCGCGCCGCGGGCGGGGACGCACTGTACCTGAGCTGCGATGTGCGCGATGGCGCCGCAGTCGCGAGCGCGATCGACCAGGGCCGCCGCCGGTTCGGCCCCATTCACGCGGCCGTGCACACCGCTGGTATTACCGACGACGGTGCCGTCGGCCGCAAGCAGTCCGACGGTTTCGCGCGCGTGTTCGACACCAAAGTCGCAGGCGCCCTGGCGCTGTGGCAGGCGCTGTTGCCGGATCCGCTTTCGGCCTTCCTGGTGTACGGCTCGTGGGCTGGCCGCTTCGGCAACGCTCATCAGACCGATTACGCGGCGGCCAATCACGTTGTGGCGCGCCTGTGCGAAGTTTGGGCCAACCAACGCACGAGCGTCCGGGTCGCGACCCTGGATCTGCCACCCTGGGACGGCAGCACCATGCTGTCACGAGTGCCCGAGATGGTGCGCGCCGAGATGCAAGCGCGCGGCGTCCCTACCCTGACCGATGCGGTCGGGATCGACCACGTCCTGGCGGAGCTCTCCGCGACGGGCATCGGGTCTGGCGAGGTCCTGCTGGCGGGACTGCTGCCACTGCGGCCGACACAGGTGCTGGTGCGCACGCGCATGTCGGTGACCGCGCAGCCGTGGCTCGAAGATCACAGGATCAACGGGCGCGTGGTGCTGCCGCTGGCCGCCGCCGCCGATCTGATGATCGAGGCAGCACGAGCGGCGCTGGCGCAGTCACTCTACGCTGCGCCGCACGCAGCGCTGCACGCAGCGCCGAATACCGGCGCCGTCGCGGCCGGCATCGAAGTCACCAACCTGACCGTGGTCAAGGGCGTGGTACTGCCCGACGACGCTGCCGACGTTGCGGCACGAGCCTCGGTAGAGGCATCGGCCGCCCAGCCCGCGCCTGTCGCCGTCGAGCTGTTGACCGTGGGCGAGCGTGCGGGCCTGGCGTACCGCGCGCACGTGGGTCATGCCGCAGCGGAACCTGCGCTGGTCGTGCCCAGTAATGGTGGTGGCGCCAATTTGTCGTTGGCCGAATTTTACGCGCGCCACACCTTCCACGGTCCGCGCTTGCAGGCGCTCGAGTCGATAGGCGGCGTGGGTGCCGGGCACGCGTCGGGCACGGTATTCACCGGTCCGGTCGGTAGCGACGATCATCTCGCGTTCGTGCGAGCGCTCGACGGCGCGCTGCAACTGGCAGCCTACTGGGCGATCACCAACCACGGCCGCCTCGGTCTGCCGGTGAGTGTGGGCCGCCTGCATGTGGCGGCGCCCATCGCCCCCGGCCGTCGCCTGCTGGCGCGTGGCGTGCTTCGGCGAGGCGAGGGCGGGCGTTTCGAAGGTGATCTCGATCTGGTCGATGAGACCGGAGCGGCGCTGGTGCAGATGCGCGGCTTCGTCGGCGAACTGCTGGACGCGCCGCTGACTGCCGGCGAGCCTTCGATCGATCCGGCTACCTTCAGGCCCGAGGAGTTTCCCGAGGTCAAGGAGCTGCGTGGCCGCCTGGCGTTCGCGCACGCGGCCGGCATCGAGGTGCCCTACTTCCGTACCCTCGACGGCCTGACTGGCGCCACCGCGCGCATCGACGGACGCGATCTCATCAACTTCACCTCCTACAACTACGTCGGTCTTTCGGGCCACCCGCGCATCACGGAAGCGGTCACCGAGGCGGTCAAACGCTACGGCACCTCGGTGTCGGCCAGCCGCGTGACCGGAGGACAGAAGCCGCTGCACGCCGATCTCGAACAGGAGATTTCACGCTTCCTCGGCTGCGAGGCGACCTTGGTCATGGTGGGAGGCCACGCCACCAACGTCGCCGTGATCGGCCACCTGCTTGGCGCCGAGGATCTGGTCGTGCACGACAGCCTGGCCCACGACAGCATTCTGGGCGGCGCGCGCCTGGCTGGGGCGCGGCGGCGTCCGTTCGCGCACAACGATCCGGGGGCGTTGGACAAGATCCTGCGCGAGGTGCGCTCGTCGGTGCGGCGGGTGCTTATCGCGGTCGAGGGCGTCTACAGCATGGACGGCGACATCACGCCGCTGCCCGAGATCATCGCACTGAAGAAGAAGTACGGAGCGCTTCTGCTGGTCGACGAGGCACACTCGCTGGGCGTGCTTGGCCGGACCGGCCGCGGCGTGGGCGAGCACTTCAACGTCGATCGACGCGACGTCGACATCTGGATGGGCACCATGTCGAAGACACTGGCCAGTTGCGGCGGCTATGTGTCGGGCAGCGCGGCGCTGATCGAATACCTGAAGTTCACCACGCCCGGTTTCATCTACAGCGTGGGCATAACCCCGGCCAACGCGGCCGCGGCGCTGACCGCCTTACGCCTGCTGGAGGCCGAGCCCGAACGCACCCGCGCGTGCCAGGACCGCGCCCGCACGTTCCTGCGCCTGTGCCGTGACGCTGGCGTCAACACCGGCGACAGCCACGACTCGGCCGTGGTCCCGTGCATCGTGGGCAACTCGTACGCCAGCCTGAAGCTGGCCGAGAGCCTGCTTGGCCGCGGCATCCACGTACAGCCCATCCTCTATCCGGCGGTGCCCGAGGAGATGGCGCGCCTGCGTTTCTTCGTCACCGCCGCCCACACCGAAGACCAGCTGCGCTTCACCGCGCGGGTCCTGGCCGAGGAACTGGGCAAGCTGGGCCTGCTACCCGAGGGCAAGCGCCCAGCGCCCGAACTGACGGGCGGCGAGGCCACGGCGTGAGTCAGGCGGTACCGCATGAGGTACCTCTGGCCAGTCAGGGTGCCGACGCCGCGCAGGCTTCGCTGGCGGGGAAGTCGCACTTCCACAAGGGATCGGCCCGCATGTTCCGCTCGGGCTTCCTTGAGTGGTTCTCGCATGTGCATCCCGCAACGCCGGCGGTCCTGTTCCTGCCCCTGGTGGCCTTCAGTGTCTGGCAAGCGGCGGCCCGTGGCATGGCGCCGCTCGCGCTGTGCGGGCTGTTCTTCGCCGGCTACGCGCTGTGGACGTTGTTCGAATATTGGTTTCACCGGCTGTTCTTCCACCTCGAAGTGCGCGGCGCGGTCACCGAACGGATCTACTTTTTCCTGCACGGCGTCCACCACGATTACCCGTGGGACCGCTCGCGCCTGGTGATGCCCCCGGGGGTCAGCGTGTCACTGGCGGTGATCTTCTTCGCGCTGTTCCGAGCCGCCCTGGGCCCCAACGCCATGTGGGCGCCCTACGGCGGCCTGGTGCTCGGCTACGTCATTTACGACTCGGTCCACTGGTACACGCACGCCGCCAAACCCCGTCACTGGTACGGCAAGCTCCTGCGGCGTGAGCACCTGGTGCACCACTTCAAGGAACCCACCAGCCGCTTCGGTGTGAGTTGCCCGTGGTGGGATCACGTCTTCCGCACCACCGGCGCGCCCGCCGATGTGCCGGCCGGCGCGCCCAGCCTGTCGGGCTCTGCCCTCGAGGATGCCGCGCGCTAGCGGCGGGAGACGCGCGCGTGCCGCTGTTTCGCAGACCTGACGGGGATCTGGTCAAGGGCGAGAGCCCGGTGCGGAAAATCCTGCCGTACTTGTTACCGAGGCGGAACGACGCCGTCGTGTACCACGAGGGCATTTACGACATCGGCAAGACGCGCGCTTTCCTGCGCGCCTTCAACCGAAAGCACGAGACCCGGCAGCCGGCCACCCTGTTCCACTACTTCATTTGGTGCTGCGCGCAGGCCCTGGCCGAGCGCCCGGGCATGAACCGCTTCATCTCGGGCAGCCGCATCTACCAGCGCAAGGGCATGTTCATCAGCTTTGCCGCCAAGAAGGAGATCTCCGAGGAGGGCGCTCTGGTCTCCATCAAGCTGCCGTTCGAGAAGGGCGAGCCGTTCGCTGACTGCTGCCAGCGCATCGTCACGTCGATCGAGCTAGGCCGCGGCCCTGGTAAGAAGGCGGTGGACAAGGAACTGGCACTGGCCTTCGCCCTGCCCGGCTGGCTCTTGACGTTCGTGATGGGAGCCATGCGCTGGCTCGATCGGCTGAACCTGCTGCCGGGTTTCGTGATCGAGGGCGATCCCATGTACACGAGCCTGTTCGTCGCCAACCTGGGCTCGGTCGGCCTCGATCGAGCGTTTCACCATCTGTTCGAGTACGGCACAGCGTCCATGTTTGCGGTGCTGGGCGCGCCACGAAAGCAACTGGTGCCAGGGCGCGACGGCACGGCCGTGGTGAAGGACGTGCTCGAGGTCCGCTGGACGCTCGACGAGCG
>JANPCZ010000175.1:0-37229 GCA_031431215.1 Myxococcales bacterium
CGTTCCCGCGCCTTCAAACCCTGCAGAACTACCCGCGGCACCAGCTGGACACCTCGCAGACCATCGAGTTCATCAACAAGTTTGAGTGGTTCGGCAGCTCGAAGGTTTTCGGCGACCACAACGTCAAGCTCCAGGACACCCACTTCGTTGAGCACGGCGAGATCGCGACCGCCACGCCGGGCGATCAGAGCCTCGCTCTCAACGGCAGTGTGAACAGCAGCCGAACCGAATTCTTCTCCAACGATCCGCGGCTCGACGGCCCCCGCTACGGCTGGTTCATCCGTGCCAGCGACACCGTCAAGAACATCGCAGTCCTGACTGACACCATGCGACTTTCGCGGCACTTCACGCTTTCGCCTGGCTTGAGCTGGATCTACGGCCGCGGTTCCAACAGCATCGGCGACGTCTCGATAGATACGCAGGCTCTGGCGCCCAGCATATCGGCGGTATGGGATGCGACTCATGACGGTCGCACCGCTGTGCGCGGCAGCTTCAGCAGCATGGTCGACGTCGATGTCCTGGCGCTGTCGCAGCACACCCTGGGGACTCAGGTGACACAGAAGTGTGACTGGGACGCCACGACGCAGAGCTTTACCTCGGCATGCGCCTATTCGGGTGGCACCTCCGGGAGCACCATCGGGCTACCCTGCGGCCCCTCGGGGCAAGACCAGTTCGGGCGACCCTGTAGAGAGAAGCTACAGATCCCAAGAACCTGGGAGTACACAGCGGGCGTCGAGCGCGAGATCGTCCAGGGCGTCGGGATCGGGACCGACTTCGTCTACCGCCAGTTCACCCGGCAGTACGAACAGGTCGAGACCAACAGGATATGGAACAACTCGGGCACCGCGCTTGATGCTGACGGTGGCTACAAGAACGGCCGCGCCCAGAGCATCGACGACCTTGAGACGCCTGCGGAGGCGCGCCGGCGCTACATGGGGATCACCACGACGGTGCACAAGCGCGAAGGCGCGCTCAAGATCACGGCGGCTTACACCTGGTCCCAGCTCACCGGTACCGTGCTGGACGGGAATGCCAACGAGTACGGCGACATCCCGGGCCGCGATATCTATCTGCGCGACGCCTACCTGGGTGACGACGCACGCCACGCCATCCGCACCCAGGCCGTGTACCAGATCACCAAGTGGCTGACCACCGGCATCGAGTGGCGTTACACCTCCGGGCGGCCCTATTCGCGCCGATTCTGGAACACCCAGACCGGCAGTTTCGCCGACTACCGTGCCCAGCCTGGTGTCAATCCGGGTGGCAACATCAACGATCCCACCGACGACCGACCGATTCGTCTGCCCGACCAGCAGAGCCTGAACGTCCAGCTGCGCGCCAACCTGAAGCCGATCACGGGGGTTAACTTCGAGGCCTACGTCGACGTGTTGAACGTCCTGGCGCTGCGCACCGCCACCGGCGTCGAGACCCAGGACACTCCGCTATTCCAGCAGGCCACCGGCTATCTGCCGCCCATGCGCCTGCGCTTCGGCGCCCGCTACAAGTTCTGAGCGCCCTGGTGTTAGCCCTTCGCGGTGCATCGGCCGGCGCGCGGCAGGAGTTGCGGCCGCGCCGTCAGGCCAGCAGACCCTGCACCACACCCTTGGTCAGGCTGGCATCGCCGAAGTCATCCACCGGCGTGTTGTCCATCTTGCGCACGCCGGCCGCGCCGATCAGGGCATTCAGAAGCTTGTTGTTGGTGGAACCGCCGCTGATGTACTGGCCAGTCTTCAGTGCGCCGCCGGCCTTACCGGCGATGATGTACGGCACGTTGGTGTAAGCGTGGCCCCCGGTGGCGACGTGGTTGGCCCAGGTCACGAATGACGTGTCCAGCAGCGGGCCCGCGGGTGTGGCGTACCCCGCCATCTTGTCGAGCAGGAACTTGAGCTGCCCCATGATGATGGTGTCGATGTTGTGGTGCTGCTTCACCGCCATCGGCATCGTGCCGTCGGCGAAACCAGAATCGCTCGACGCCCGGTGACTCAGCGGATGAAAGCGCGGGTAGGTCGTGCCCTCGAACGTGTAGGTCATCTGGTCGGTACCGTCGCCCAGTTGCAGGAACGCCACCCGCGTGTAGCCGGCGGCGAACGCGAACGCGATGAGCTCCATGTGCAGCTGCTCGACCGCCAGGCGCGTGCTGGTCAGCTTGTGGCGGCCGTCCAGCGCCTTCCAGCGCATGGCATCGGCGGGGGCCAGCTCGGTCGTAATTTTCTGCTCGATCTCGCGGATGGACGCGAAGTGCATGTCGAGACGCTTGCGGTCGCTGGCCGACAGATCCTTGCGTGCCAGCACCTCCGACATCTCGGCGCGCACCAGATCGTTGACGCTGGTTCGTCCCGACGCCAGCTTTATCGCCACCTCGGGCGACGCCGCCATGCTGGGCTTCATGCCGACCAGGCGCATGTACGCAAGCCAGGGATTGCCCTCGCTGATGCGCAGCTCGCTTGGGCCCTTGAAGGAAATGTGATCATTGATGTAGCCGGCCTTGGGTCCGGCGTAGAGCGCCAGCGGCTCGACGCCCATGCGACGGGCCAGGTAGTTGTCGACCGATTCACCCAGCGCCAACGATTTGTTGCCGCCACCGGTGACCCGCGCCGCCGTCAAGACCTGGTTACCGCCGCCGGTGTGAGCGCAGCCGCCGCTCTGGAAGGCGAAACTCATCCCGCGCAACATCGTGATGCGGGCCGCGTGATCGGAAAGCACGCTGGTGGCCCGATCGGTTTGCGCCGCAAGTCCGTCCTTGGTCAGTGGCCCGATGGTGCGTGGCCAGAAAGTCTCGGGCTCGCCGCCGGCGGCCTGCTGCACACCATTCATGTTGATCAGGAATGCCGCGCACACCGGTGGGCCGGCCGCGCGGGCGTGGCGCGCGAATACGTCCAGCCACGGCAAACCCAGACTCGCGCCGGCGGTGCCGCGCAGGAAGCGTCGTCTCGATAGATCAACAGTTCGCAAGGACATGGGAGCCTCCGTGGAGGGGGTTATGGGTGACCATCATCTCTACTCCGACTGGTGCGGGCTACGCGGGCTACGGTAGACGCGTGAGGAACTGATCGCTTGTCGCGATCTCGGTCAGCAGCGCCTTGACCGACACCTTCGATTCAAGGGACTTCTGCCCCAGCCCGGCCACAGTCAGAACGTCAGCGGGTTCGGGCGTGCGGCCGTGAAGGTAAGAAAACAGAAACCTCGAGAAGCAGTTGTGCGCGGTCTGGCTCGACGCCATGAGTTTCACGAACTCGATCCCGGTGGTCCAGGTCTTGTCGATGCCGTCGAACGCGTACTTGCCGGACGCGTCCGCCGGCAACGTCTTGTCGCTGGTGCGAAACTTGCCCAGGGCATCGTACTGTTCGAACGCGAAGCCGACCGGGTTGATCACCGACGAGTGGCAGCCGGCGCCGCAGGTGCCGTCGCCGGTCACCGACGTGACCTTCTGCCGGTTGGTGGTACCGGTGGCGCCAGCAAACGAAACGTTGGCGGCGGGTGGCGGCAACTCTGTGCACAGGAACTGGTGGTGCACGAACACGCCGCGATGAATCGAGTCGACCTCGCGAATGGAAGCGTTCGACGCCAGGAACCCAGCTTGCGTCAGCAGGCCGGCGCGCTTGGTCGGATCCAGGTTGACCTTGGTCAGGCCGGTCGCCGCGGCCGGCGCGGGCATGCCGTACAGCACCGCCAGGCGCTTGTTGACGAAGGTCGTGGGCGACAGCAGCAATTCGTTGAAACCACCGCCGCCATCGACCACGTCGCGCGCGAATTTCAGCGTCTCGCTTTCCATATCGGCGCCAATGCCAGCCGAGTATTCGGGAAACAACTTGGCGTCCTTCTCGATGCCTTCGTACGTGATCATGCGCAGCCACTGCCGGTGAAAGCTGTCGATTACCTCGCCCGCGGCCGGTGTGCCGAGCAGTCTCTCGACCTGGCGCCGGACGCCGTCGCTGGTGGTCAGCTCGGCGGTACCCGCGGCCACCAGCAGCGCGTCGTCGGGAATGGTGCCGGTCACCGCCAGTGCGATCCGCGCGGCGCGATCGTACGGGCCCAGCGCTTGCCGGCCGGTCGCCGCCATTGCAGTCGCCGGGCCAAGTTCGGTCCGGTAGAGAAAGTGCACCGACTGCAAGAACGCCTGCACCGCCACCCGAACCCCGTCGGTGAAAGCGTCCTTGCCACCAAACACCGCCGGCCCGCGGCCCATCAAGGTCACGAACCGGTCGGCCTCGACCTTGGTCAGCGGCCGCCGGTAGGCGCGCACGCCGAACCTGTCGACGAAGTCACGCGAGCGCGCCGCGACGTCGCCCGCGGCAACAGGAGGAACGATGCGGGCCAGCGCCGCCGGATCGGTGGTGACCTGTTCGGCCAGTTGCTCGGCGGCGTCGCGGTAGTCGCCGCGCAAGGCCTCGTCGACCGACAGGGTTTCGGCGATGGTGTCGAAGGTGTTGATCGGATCGCCGCGAAATCGATCCGAGAATGCCGGCCGCGCCGGCAGCCGCAGCAGATCTTTCACAGCGGCGGTCCACTGCGCGTGTGACAGCCGGGCCAGGCGTGTGGTCGGGGTCGCCACCGGCGGCGGTCCCGCGGGCGCGGGCATGCCCGGTTGGCCCGGCATTCCCGGCACGCCCGCCGGAGATCCCGCCGCCACCCCGGCGGCGCCACCGCTTCCCGACTGGCCCTTGCCTGCGGCGCGCGGGCCGTCCGGGGTTCCCGGCGCCTCGTCGTCGTGGCCGTTGATGGCGCCCACGCACGCTGTGCCAGCCAGGCCGACGCACAGGAGTAGCGACAAACTGCTCATGAGAGACCTCCGCGCGAGAGACGGTGGGATCGGCCGCCGGGTGCAAAAAAATCCGAAAATGGCGTCTCAGGCTCGGATTTCCGCGGGCGGGACACCCGTCGGGCCGCGTCACCCGCGCAGAATGTCGCGCACGCTCAGCGCCATCTCGCTCTGGATGACGCGCAGGAGAGTGTTCAGGTTGGTGGCCGGAATGCCCAGACGCGCCGCCAGGGCGACCTTGGTCTCGTCGAAGATGCGTGTGCACAGGGCGGCGATGCGGCGGTTGGCGGTCCAGCGCGACACGCCGAACAGGACGCCCACCTTGTCGGTGTTGAGGCCGTCGACGAACACCAGGCGCAAGAGCGACCGGTCACGTTCCGGCAGCGCCGCCAGCACATCGCGGAACACTTCGCGGAAGGCGGGACCGTACTCGGCCTTCAGGTAAGCCAGCTCGGGATCCGGGGTGGTGGCACGATCCGCCAGCAGCGCGAGGTCCGACTCGGCATCGTTGGGCGCTGATTCGCGCCGCAGGTCGACCGCGACGCGGGTGGTGCTCATCCACAGCCAGGCACCCAGCGGCCCGCGGCCCGCGTAACCCCCAAGCCGCGGCAGCAGACCGCTGTCGGCGACCAGCAGGCGCGCGCGCAAGGTTTGCTTCACCTCGTCGGTGAACGCCGGCAAGGCATCCGCGCGGGACAGATACGCCGACACACGGCTGATGAAGTGGTTGTCGAAGGCCGACAGCGCCTGGGCATCGCCGCGCACGCACGCGCACGCCAGGTACAGATCGCCGGCGTGCAGATCGGCCAGCGCGCCGATCACGTCGACGTCCGGTGCCAGGCGTTCCGCCACGTAAGGCAGGAACTGCTCGGCTTCGATCACGATCGCGGGCCACGCCGCGCGCGCGCGATCCCACATCGCCGTGACGGCGGGTTGCAAATCGGGATCGGTGCCGGGTGCCCCTGCCAGCGCTTGCAGCAGAACGGCGCCCGCGGGCATGAATCCGTTTTCCGGCCGCAGCATCGCAAAGTCAAGCACGGTAGAGTGCGTGCGCCGCCATGGCGTGCCTGGACGATCGCACGATAGAGGATCTCGTTCGGGGCGCGTTGCCGTCGGCTTCGCGCGCGATCACGGACGCCCATCTGGCCAGCTGCGGCGATTGCCGATCGGTGGTGGCAGAGTACATGAAGTGGGCGATCCCGGACGCTGACGACGCGACTGCAGCGTCGAGCAGTGCGGCCGATGCAGGTGTTCGGCGGGCGCCGTTGCCGGCGCTGGCACCGGGAACGGCATTTGGCCGTCACCGCATCCTGCGTCCTCTGGGTTCCGGCGGCGGCGGCGCGGTTTACGAGGCTTATGATCCGCAACTCGGGCGGCGGGTTGCCATCAAGGTTCTGCATGATGGTCGCGCCGACGACGTGCTGCTGCGCGAAGCCCGTGCGATGGCGCGCTTGAATCACCCTGGCATCGTGAGTGTGTACGACGTCGGCGTGGTCGACGGCCAGGTGTTCCTGGTGATGGAACTGGTCGAGGGCGAGACGCTGGCGGTGTGGCTGCGCCGCGCGCGCCGCCGCTGGCCGCAGGTGCTGCGCGTGCTGATCGACGCCGCACGCGGTCTCGCGGCCGCTCATCGCGGCGGTGTGGTTCACGGCGACGTCAAGCCCGACAACCTGCTGATCTCGGCCGACGGGCGCGTGCGCGTGAGTGACTTTGGTCTGGCGCCGGTGGCGTGCGTCGAGATCGAGATGGACAGTGCGCCCGCCGGCACGCCCGGTTACGTCGCGCCCGAGGTCATCGCCGGCGGTATCGTCGACGCGCGTTCAGACGAGTGGGCGTTTGCGCTGACGGCCTACCGGGCGCTGCAAGGCGATCCGCCGCCGGAACTCGCGCGCACCCCCGCGCAGCCGCTGGGTCAGCCGGCACGCGGGCGCTTGCCCGCCGGCATCGTGCGCGCGTTGCGGAAAGCGCTGGCGCCGGATCCGGCGCAGCGATTCACCGACGTCGACGCGCTGGTGCGGGCGCTGGAGGCGGCGGTGCTGCGTCGGTGGCTGGGCATCGCCACGACGGTGGCGCTGCTTGGTGCGGCGGCGCTGGCGGCCGTGTCCCTGGGTGGCCCGCGCGCGGTGGCCGCCCGTTGTGGTAACCACGTCGTCGATCGAGGCGAGGATTGCGACGATGGTAACAACGTCGCGCACGACGGCTGCGATCGTTGTTTGCGCTGTCCGGCCGACGCTCTCGCCGGCGTCGGGCACGGCTGCTACACGCTGCACGTCGAGCCGCTGAATTGGGACGCGGCCCAGGCCGCCTGTCTCGGGCGGGGCGAGTCACTGGCCACATTCCCGGATCTGGGCTCGTACCACGCGGTGGCGCGGGGTCTGCGCGCGACTGCGGGGACCCCGGTCTGGATTGGCGTGCGGCAGGACGACGCCGCCGGCCTGGCGTGGCGCACCGGCGCTCCGGTCGACAGCAGCCTGCGCCATCTCTTGCCCGTGACGGCGGCGGAGCAGGGAGGCAACTGCACCTTCATCGACCGGGCCGACTACCGGACCAGGTGGCTGGCCGCTGCGTGCGAAGAGCCGCGCGCCTATGTATGCGAGCGACGTGCGTGGGCGGTTCGTCCCGCCACCGGGCACGCCTACCGGGTGGTGCCGATCTCGGACAGCTGGGACGAGGCCTCCGCCACATGCCGGGCCCTGGGCGGCGCGCTGGCCACCGTCACCGACGGAGACGAGCAGGCGTTCGTGGCCGGACTGGTGTCGGGTTACACATGGATGGGTGGCCATGATCGGAAGGTCGAGGGAGATTTTCGCTGGATCACCGGGGAGAGCTTCGGCTTCCGCGCGTTCGCTCCCGGTCAGCCCAACGACAGCGCCGCGCAGCCCGAGCAGGACTGCCTGGCGATGGGATCGAGCGGTGGCTGGCACGACGCGCCTTGCCGCGAGACATACATGGCGGTCTGTGAAATCGAATGAGCGCGTTGCGGGCAGCAACATGGGCTTTCCGGTCACGACCTTCGGCGACGCGCGCTACTCGAAAGGGCCGGTGGCGGGCCTCCTCGCTTGATTTCAAGGCTCGGACGTCAGCAGCGCGTACCCAGCACCGTGCGCTCGGTTTCACCGAGCGGATCGATGACGAACTCGACCACGCGGCGAAGCGTGGTGCGCGGGCGCGTCCGCAGCCACGTCTGCAAGCGATGACGGCCCTCGCCCAGGGCGGCGCCGAACAACGGTGTGGTTACCAGATCGAGCGCCGATGGGCGCTTGCCGGTGGCCTCGAGGCCGTACTCCCACACCACGCTGGCACCCACGGTGAAGGCGACCGCCTGCCAGGCCGGTACGTGGCAGGCGCGCGCGCGGCCGTAGATCTCGGCGCCGAAAAGACCGTGGCCGACCACGTTGATGGGCCACGGATCGCCGTCTGATTCGAGCAGAGCGCGATCGCGGCGGAACTCGGGTGGCATGGTGTACGCCAGCTTGAATTGCCGGGCAGTTCGCGACAGCGGCAACGGTGCGTAAGGGTCCGGCCAGATCGCCCACGCACCCAGGCGCATGCCGAGCACGACCGCAGCAGAGTGAGCCAGCGGTACCGACCAGGAAGGTTGTGGGGCCTTGTCGAGCGACTGGGCGGCGTCAGCGGGCATCGAGGCAGCGGCGGTAGTGGACGCTTGCGCCACGGTGACGAGCGCCAGCTGGGTAGCCGTCACCGCATCACGGTCTCGACCGCATCGCGCGCCTTGGGAATAGCGGCGCTCAAGACTTCGTGGCCCGCGGCCGTCACCAGCACGTCGTCCTCGATGCGGATGCCGCGCACGTCGTCGAACTGGGCCAGGCGGCGACGGTCGAGCCGATCGCCGACCTTCGCGCGCGCGGCCAGATCGGCGTTACCGAGTAGCGCCGGGATTAGATACAGGCCGGGCTCGATGGTCACCGCCATGCCGGCGGTGAGATCACGGTCGAGGCGCAAGAACTTGACCCCGAACTCGCCGGCGCGCGTGCGGCCAGGGGCGTAGCCGGCGCGGTCGCCCAGATCCTCCATGTCGTGGACATCGAGGCCCAGTAGATGGCCCACGCCGTGCGGGAACAGCAAGGCCATCACGCCGTCGGCGCACAGCTCGGCCGGGTCGCCACGCAAGATGCCCAGACCCACCAGGCCCTCGGCCATCTGGCGCGCCGCCAGGTTGTGCAGGTCCAGGTAGCGCGCGCCCGGCTTGACTGCCTTGATGGTGGCCTGCTGCGCGCGCAGCACCACGTCGTACAGATCGGCCTGAGTCTTTGAGTAGTGCCCGCTTACCGGCCACACGCGGGTGACGTCGCCGGCCCAGCCGGTCGCGGTCTCGGCGCCCACGTCGGCCAGCAACAGATCGCGGGCGTCGAGCACATTGTGGTGCTGCTCGTTGTGCAACACCTCGCCGTGCACCGTGACGATTGACCCGTAGGCCATCGTCATGCCGCGCGCGCACAGCTCCGCCTCCATGGCCGCGCGCACCACCGATTCGCGCATGCCTGGTCGCGTGGCCTTCATGCCAGCTTCGTGCGCCGCGGCGGTGGCGGCGGCGGCGACGCGAAGCTCGAGCACGGCGGCCTCATCGTGGACGAGCCGCTGTGCGATCATCGCGTCGACCAACGGGACATCGATGGCCTCGAAGCGGCCGCGGCGGATCGGACGCGACAGCAGGCGGCCCTGTTCGGCGCAGGTCTCGAGATCGGGCGCCGCGATCGTGGCGGTCGGACGGCGCATCAGGGCGGCGGCGAGCTCGCCGACTGGCCGCGCATCGCAGCCGAGCGCCGCCGCGAGTTCGGCGACGCCGGGCTGCGGGCCTTCCCACACCGCCGCGTCGAGATCGGGCACCGGGACGTAGACCGTCCAGGCGCGCCCGTCCCACAATGCCCACGCGTCGCGCACGGGCAGACCGAACAGATAGAGGAAGTGGCTCGATGCACGGTACGGGTAGGCGTTGGCCAGGTAGTTGCGCGGTCGCGCCGCACCCGCTGCGAACAGCGCCGGAGCGTCGCCCAGCGCTGCCGCCAGGCGCACCCGCCGCGCCGCGAATGGGCGTCCGTCGAACGCGGTGACATCCACGGCGGCAGTATACGGCGCTATCATGCCCCCGTGAGATGGTGCTGGTTGCCGCTGTCATTGTTGTTGCTCGGAGCCGGCGCGGGCTGCGGCGACGCGCCCGGGTTCATCGAGGCCAGGGGCGCCTGGGCCGACAGTGAGTCGATCCGCTTCCACCAGGAGATCTCATTCCAGCGGCGCAACGGCGATCGCATCGAGATCGTCGCCGAGGATCAGCGCCGGCCGCGCTTCATGGGTGTTCGCCTGGCCATCGACACCAGCAAGGTCGGCTTGCCAGGCCCCTACGAGGTCGACCCCCAAGCCGGCGGTTTCCTGGAGATCTATTTCAAGCGCCCCGACCAGACCATGCCAGGCGTCGCCAGCCTGGACGCAGTCGAATACGAGGCGTCGACCGGCAGGGTCCACCTCGACGTGGTGCCGGTCGGCGGCGAAAAGCTGTTGCAGGGCACCTTTCGGGAGGTCAAGGTCATCCGCCAGGGCAACCTGCTCTTGCAGATCAACGAGGGCAGCTTCCACGCGCGACTTCCTTGATCATGCCCGTCGTCATGCCAAGCTAGGAATCGAGATGGCCGATCGCAAACCAGAGATCGTCAAAGAGCGCGAGCTCGCGACCCGGGAGAAACCCCGCGTCGATCGGCCCCGGCTCTACGAGGTCCTGCTGCACAACGACGACTACACCACGCAGGAATTCGTCGTGCACATCTTGATGAAGTTCTTCCACCACGGCGCCGAGACCGCACACAACATCATGCTGCACGTTCACACCAAGGGCGTCGGCGTGGCCGGCGTCTTCAACTACGATCTGGCCGAGACCAAGGCGTCGCAGGTCGTGCGCTTCGCGCGCGAGCACGAGATGCCGCTGCAGTGCTCGGTCCGCAAACAGAGCGCGTGAGGCAATCATGCTGAGCCCAGACCTGGAGAAGGTACTTCGGACCGCGCTTGAGGACGCCACCACGCGCGGGCATGAGTTCGCGGGGCTTGAGCACCTGCTGCTGGCCATGCTCGACGACAACCAGACGGCGGACGTCATCCGGCACTGCGGCGGCGACGTGCCGCGCGTGCGCAAAAAGCTGGCGGCGTTCCTCGAAGCCGAACTGCAGCCGATGCCCGAGGACGAGCGGGAGCGGGCGCAGCCCACCATCGGGTTCCGTCGCGTGGTGCAACGGGCGGTCAACCACGTGATCGGCGCCGGTAAGGACGAGGCCAACGGGCCCAACGTGCTGGTGGCAATGTTCGGCGAGCCGGAGTCGAACGCGGTGCATTTTCTCACCGAGGAGGGCGTCAACCGGCTCGATGTGGTCAGCTACATCGCGCATGGCATCTCGAAACTTCTGCCAGGCAAACCCCTGCTGATGCCGGGCGCGACCGGGTCGGGCGCGGGCGCCGACGGGTCGGCCCAGACGGGCCAGGGCGAAGACGCCGCGCCGGCGGATCCACTGGCGGCCTACGCGGTCAACCTGAACGAGCGCGCGCGGGCCGGGCTCGTCGATCCGTTGATCGGCCGCAACCCCGAGGTCGATCGCGCGATGCACGTGCTGGCGCGGCGGCGCAAGAACAACCCGCTGTTCATCGGCGACGCGGGCGTGGGCAAGACCGCGCTGGTAGAGGGCATCGCTCGGCGCATCGAGCTAGGTGAGGCGCCGGCCGCGCTGGCCGGGATGACCATCTACGCGCTCGACATGGGGGCACTGGTGGCGGGCACGCGCTACCGTGGTGATTTCGAGGAGCGCTTCAAGGCGGTGTTGAAGGCGATCGAGGCCAAGGAAAACGCCGTCGTGTTCATCGACGAGTTGCACACCATCGTGGGCGCCGGCGCGGCGTCGGGCGGATCAATGGACGCGTCGAATCTGATGAAGCCCTTGCTGTCATCCGGGCGCGTGCGCTGCATCGGCACGACCACGCACAAGGAGTACCGCAGCTACATCGAGAAGGATCGGGCGCTTGCGCGCAGGTTCCAGCCCATCGAGGTCGGCGAGCCGTCGCTCGGCGAGGCAGTCAAGGTGTTGCGCGGCCTGCGCAGCAAGTACCAGGAGTTTCACGGCGTCGTCTACACCGACAAGGCTCTGCGCGCGGCGGTGGATCTGTCGGTGCGGCACCTGGCGGATCGCAGACTGCCCGACAAGGCCATCGATCTGATGGACGAAGCCGGCGCGACCGTGAAGTTGCGCGCCCGGCCGGGCGATGCCGGCGCAGACAAGGCCGGCCCGGGCGCCGCCGCCCCCGCCGCGACCGGCAAGAAGCCCACCGTGCGCGTGCGGGACATCGAGATGGTGGTCGCAACCATGGCCCGCATTCCGCCCAAGCGGGTGGCGTCTGATGATCGCGACCGCCTACGCAACCTGGACGCCGATCTGCGCGGTCGCATCTTCGGGCAGGACAAGGCGGTCGAGCGCGTGGCGCAGGCCATTCGCATGAACCGTGCGGGGCTGGGCGCGCCGACGCGACCGATCGGTTGCTTCCTGTTCGCGGGTCCCACCGGCGTGGGCAAGACCGAACTGGCCAAGCAGTTGGCCGAGATTCTGGGTATTTCGTTCTTGCGCTACGACATGTCGGAGTACATGGAGCGCCACACGGTGTCGCGCCTCATCGGCGCGCCGCCCGGCTACGTCGGCTTCGATCAGGGCGGGCTGCTCACCGACGCTGTCCACAAGACCCCGCACGCCGTGTTGCTGCTCGACGAGATCGAGAAAGCCCACCCGGACCTGTTCAACATCCTTCTGCAGGTGATGGATCACGGCTCGCTGACCGACAACAACGGCCGCGCCAGTGACTTTCGCAACGTGGTCCTCATCATGACCAGCAACGTTGGTGCGCGCGATCTGACCAAGCGCTTGCCGGGCTTTGGCGCGGCCGAGCGTTTTGGCGACACCGACGAAGCGTTCAAGCGCCTGTTCGCGCCCGAGTTCCGCAACCGCCTCGACGCCAAGGTCGACTTCGCGCCGCTCGATCCCGCGGTCATGGTCCAGATCGTCGACAAGTTTCTGGGCGAGACCGCGGCGCAGCTGGCCGAGCGCAAGGTCACGATCACGGTCACCAAGGCGGCGCGCAGCTACCTGGCCAAGAAGGGCTACGATCCGCAGAATGGCGCCCGGCCGCTGGGGCGTGTGATCCAGGACGAGGTCAAACGCCCGCTGACCGACGAGCTGCTGTTCGGCGCGCTGGCGAACGGCGGGCGGGTCACCGTGGACGTCGAGGGCGAGCTGGTCGGCGATGTCGATGGGCGCAAGCTGAAATTCTCGTTCGCGGCGACCACGATCGAGCCCACCGTGCACTGACCCAGCTTGCGCTGGCGCCGTCGAACGGGAAGCCCGTGGAATCCGAGTTGTACCGACGTATGATGCGGATTACCATTGTAGTATGACTACGCGCAAAGAGCGGATGACCGTGACCGTGGATGCCGAGTTCATCGAAGCCGGAAACCGGGCGGTCAAGGCGGGCCGCGCCGAATCGCTCAGTGGCTGGGTCAACGACGCTCTGGCCGAGCGAGAGGCCAGGCAACGCCGGCTGCAGGCCATGACCGAAGCCGTGGCGGCCTACGAGTCGGAGTTCGGCACCATCACCGCCGCGGAGCTTGCCGCGCAAAAAAGAGCGGATGAAAAGGCCGCGGTCGTCGTCAGGGGTGTGCGTGGCCGAACGGTGCGGCCCAGACGCGGGGCGCGAGCGGCATGAGTCTCATCCTCGACAGCGGCGCGCTCATCGCCCTCGAGCGCAACGAACGCGCGATGTGGCGTCGCTTCAAGGCGGCAGCCCTTGCCGGGAGCTTGGCGGTCACCCATGGCGGCGTTCTAGGTCAGGCGTGGCGGGGCCGGGGCTCCCGTCAGGCGCTGCTGGCGAAAGCACTCACAGGGATCGACGTGCGCGCTCTGGACAGCGGGCTGGGACGCGCGGCTGGCGAGCTGCTGGCGGCCACCGGCAAGGCCGACGTGATCGACGCAGCGTTGGTGCTGCTGGCCGAAGACGGTGACCAGATCTTCACGTCGGACCTCGGCGATATTGTCGATCTGGCCGCGGCGGCCGATCGCCACGTTGACGTGGTCCGGACGTGATTGCGGTCTACTCCGACGGTCCGATTCCCACGATGGCCATCCCGGCTACTCGGCCAGGATCGCGGCCAGATCGGGCGATAGGAAATTATCGGGGATGCGTAGCGCCTTGACGATGGCCCGGCACCGCTCGCGCTCCTCGGGCGTGAAGACGCCGTCCGCCAGGATCTCGCGCCGCAGGCCTTCGAGGAAGCCACGGAAGGCGCCCTGCACGTCGTCCTTCGTGAGAACGCCGCTGGTGAGCATGCCGAGCAGCTCTTGCCGCTCGGTCTCGTCGAGCACCGCGTCTGCGAGCGCTCGTGGCAGGAACGCGGCCAGTCGTTCGCGCGCCGCAGATCGCAAGCTGTCGTCGTCCATGGGCCGAAGTGTACCGCGCGTGCGCTCTAGCGGCCCAGGCGTCTGACCCGTGTCGCGGGCAGAAGGGTGGGCATCTGCTCGAAGTTCGCACCCGCTGCGGCCGCCGGGCGGGGCCTGGTGGGCTCGTCCGTGACCGGTGCGAACGCCGGTGCGGCCGCAGGCTTCGCGGTCCGCGTGACGACCTTCTTGCCGTGCGAGCGCGACGGGCCGGTGCGCGCCGTGGTCGGCGGCCTTGGCACCGCTACCGGCGCGGTCTGGGCCATCAAGGTCACCATGAGAGAATGCTCGCCGGCGCTGGTGGCGAGGAAAGTCTGGTGCGCTTCCACATAGCCCTCGAGCCTGAGCAGGTACTCCTGCCGGCGGCCGTCGCCGGGCATGAAGTCACGCACCGGGGTGGTGCCTATTATCTTGCTGTCGGCCAGGCGGACGACGCGGGCGCCGCGCGGGGTGGAGTCGATGGTCAATGCAGCTTCGCCGGGCACCGTGGCCACGGGTTTCGGCTGCTCGCCGCTGGCGAGCAGAGCCCACGAGGCCCCGGCAAGCGCGATCACGACGCCAGCGATCGCCAATCCCTTCAATGCAGGGGGGTGACGAGAAAAGGCCGCCAGCAGGCGACCTGCGCCCGACGCGGATTGCACGCGCGCGCTTCCGCCGCCCGCCGCCCCGCTCAGCGTCGTCGAACCGATCGCGCCCGGCACGCCGCGGGCCAGGACGCGGGACAAGATCGCTGGCGGCGGTGTCACCATCGGCGCGACGGCCTGCGCCGAAAGCTCCGCGGCGAACGCCGCCATGGACTCGGGTCGCGCCGCGGGATCCTTCTCCAGGCAGCGCATGATCAGGCGTGCAAGGCCGAGCGGTAGCTCGGGCCGGTGCTGATTGGGCGGCGCCGGCACTTTCTTGATCACCGCCGCCAGGATGTCGATGAGCCGGGTTTCGGGGAAAGGCACCACGCCGGTCACCGTCTCGTACAGCACCGCGCCCAGCGCGTAGACGTCGGTGCGAGCGTCGATGTCGTGGCCCAGCACCTGCTCGGGCGCCATGTAGTAAGGCGTGCCGATGATAGAGCCGGCGGCTGTCTTGTGGCTGGCCTCGTGCTTGTCGCCGACCAGCTTGGCCACGCCGAAGTCGAACAGTTTGACCTTGTCTTTGCCGGGTGCCCCATCGTCGGTGGTCAGGAAGATGTTCTCGGGTTTCAGATCGCGGTGCACGATCCCGGCCCGGTGGGCGGCCTCTAGTGCCCCCGCCACCTGCCGTGCGATCTCCGCCGCGCGTCCCACCGCTAGCGCGCCGTCGGCGACGATGTGCTCACGCAGCGTGCGGCCGCTGAGCAGCTCCATGACGAAGTAGACGACGCCGTCCTCGGTCTCGCCGAAGTCGGAGATGTCGACGATGTTGGGGTGCCGGATCTCATTGACCGCGCGGGCCTCCTGGAAGAAGCGCGACACCAGCTCGGCGTTGGCGCACAGCTGCGCGTGCAGCATCTTGACCGCGACCTTCTTGCCGATCCTCGGGTGCTCGGCCAGGTACACCGTGCCCATGCCGCCCTCGCCGAGCTGGCGGACGATCTGGTAGTTGCCGATGCTGCGGCCTAGCACGTCGGACAATTGTAGCTGAGCCGCCCCGTAGGCCGGTGTCGGCAAGCCGGTGCCGCCAACTATTTCAGCGCCGCCAGCACCTTCGGCATCAGCTTGGCGCCGCGCTTCTGCGCGCGCCGTTCCTCGGGCGCGTCGTAGGCGCCGGGCGTGGCCGCGGCGACCTCGTCGAGCAGCTTCTTGGCCTCGACGGCGCGGCCGTCGTCAAGCATCAGGCCAGCCCAGAACACGCGGCAGCGGAGCGCGTGCGGGTTCAGCGCCAGGGCGCGACGGTAATGCTGCTCGGCCTTGTTGCGATCCCGTTTGGGCCACGGCAGCTCGGCGAAATAGCGGCCCCACGCCATGTCGATCGCGCCGTGCTCGTAGCCCGGATCGAGCGCGGTCGCGCGCTGCAGGCGGCCCTTGAACTTGCCTTCGATGCCACTGGTCAGGGCCCGCATGATGCCCACGCCGGCGACGTAGTTGCCCATGTTCAAGACCGCCCAGAAGTGGCCCTCGACTCGGTTGGGGTTCGCGGCGACCGCCCGCTCGGCCAGGTCCCAGCCTTCTTTGCCCAGCCGAGAACGCGTCGGCTTGTCCAGGTCGGGCCGGTCGCTTTGCCAGAACCGCAGGCGTGCCGCCCGCCACAGCAGCTCGTAGTCGTTGGCGGACGCAGCCAGGCCCTGGTCGACCAGGCGGCCGATCTCGGACACCACGGCGTCATCGTCGCGCCGCCTGTACAACTCGTCGATCTTGCCGCCGGGCGCTGCGGCGAGGACGGCGGTCGCGGCGGTGAAAATCAGGTAAACGAGCGCGTTTGCCATGGGTTTGCCATCACGGAGCAGGCACCTTGCGACGCTGAGCGTGCACGATAACACCTTGGACGCGACTCGCCTGCGCCGATTCACCGCGTCGCCGGGCGGGCCAATCGGGCCTGACTGGACCGCCCAGCTGAGTTTTTCTTTTGAGGTTTGCGCGGCTCCGGCTTGACTCGCCGCGGGCCCGATCGGAGATTCAGCGCCTTCGTAAGCCGCAACCGATTTCGCAAGGAGACCGCCCATGAGTATCAAGCCGTTTGAACCCAAGTTCATGAAGATAAGCGTGCTCACGGCGGCCCTGCAGGAGCTGACCCCGCGTGAGGTGCGCGATCCTGATCCCGATCGCGCCATCGAGGACTGGTTGCAGTTCTCGCGCGAGCTCGACTGCCCGAACATCCAGCTGTCGACGGCGCTGCATCCGTCGGAGTCCGACGTGCCGGCCGAGGCCATGCTGGATCCGGTCGCCAACACCCTCGACCTGCGCAAGCCGTTCGACAAAGATCGCGCCAAGCGTGTGCTGGCCGCGATGAAGGAGACCAGCGTCGGCATCACCGACATCGGCTACTTCGACAACATGCTCCACGACGACAACGACATCCGGAACAAGAAGATCGATTTCATGGTCAAGATCTTCGACACGGCCGTGCTTCTTGGCGTCAAGGCAGTGTGTGGCTTCGTCGGCCGCAACCAGAAGCTATCGATGGATCAGAACCTGCTGTTCATGGAGCAGGTGTACATACCCATGCTGAAAGCAGCCAAGGAGCGTGGACTTGAGTACCGGGTCGAGCAGTGCCCCATGCCGGGCTGGACCGTGCTCGACAACTGGCACAACAACATTGCGTACACGCCCGCCACCTGGATCGCCATCCACCGCATCTGCGAGAAGCACGGGGTCGGCGACGTGTTCCGCATCCACTACGATCCGTCGCATTCGGTGCTGATGGGTCAGGATACGCGGTCGATGTTCCAGTACCTCAAGGATGAGGGCTACGCGTTCTTGATCGCCGGCTTCCACGTCAAAGGGCAGGTGACCGATTCGAAGGGCGTCTCGGCCTGGGGCTACGGTGGTCAGACCATTCAGCGCGGCGATTGGGTCGACGGCAAGCCGTCGCCGCGGCCCGCCGATCACGCCAATGCGTGGAAGAAGCAGGTCGTCCTGGCCGAGCACGAGTTGCCCGGTACCGCCAAGCACGATCCGCTGGCGTACCTGCAGAACCGTACGGTCGACTGGCTGGATCACCAGCTGGCGGCGCGTGAGCTCTTGAAGCTCGACGTCGCCAACACCGCCCTGGTCATCGAGCACGAATATCCCAAGGCGCGCATCCAGGACAAGGAGAAGCTGAAGCCCATCTTGAAGGGCTCGATCGCGTTCACTCGTAAGATCGATGAGGCCGCGGCGTGTATGCACGCGCTGCACGCCGAGGTGTTGCCGGCGCAGGGAATCCCGGTTCAGGGGCGTGGCCGCGTTCCGTACTGGACCTGAGCGACCACGACCATGGCCAAGAAGAAACTCAACGTTGCGATGATCGGGTACGAGTTCATGGGTCGTGCCCACTCGAACGCGTGGCGCCAGGTGCATCACTACTTCAAGGATCTGCCGTACGAGCCGGTCATGAAGGTGCTGTGCGGCCGCACCGAGGCCAAGGTGAAGGAGGCGCAGGAAACCCTGGGCTGGCAGGAGTACGCCACCCGCTGGCAGGACGTGATCGCCCGCAAGGACGTCGACATCATCGACATCGGCACGCCCGGTGATTCGCACGCGCCCATCGCGATAGCGGCCGCCGAGGCTGGCAAGTCGATCCTGTGCGAGAAACCGCTGGCCAACACGCTGGAAGAGGCCAAGAGGATGCACGCCGCGGTGGTCAAGGCGGGCGTCGTGCACATGCTTTGCCACAACTACCGCCGCATCCCGGCGGTCACGCTGGCCAAGCAGATCATCGATTCAGGTCAGATAGGCGAGCTGTGCCACTACCGCGGCACCTACCTGCAGTCGTGGCCCGCCGATCCGAGCGTGCCGCGGTACTGGCGCTTCGTGAAGGCCAGGTCCGGCTCGGGGGCGCTGGGCGACATCCTTTCTCACGCCATGGATCTGGCGCGCTACCTGGTCGGCGAGCCGGCCGAGGTGTCGGGCCTGATGAAGACCTTCGTCAAGGAGCGACCGCTGCCGGAGGATCCGTCGAAGATGGGGCCGGTGGATGTCGATGACGCGACCTCAGCGTTGGTGAAGTTCGACAACGGCGCCATCGGGTACCTTGAGGGCTCGCGCTTCTGCCCAGGGCGCAAGAACCACAACCGGTTCGAGATCAATGGCTCGAAAGGCTCGCTGGTGTTCGATCTCGAACAACTGAACGAGCTCGATGTGTTCGTGCAGGAGGGGCCCAACTCGGGCTTCCGCAAGATCTCGGTCACCGAGCCCTCGCACCCGTACTTCGGCGCGTGGTGGCCGGCCGGTCACATCATCGGCTACGAGCACTCGTTCACGCACACGGTGTACGACTTCTTGAAGGCGATCGCCGAGGGCAAGTCGCCGCACTCCAATTTCGAGGATGGCTGGAAGAACCAGCGCGTTTTGGACGCCATCGAGACCTCGGCCAACACGCGTCAGTGGGTCAAGATCGGTTGACCGTGCGCACTTTCGTGGCCGTCACCGTGGCGGCTGTCGTGGCCGCGACCTCCAACTTCGCTGTCGCTGTCGACGGTGACGACGAGGCGGCCTACTTCCGCGTCGAGGACATCGAGATCCCGAAGGACGCGTACCTTGAGGTCGGGGGTATGGCGTTCACGCCCGACGGGACCCTGTACGTTTGCACCCGGCGCGGCGAGATCTGGGCCATCAAGCGGGGCGCTGGCGGCAAGCGCACCTGGAACCTGTGGGCATCGGGACTCCACGAAGCCCTGGGCCTGCATGCATTCGGCAATGGCGATCTGGCGGTGGCGCAGCGGCCCGAGCTGACCCGCGTGCGCGACACCGATCACGACGGCAAGGCCGACAGCTTCGAGACCCTGACCAAGGAATTCGGCGTCACCGGCAACTACCACGAGTACCACTTCGGTCCGGTCGCCGATAAGCAGGGCAATCTGTACGGCACGCTCAACCTGGGCTGGACCAACCACGGCGTGTCACTGGCGAAGTGGCGCGGCTGGGCCTACAAGCTCACGCCCAAGGGCGAGTTCATCCCGTACGCGCTCGGCTTACGGTCACCGTCGGGCATAGGTATCAGTCCCGACGGCGACATCTTCGTGACCGACAACCAGGGCGATTGGATGGCGACTTCGCCGCTGTTTCACCTCAAGCCCGGCGCCTTCTACGGCCACCCCGAAAGCCTGAAGTGGGAAAAGGGCTACAGTGGGCCCGAACACCCGTGCGATACGCCCAACGCTGAACTGGTCGCGCGCAGGACACTGCCGGGGGCGTGGTTCATCTACGGGCCCATGGGCCATTCGCCATCCGAGCCAGTGTGGGATACCACCGGCGGCAAGTTTGGCCCCTTCGGCAAGCAGATGCTGGTCGGCGATCAAACCAAAAGCATCATCTCGCGCGTGGTGCTGGAAAAAGTCGGTGGCGAATACCAGGGCGCGGTGTTTCCGTTCCGGCGCGGCTTCGGCTCGGGCATCACACGCATGGCGTTCGACCGCGACGGCAGCTTGTACGTCGGCGGCACCGATCGCGGCTGGGGCGCAACCGGCGGCAAGGTATACGCGCTCCAGCGCGTGGTGTTCACCGGCAAGGTGCCGTTCGAGGTGCACGCAATGTCGCTGACCAAGAACGGATTCGAGTTGACGTTCACCAAGCCGGTCGACGGCAAGACCGCCGCCGATCCGGCCGCGTACTCGTTCCAGCACTATCATTTCAACTACTGGAAGACCTACGGCTCGCCGCTGGTCGATACCACTCCGGTGACGGTGTTGGCGGCGCAGGTGTCGCCCGACCGCAAGCGCGTGACACTCGTCCTGCCGACGCTGGTGAAGGAGCGCATGTACGAGCTGCACATCCGCGGTGTGCAGGCCGCCGACGGCTCGCCACTGCTTCACACGGCCGCGTACTACACGGTCAACCGGCTGCGAGACTAGTTGTGCCGGCGCCCCCGACGAAACCACTTGCGCGCCCGGGCTTGCTGGTCGCCCCGTGCGTGCTCGGGGTGCTGCTGGCCGGACCGGCTTTCGCGGCCGACGGCCTGGTGGCCGAATACGGCGACGGTGCCCGGCGGGTCACCGAGATCGTCGCCACGCCCAATTTCAGTTTGCTTGCCGAAGAATCCATCCACCCGGGCGTCAAGCCGACGTTCAGCGCTAGCTACACCGGCGCGATCAAGATCCTGGTCGCCGGCAAGTACAAGTTCGCTGCGGCCCCCGCCGTCCTGACCATCGACAGCCACGAGATCGTCGACGGCCTGGTTGATCTTGCGCCCGGCCTGCACAACGTGCGGCTCGCTTACCGGCGCCCGGCGGGGCCAGCGCGTTTGCAGGTCATCTGGCAGTCCGATGCGTTCGCCCCCGAGTCGGTGCCGCCCGCCGTGTGGCAACACGACGCCGCCCCCGCTGCCGTTGCAAGTTGGGCGCGCGTGGCGCGTGGGCGTGCGCTGGTCGACGACCTCAACTGTCTGGGTTGCCACGGAACATCGACGGGGCCGGTGCCGGACAACGCGCATGGCCGCGGCCCCGGCCTCGCCAACGTCGGTGGTCGTACCAGCGCCGCCTGGATCTACCGCTGGCTCGGCGATCCAGTCGCGTACCGCGCGGCAGCGCGCATGCCCCAGATGCCGCTTACCGAGACCGAGCGCCGCGATCTGACCGCTTTCCTCGCCGCCGCGGTGGATCCCGGCAGCCCGGACCCCGGCGCCAAGCGGGATGGCCCCGTCACCGCCGCGGACGGCGACAAGCCCGAGGTCAAGGCCAAGGGCAAGGCACTATTCGAAAGCGTGGGCTGCGCCGCTTGCCACGGGCAGGGGCCCGGCCTCATCACGTCGCCCGCCATCGGATCGAAGCTGTCTTTCACCGCCATGCGCGCCTATCTGCTGCGCCCCGAGCGGGTGGATCCGACCGGACGCATGCCCAACATGAAGCTCGACGGCACGCAGGCAACCGCGCTGGCCGCGTTCCTCGCCGAGCGGCGCCAGCCCGCCTATGAAAGTTCGCCGCCCGCGGGCGATGTCGCCAAAGGCCGGTCGCTGTTCGCGGCGCGAGGCTGCGTCGCCTGTCATGCGATGGGCAGCGCCACCAACACGCTGCGGGCGCCGGCGCTGTCGGCGGTAGGTGCGACCGCCGGGCGCGGCTGTCTGGGCAATGCCCCGTCGGGCCCGGCGCCACGCTTTCGCCTGACTGACGAGCAACGGGGCGACATCAAAGCCTACCTGCAGGCGCCCGATGTCGCGCGCGCGCCCATCGCCGAGTTTCGCCACGCCATCGAGTTTTTCCGCTGCCGAGCCTGCCACGAGATGGGCTCGGCCCCGCTGGTCAGCCTGGGCGAGACCGCGCCGTCGCTCGATGACACCGGCAACAAGCTGCGCACGTCCTGGATCCGGGAGGTGCTGAACGGCGATGTCCGGACGCGCCACTGGCTGGGCCTCAAGATGCCGAACTTCCCGCTGCTGGCGGCGGCCGCCGCGCAAGGCTTTGCTGCCATCGCCGGCGCGCCCCGTGACGATCCACCGCCGCCGCCCAAGCCCGACGCCCTGACCCTGCGCGATGGCGTGCGCTACCTGGGCCGCGGCGAGGAGGGCCTGGCGTGCATCAACTGCCACGACTTCGCCTGGTTCAAGTCCGGATCGGCAACCCCTGCGCCCGACATGTCCACCATCGGGCAACGTCTGCGACCCGACTGGTTCCGCCGCTGGATGCAGGACCCGCAGCGCATTCTGCCTGGCACACAGATGCCGACCTACTTCGCCGACGTCGACAAGGATTTCGCCGCAAAGCGCATCGGTGACATGTGGTCGGCGCTGTCGGTTGGCCGGGACATGCCGTTGCCCGAAGGTGTCTCCGCCGACGACAAGGCGGTCAAGATCGTGGTCGGCAAGGATCCCGTGGTGTTTCGCACTTTCATCACCGGTGGCGCCGAGCGCTCGATTGCCGTGGGCTTTCCCGGCGGGCAGTCCTACGCGTTCGACGTCGACAGCTGTCGCGTACAGTTCGCGTGGTCGGGCGAATTCCTCGACGTGCGTCCGGTGTGGATCGGCCGCGGTGGCCAGAAGGCGATCCCGCTCGGCGAGCGCTACTACATCGCGCCCGAAGGATTCCCGCTACGTATCGGCGATCCTGGCCGGGATCCTGCGCGGGTCCGTTTCCGCGCCTACCAGCTGCGCGGCAAGATCCCCACGTTCATCTACGAGGTGGATGGCGCCGTGGTGCGCGAGACCATCACGCCTTTGTCGTCGGGCCGGGGCCTCGAGCGCGTCTTCGAGATGCGCGGCGCCCCCGCGGGCGATGTGTGGTTCGTGCCCGGGCCGCGCGCCGGCGTCGAGATCACCGCCCGTGGCGGCGCGGTCGACGGCGACAAGAGGGTTCACGTCGCGGCGAAGAAGGGCACGCCGACGCGGTTCACCGTGACCATGCGCGCCGGCAAGCCGTAGCCTGGTGGCCTACGACGACGTCGTAGGCTTGTTGTCCGGTCCCGACGACGAAGCGTTCTTCAGCGCCTCGGCCTGATAGTGCGCGCGCAGGCTGGCGACCACGTCATCGAGATCGCCATCGAGCAACGCCGGCAGGTTGTGCCGGGTGAGCCCGACCCGGTGATCGGTCAGGCGGTCCTGGGGAAAATTGTAGGTGCGGATCTTTTCCGAGCGATCGCCGCTGCCGATCTGGCTGCGCCGCGCGTCGCGCTCGGCGTTGTCCTGTTTCTCCTGCTCGATGTCGAACAGGCGTGCACGCAGAAGCTTCATCGCCTGCGCCTTGTTCTTGTGCTGGCTCTTTTCCTGCTGGCAGTGGACGTAAAGGCCGGTCGGGATGTGGTGAATGCGCACGGCGGAATCGGTGGTGTTGACCGACTGCCCGCCCGGTCCGCCCGATCGCATGACCTCGATCTTGAGATCCTTGGGATCGATGTGGAGTTCAACCTCCTCCAGCTCGGGCAGCACCGCCACCGTTGCGGTCGAGGTGTGGATGCGCCCCTGAGCCTCGGTGGCCGGCACGCGCTGCACGCGGTGCACGCCTGATTCGTACTTCAAGTACGAGTAGGCGCCCTTGCCCTCAATGTTGGCGATCACTTCTTTGATGCCGCCCGCCGATGCTTGCGACATCGACACGATCTCGATTTTCCAGCGCCGCCGTTCGGCGAAGCGTACGTACATGCGAAACAGATCAGCCGCGAACAGCGCCGCTTCCTCGCCGCCGGTGCCGCCGCGGACCTCAAGCAGGATGTTCTTGTCGTCGTTGGGATCCTTGGGCACCAGCAGCAGCTTCATGCGGCCTTCGAGCCGCTCAAGCTCACCGTGGAGGTCGTTCTCCTCCTGCCGCGCAAGCTCGCGCATCTCGGGATCCTTCTGCAGCTCGCGCGCCTCCTCGGTCTTGCGCATCGCCTCGCGGTGCTGCTGGAACGCATCCACCAGCTCGCGCAGGTCGGAATGCTCCTTGGCCAGCTTCTGCAGCATCGGCGGCCGCGCCAATACCTCGGGGTCGGCTAGCTTGCCGGTAAGGTCATCGAAGCGGCGCTCAAGCTCACCGAGCTTGTTGAGCAGCAACTCGTCCAACATCGCCCGCCGTCCTTACCAGAGAATCCCACCGCTTCATCCTGCCGTCCCGGACGGGGCAGCCAGAAGGGCACAGTGAGGAAGCTTTACGGGGCGACCGGCGGCGCCGGCGTCTTCTTGTACTTCTTGTTGAAGCGCTCGATGCGGCCCTCGGCATCGAGGAACTTCTGCTTGCCGGTGTAGAACGGATGGCAGTTCGAGCAGATGTCCACCATGAAATCGCCGCGGGTCGAGTAGGTTTGCACCTTGTTACCGCAGGCGCAGCTGATGGTGGTGAGCTTGTAGATCGGGTGAAGGCCCATTTTTGGCATGGCGTGACAACCTCGGAAACGAGTGTCGGAAAGCCGGTCCTTATAGTCTTGCAGAGCGCACTTGTCCACAGCCGTCGCAATCAAGCTCAGATCGGCCGCGGCGGCCGGGCGGACTGGTTGCCATAGGGTATAGTCCCGCCCCTCCATGACTGTAAGGGGCCGAGAAGACGTGTCCCACCGACGGCTGGCTGCCTACAGTTACCTGCGTCCGGTGGTGGCTGGGCGGCGCGTGCTGGAGCTCGGCTGTGGCTCGGGCAGCGGGGCGGCGCACCTGTGCGACCTGGGTGCCAGCGAGGTCGTGGCGGCCGACCGTGATGCGGGCGCCGTCGTCGCGGCGCGCGCGGCGCACGGGCGTTCGGGTCTGACCTTCGTGGCCGGCCTGTCAGCGCCAGCGCTGCAGGGGCCCTTCGACATCGTGCTAGTGCCCGAGGCTGCGGCGTTCTTGCGTGGACAGGGGGGCGTGTCGCTGTCGGATCTGTTCGCCTTGTTGGCCCCGCAGGGCCGGCTGGTGTGCCTGGTCGAAAGCGGCGATCACGGTGGCGACGGCCTTGGTTACTACGACATCGTCGATGGCCTTGCCTCGCATTGCGACAAGGTGCGCATGTTTGGCCTGACGCCGTTCGCGGCCTTCGGTGTCGCCGAGTTCGACGAGGCTGCCGCCGGGCTGCGCGTCGATGCGACCCTGGTTGACGACGCGGCGGTCGAGCCCACGCACTACCTGGCGATCGCCGGCCCCGCCGATGCGGTTCATCTTGGTTACGCCTTGGTGCAGATCCCCGGGGGCGAGCCTGGCGCGGATGTCCCGTCCGGCGCCCCGGCCGCGCGCGTGGCCGAGCCCTCGCGCGAAGCTGACGCCGTCGCTTCCGACCTGCGCAGCAAGCTTGCCGAGGCCGAAGGCCGTGTCGATGGCGTCGTGCGGGTGTCGCGGGCGCAAGCCGAGGAGATCGAGGAACTAAGGGCTCGCCTGCGTCGTGGTGCCGAGGCTCGCGCCGAACTCGACGATGAGGTGACGCGCCTGCGACGGTCGCTGACCGATGCGGACGAGTCGGTCATGAGCCTGACCCGCCGCACCACCGAGGAGATGACGGCGCTGGCGCAGCAGATCACCGCGGGCCTGCGTGGCGTGCCGGTACGCGGCGTGGGCGAGGCGTCGGCGCTGGCCGAGGAACTGCGACGGCGCGACGCTGAGCTTGCGGCTCGCGAATCGGCGCTCGGCGAGCGGGACGAGCGCATCGCAGCGCTCGAGGCCGATCGTCAGGATCTGACCTGGCGTCTTGAGTCCGCGGAGGAAAAGCTGCGCGAGAGCGATGCGCGCGCTCGCATGGCTGCCTCGTCGGTGGCATCGCCGGTCGCGTCGGCGGCCGATCGCGCCCGCCTCGAGGAGCTCGAGCTGGCGCTGGCGGCGCGGGAGCAGGCCTTGGTCGACTTCCGGCGGGCGGCGTCAGCTCACCTCGCAGAAACCGCCAAGCTGCGCGCGGCCCTGGGTGAGCAGGCGAATCTGGTGGAGGAGCTGGAGGAATCCTTGGCCCTGGCCGAGTCGAGCGCGCAGACGGTTGCGGCGGAAAGCGCCCGGCACAGAGCGGCGCTGGCCGAAACTGAAACCGCCGATCGGGCGCGGCGCTCGCGCCTGGCCGAGCTGGAGGGGACCTTGTTGCGGCTGTCGCGCCAGACCCCGGCTGTCGCGACGGCGCCGGCGCGTGACGTCGATCGTGACTCTGACGGGCGCGCTGCGGATGTGTCGTCGCGGCTGGGCGCTCTTGAGATCCAGCTCGCCCAGGCTACCCGCCTGCGTGATGAGGCCGAGCGCCGCTGGCGTGACGCCGCGGCTCGGATTCTGGATCTCGAGAACACAGTGGCTGAAAAGACCATCCTGGCGCGCGACAGCGAGCGGGACCGTGACGAGATCGCCGCGCGCCTGGCCGATGTCACGGCGCGCGCCGACGCCGGCCGTCTGGGAGCAGCGATGGAGGAGGTCGCGCGGCTGCGTGAGGCGTTGCAGCGATCGGAAGAGCAGCTGTGGGACGCCAAGAGCCAGCTCTTGCTGGCGCGTGAGCGCATCGGCTCGCTTGAGCGCGAACTCGCCGCCGCGCGGTCCCCGGTGCCCGCCGCGGGTGGCGAGTCTCCTCTCGAGCCGATCCTGGTTCACGCTTTCGAGGAGATGGCGGCGCTGGAGGCTGCCCTGCGCAGCGAGCTAGCCGAGCTGGTCGCGATAGGAATCGTGCTGTCCGAAGCGACCCGCGAGCCCGGCCCGGATCGCTCCGTCGCCGCCGCCGGCGAGCGCGCCGGCTGACCGCAGCGGGTCAGTTCCTGCTATTGTCGCCGGCGCATGATCGGGTCGGCGGACTTGGTGCTGTTTGGCCACCTCGTGGGTAGGCCGGACCGAGACATCGATCTCGAGCGGGCGGCGTTGTTGGTGGCCGAGACCGAATATCCGGGCCTCGATGTCGGCGCCTACGTGACGAAACTGGATCGGCTTGCGGCCACAGTTCGCCGCCGCCTTGCCGAGGCGCGGCTAGACGTGGCGCGCGCGCAGCCGACGCGGACGCTCGCGGTCGTGCTGGATACGTTGTTTCGCGAACTGGGTTTCGCCGGCAATGTGGCTAACTACTACGATCCACGCAACAGTTTCCTCAACCAGGTGATCGATCGGCGTACCGGCATTCCCATCACCCTGGCGCTCGTGCTCATGGGCGTGGGCCGACGGGTCGGGCTGCCGCTTGCGGGCGTGCCCTTCCCCGGCCACTTCCTGGTCAGCACGACTGCCGAGGCGGGCGAGGCTATTTTGGTCGATCCGTTCGATGGCACCTTGATCGAGCTTCCGCAGCTGCAACGCTTGTACGCCGAGACCACCGGCGATCTGGGCGAGATCGCCCAGCACCACCTGATGCCGGCGGGCAAACGCCAGATTCTGGCGCGATTGCTCAACAACCTGCGCGCCATCTACCAGGTCCGTGGCGACGAGCCGAGGGTGCGGCAGATGCTCGAATGGATGTTGCTGGTCAACCCGTCCGACGAGACGCGCAAGTTGTTCGAAGATGCCGTCGGCACCGGGGTGTCTGGCGCTCACGTGAGCCTCAACTGAGCATGCGCGGTCCACGGCGTCGCGCGCTGTGGCTCGGTCTGTGCGCCGGGCTGCACCTGGTCGTAGCTGCACCTGCGCACGCCGCCCCGCTCCGCGCGTGCGGCATCGATCGCAAGGGCGGCCACCTTGCTGTCAGTGTCGGCGCCCAGGATCTATTCGGCCCCGCCGACGGTGAGCGCCTGCGCTCGGGTTTCACATCAAGGGTGAACATCCGGGCCGAGGTGTACCAGGTAGGTCAGCCGGCACCGGTGGCACAGACCTGGCGCCGCGCCGAGATCGTCTACGACCTCTGGACCGAACGATTTCGGGTCACCGTCGAGAACCGACAATCGCCGCGCCAGGTCCAGGAGGTAGGCACAGCCGCACAGGCCATCGCGCTCGCGACCACTTTGGTGAAGGTGGTGGTGGCGGATCTGAAGCAGCTGCAGCCGGGGCAGCGCTACCGCCTGGACTTCCGCGCCGATCTCAACCCGATCACGCGCGAATATGTCGACGAGGTGCGGCGCTGGCTGGCGCAGCCACTTGGCCGCGGCCGCTCTGCGGCCGGTGACGGGTTCTTCGGTTGGTTCGTCGGCATCTTCGTCCACCCCACCATCGACGACAGCGAGCGCCGCTTGCGATTCTCTTCGGCAGTGTTCACGGAGCCGGCGCAGTGAGACTGCCGGGCAGGCTCGAATGGAAGATTCTGGGCGCCATGATCCTGGTCGCTGGCCTGGCGGTGGGTACGGCCGCGTTCGCGCTGTCGTACACACTTCGGCGCGTGGCGGCCTTTGCGGTGCACCAGCACGAGGTCGGTGGATCGTCGACCGCGGCGCGGGCGGCGGCGATCTTCGGCGCCTACTTCACCGAGCGCAAAGACGACTTCCGTCGGCGGGCCGAGGAGATCGCTTCGACCCGCCCGCCGTCGGTGTCTCAGCTGGTCGGCGTTGACGGCCTGGTGCGCGCGCGCATGCTCGAAGGCGCTCAGGCCGTCGATCAGTGGGAGGCCAACCCCGAGGTGGTCAGCCGGGCGCGCGAGGGCAAGCCCATCCTGGTCGAATTGCCAAGCGACGCGTCGTCGAACGAGCCCCAACGCTTCCTCGAGTTGACGTTCGCCATTCCCAAGGAGCTGTACGACAACTACCAGGCCCTGCGCGAGGCCATCGAGCGCGAGAAGGAACTCGACCGCGCCTACGACGCCGTGATCCCGCGGTTCCTGCGCGACTACTTTGTGGTCGTTGTGTGCGTGGTTTCGGTAGCGCCGCTGTTCGGTCTTCTCATCGCGCGCCAGGTGACCAAGCGGCTGGCGCGGCTGCGCGACGCCGCTAGCCGGGTCGGCGAGGGCGATCTTTCGGTGCGGGTCGCGCCCACGGGCAAGGATGAGCTCGACCAGCTCGGGCGCGCGTTCGATCACATGGTGACGGAGCTTGGCGACACCCGCTCGCGGCTGGAATATTTGCAGAAGGTGTCGGCCTGGCAGGAAGTGGCCCGGCGTCTCGCGCACGAGATCAAAAACCCACTCACGCCGATCCAGCTGGCCATGCAGGAACTTGCCAGCAAGTACGCCGGGGATGATCCCGCCTACCGCAAGCTGCTCGATACCGCCCAGGAGATCATGCACGAGGAGATCACCAGCCTGCGTCGGCTGGTCGAGGACTTCTCGGCATTCGCCAAGCTGCAGAAGGTCGAGCCCGAGCCGCAGGATCTGTCCGCGCTGGTGTCCGAGTTCGTCCGGCTTCACCCCGAGTGGCAACCGCACGTCCGGGTGCAAGGCACGACCGTTCCGGTGATCGCGCCCTGCGATCGGACGTTGTTCCGGCGCATCCTTGCCAACCTGATCGAGAACGCGGTGCAGGCGGTGGAGGGCGCCGGCCGCGCGCCCGACGTGCGCATCGCGGTCGAGGCCCGTCGTCACCGTGGCCGCGCTGCCGTCATCATCGATGACAACGGCCCCGGCGTTTCCGCCGCCGAGCGCCAGCGCATCTTCGATCCTTACGTGACCAACAAGGACGGTGGCACCGGGCTGGGCCTGGCCATCGTACGCAAGATCGCCATCGATCATGGTGGCGACGTCACCGTCAGTGATGCCCCGTCGCCGCTGGGTGGCGCCCGGTTCGTGGTCGAGATCCCGATGTGATCAGACGCCGCTCGGCCGGAACGGCGGTTCCGCCATCAGGCTCTGCATGCGGTCTTTGATCCGCAGCTTTTCTTTCTTCAACCGTGCGCACTCGACCTGTTCGTCCGGAGTGAGCGACAGGTGCCGATCCAGGGCCGCGAGACGCCGCTCCAATTCGTGGTGCCGTTCCTGCAGCCTCGCCACCTCATCTGACACCGACGGGTTCCCCGACAGGGCGCGCTCCATGCGTCTTCCAGTGTCTCATGCGGCGGCCGCCCGGAAAAGCCCCGACAGCCCCGGCGCAAGCTGGCTCTAACCGCGTGGCTTGGTGATGTCAGGTGGACGTCCGTAAGACGGCACGGCGCGTTCGAGATCATCGGCGTCGCCGGCAGCGAGTCGCGGCAAGGCGAGACGACCGACCGACAGGGCGCTCGGCCCCGGCACCGCCGCCACGAACCTGGCCCGCGGTAGCGTCGCACGCAGGATTTCCGCATAGCGGTCGAAACCCGTGCCGCCCACCGTGATTTCTGCGCCGTCGATGTCGTCGCCGCCGAGGCCGGCGGATATCAACCAGCGCCCGAGATCGCGCGGGAAGATCGCTGCCTCGGGCAGGGCGCTCGTGATGAGGTCGTGCTCGTGGCGAAACCCCTGCGCGTAGATCTGTTCCTTGCCCGCATCGATGCACGCCACCAGCAGTCGGGTGCCTGGGCCCACGACCGCCGCGGCCAGATCAACCGCCAGCGCCGCGAGCGACGACACCACGACGAGTGGCAGCCCGGTGGGCAGCGCCAGCCCCTTGGCGACCGACAGGCCGACTCTCAGGCCGGTGAAGCTGCCCGGTCCGCCGCCGCACGCGATGCCGCCCAGATCGGGAAGTCCAACGCCGGCCGCGGTCAACGCCTCATCCACCAGGCGCAAGAGGTGGGACGAGTGGCGCTCGGCCACCTTGTCAGCACCCGACAGGCGGCGGCCGTCGCCGTCCAGGACAGCCACACGCGCGGTGGGCACCGAGGTCTCGATGCTCAGGATTGGCTTCATCTCGTCACCGATTCTCCGGTCACCGTCTAAGCAGGAAACGCACAACGTCGTTCTTGAGCGCGAATGCCATCATCACGACGACCAGAACCAGTCCGACGTAGGACGCGATCTGACGCGCACGCGGCGACGGCGGCCGGCCCTTGAAAAGCTCGATGGTGAAGAACATCAGCAGGCCGCCATCGAGAATCGGGATGGGCAGGAAGTTCAGGAGGCCGATGTTGATCGACAGAAGCGCCAGCAGCCACAGGTACTGCGCGAGCCCCTGCTCGGCGGCCACGCCGGCCGCGTAGCCGATGGTGAGCGGCCCGCCCAGCGACGACACCGGCACCTGCCCGCGCAGGATCTCGACCACACCTTCACCCATGGCCACCACGATCTGCCCGGTGCGCGACACCGAGTGCCCGAGCGCGTACCAGAATCGGTTCTTGATCGGCACCTGTTCGCCGGTTTTCCAAGCGAATCGGTTGGTCGCGCCGAACACCAGGCGCTGCTCCTCTTGTCGATAGGCGTCCAGTTGCGACCGGATCTCCTGCTGGAAGGTGGCCTCATGGCGAATCCCGCCGGGCGACAGCCACGCGATCCGAAAGCTGCGTTGCGGATCGGCAGCCAAACGCTGGCGCAGCAGATCCCAGTGCAGCAGCGGGTCGCCGTCCAGTTCCAGCAACTGGTCGCCGCGACGGATGCCGATCTTGTCGGCCGGGCTGCCCGGCTCGACGGAATACACGAATAGCTCCGACGACAAAAGCCCAGTCTCGAAGCGCCGCTGCCCGGTGCTGTCGAACAGCGCCTGCGGGATCACCACCGCGGCGCCCGGTTCCTGCAATTCGACGTGGGCGAACGGCAGCGCCGAATGGGTGCCGCGCAGGTAGGCCATGCGCAGCGGCGAGGCGCCGGCGTTTTTCACCGCGCGCGTGAACTCACTGAAGTGAGACACCGCCGTGCCATTGACCGCGGTGATGAAGTCGAACGTGCGCAGATCCGCGGCCGCCGCTGGCGACGACAGATCGGCCACGCCCACCTCCGGCAGATGGAAGCGCGGCGAGATGCCGATCCAGCCCGCCATCTCGCGCAGCCGGAAGGTGCCGCGACGTTCAAGCCGGACTGGCGTCACGTCGCGTTCCTCGGCATCAAGCCCGCGCCGGATGCCGAGGCGGAGCGTCTTGCCCGCCGAGGCGGCCACGGTTTCCTCAAGCTCTTCCCAGTACCGGATGGCCTTGCCGTCAACGGTGTCGACCCGATCGCCCGGCTGCAAGCCCGCCTGCGACGCCGGCAGGTCATTGACCACGGTCCCGATGATGGCCGGCAAGAGCGTGCGCTGGCCCAGGTAGTGGACGAAGTAGATCCCGATAGGCAGCAGCAAGTTGAACGCCGGTCCGGCAATGACGATGGCGTAGCGCTGCCACAGCGGCTTGCCGAGCAGCGTGCGACCGCGATCCCGTTCGGCAACCGGCTCGTTGGGCTCCTCGCCTAGCAGGCGCACGTAGCCGCCCAGCGGAAACAGCGACAGCCGGTACTCGGTCGCGCCCGCGTTGATGCCGAACAGCCGCGGCCCGAAACCCAGAGAAAACCGCAGCACCTTGACGTCAAACAGCTTGGCGGCAAGGAAGTGGCCGAGCTCGTGCACGAAGATGAGCACGCCGAGCAGGGCCACCACCGCGGCGGTCCAGAACACCAGATTCACCGCCGGGTCTTACCATGGCCGCCGGTGCGGGCAGCGAAGCCGACTCAGCCAAACCGTCGTCCCTACCGATGAAGCAGCTGCAAGGAAAGTCCATTGTAAGATGGCCCACGCGTGAAGAAATCGAGTCCCTTCTTCGATAACCCCGAGGCGCTCGAGGCTCGGCTTATCGAGATGGACAAGCGCCTCGATCGGCTGCGGGCGCTCTACGAGTCATTCTTCATGGGCATCGAGCGCATGCCGCCCAACGTGCCGCGCCGCGATCTGAACCGCATGATCCTGGAGGTGCAGCAGGTTCCCATCCACAACGCGACCCTGCGTTTTCGCTTCCAGTCGCTATCGCAGCGCTGGGTGCTCTTGACCACGTACTGGAACCGCACCTTCCGCGAAATTGAGGCCGGCACCTACCGGCGCGACATTGCGCGGGCCCAGCGCCACATGGCCGATCGCGGCGGCGCCATCACCGAGGAAGAGGCGGTGAAACTCGGCATCCCGTCCAACCGGGTCAAGGCGTTCGTGGCCCGCCAGGACAAGCTGCTTGAGCGGCGTGGCGGCAAGCGGCCCGAACCGGCGCCTGACCCAGCCGCGCCTCCGCCGACCGCCCCGGCCGAGTTCGAAGCGCCGGCACCGCCCACGGTTCCCGCGCGGCCGCGCCCGCCGGGGCCCGCCCTGGCGGATCGCGACTTCGACGATTTCTACCGACGCTACGTCGACGCGCACCAGAGCATCGGCGCGGCGGCTCCGAGCGTGAACGCCACCGCCATGCGCGCCAAGCTTGACCGTGAGATCCCCCGGATTCTCGCCGACAAGAACTGCGCGCGCGTGAACCTGGAGGTCTTCGTCGAGGACGGCAAGGTGCGCATGCGCGCCCGCCCGGTCAGAAGCTGACCGGCTACTCGACGAAGATGTCGACCGTGGGCCGCATCTTCGCGCACTCGGCCAGCACCTTGTGCACGATGTTCTTCTTGAACCCATCGACCAGCGCGCCATCGACCGGCTTGCCGTCGTCGATCTGCGCGTAGGCCTGCTCGGTGATGGTGTAGTCAAAACGCGGGGCCCACTTGCGTGATCCCAGCCGTGCCGTGGTCGAGCAGTTGTCAACCATGTACGCGACGCCGCGCTTGTGCATGTACGGGTTCAATGAATCGACCGCCTCGATGACTGACTCGTTGGCGATCTCCGAATGCGGGTGGCCCTTGGCGTTCAGCAGATCGATCTGCGCCATCATGGTGGCGACGTACACGCCCGCGGTGAACGGGTGCAACGGGATCTTGTCCTCGACCCGCGTGGCGCGCACTTTCTCGCCCACCTTCCAGGTTTCGGTGCCGTCGATCTTGCCCATCGGCCGCTGCTTCAGGCGCTCGCCCGCCAGCACCACGCTGCGGATCTCGTTGCCACTAGACACGTCGTCGTAGATCTCGGCCAGCACTTCCATGGCCGCCGGGTAAGTCGCCGCGTACGCCTTCTCGAATTCCTGCTTGCCGGCGGCGGTGAGGCCCTCGTACACGGCCAGGATGCCCTGCTTCGAGATGGTCTTCGAGATGGGGCCGGTGATCGACTCGGCGCTGTTCAGGAAAGCGCTCTCGGGACTCATGCCCTGGGCGCGGAAGCGTCGGTACAGGCTTTCGATGATGCCGTGGACGGCGCCCAGGAGGATGCCGCGCTCGCCATAGATGTCCGACCTGTACTCGGACTCAAGCGTGGTCTGGAACGTGTAGGGCGAGCCCAGCGCCACCGACCAGCCCAGCGCCAGATCGGTCGCCCGGCCGTCGATGTCTTGCTCGACGGCGAAGCTGGCGTTGATACCAGCGCCGTTGTGGCTCTTGCCCTGCACGTAAAGCCTGCGCACCGACGGACCCATGCCCTTCGGGCACACGGCGATCACATTGATGTTGGCCGGGAACTTCGCGCCCACGTTCTTCAGGTGGCCAAGCAGGAAGCCGTGCGACAGGCCCAGCGTGGCGCCCGGGCGGATGACCTCGAACACGCGGCGAAATAGCTCGGCTTGCGCCCCATCCGAGATCAGCAGCAGCACGAGATCCGATTCCGCGACCACCTCGAACATCTCGCCCAGAGTGCCGCTTGCCACCGTGAACCCTGCCGTCTCGGCCGCCTTGGCCGAGGCCGAACCCGGCCGCAGCCCGACCTTCACCTTGATGCCGGTGCCTTCCAGCGACTCGCGCAGGTTCTGGGCCTGCGCCGGGCCCTGCGAGCCCCAGCCGATGACGCCGATCTGCTTGACGCCCGCGAACGCCTTGGGCAGCAGGGGGAACAGGTGTCGCCCGCCCTTGACCACCTGCTCCTTGTGGCCCTCGAGGCTGATGGCGTCGACCTGGAAGATCTTGGAGGAGAAATTAAGACTGAGCGGCATGGCGGCGTCTCCGGTTCGGGGTTTTCGAGTCGTCAGTATGGCCGCGGGTTCATGTTGCGTAAAATGAATAGTTCGTAAGACAGTGTTGCGCATAGTGCAACGATGATTTCTGTTGTAGGGGGCACCAGATGGATTACGACGCGTTGAAGCTGTTCTTGCATCTGTCCGAATCGCTGCACTTCGGGCGCACCAGCCGCGCGTGTCACGTTAGCCCTTCGGCGCTATCCCGGCTGGTGCAGCGCCTGGAACGCGACGTGGGCTGTGCGTTGCTGGAACGCGATCCGCGTACGGTCAAGCTCACGCCCGAGGGGGCTCGCTTCGCCGCGCACGCGCGCGACACGCTTGGGCGCTGGGACGACCTCCGGCGGAAGATCCACGGTGGCGGCCAGACGCTGGCTGGCACGCTGTCGGTGTTTGCCTCGGTCACGGCGTGCCAGACCTTTTTGCCGCGCACCTTGAGTGCGTTCCGGGCGGCGCATCCCGACATCCACATTCGTCTCGACACGGGCCATGCCGCTGACGCCATCGAGATGGTGCGGAAGGGTGCGGTCGACGTCGCTGTGGCCGCACTGCCCGATCGTGCGCCGGCCTCGCTGCAAACCCGCGTTCTTCTGCACACGCCGCTGGTATTCGTCGCGCCGGCGGCGCCGTGCGAGGTCGCGCGCCTGTGCGAGCGCACACCCTTGCCGTGGGCTGCGCTACCCATCGTGCTGCCAGCCACTGGCCTGGCACGCGCCAGTGCCGATCGCTGGTTTCGCAAGAAGCGCGTGTCGCCCCTGCGCTACGGCGAGGTCGCCGGCAACGAGGCCATCCTGTCGCTGGTCAGTCTAGGTTGTGGCGTTGGCATCGTGCCCAAGCTGGTCATGGACAAAAGTCCCTTGCGCGCCGAGGTGCGCGCCCTGGCTGTCGAGCCGCGTCTGGGCGAAATCCACGTCGGTGTCTGCACCCTGCGCCGCCGCATGAGCTCGCCCATCGTCAAGGCGTTCTGGGACACGGTACAGGCCGCACCGCGCGAGGCATTGTAGTATCGCGTCGCCATGACCCGCCGCTTCGCCGTTGTTGTTGCCGCCACCGCCGCGTTCTTCCACCTGTCCGTGGCTGCCAGAGCCGCGCACGCCACCACCACGCGATCGTTTCGCCAGACCACCGCGCGCGACTTCGAGGAGGGCGAGGCGTCCGCCAGCATGGTCTTGCCCACGGGTGAAGTGATCCCGGGCCTGAAAACCGCGCGCGTGCCGCTTGAGGCCGCGTTCGTCTGGTGCGCGGCGCTGAGCCCGGATGGCCGCACCGCCTATTTCGGCACCGGTGATCAAGGCCGCCTTTACGCCGTGTCCACGCAGCGCCCGGCCGGCGCCGAGCCCGCCGCCCGCAAGGTGGTCGAGCTCGACGCCGCGTGGATCACCTCGCTTGCCGTGCGGCCCGACGGCACCATCCTGGCCGGCACCACGCCCGGCGGTCGTGTGTTCGCCATCGATCCACAAAAAGGCAGCTCGACGGTGTTCGCCAAGCTCGGCACCGATCACGTGTGGGCGCTGGTCCACGACGCGAAGACCGGTACGACCTATGCCGGCACCGGTGGCGCTGGAAAGATCTTCGCGCTGGACGCCAAGGGCAAAAGCCGCCTGCTGTGGGATTCGGGCGACAAGCACGTGGTGTCGCTGTTGCACACCGGCGGCGGAACTCTGCTGGCGGGCACCTCGGAAGAGGCCATCGTCTACCGGGTTCGCCCCGACGGCAAGGCCGAGGCCCTGCACGACTTCGACGCCGACGAGGTTCGCGCCATCCTGCGCACTGGCACCGGTCCCGGCGCTGCCACCTACCTGGCCGTCAACGACTTCGAGCGCGGCAGCGACTTGGGCGGTGGTGCTGTTGGGACCGCGGCGGCCGCTGCGGCGCCCAAGGGCACCAAGGTGCAGGTTGCGCTGGGCGGGACCCCAGCCTCGGCGGGCGCGCTGCCACGTCCGGGCCAGGTCAAGTCGAAGGCGGCGGTCTATCGGCTCGACGACGACGGCAACATCGAGCAGGTGTTCGCCTCGTCGGACAGCTACTTCACCGCGCTCATTGCCGGCGAGGCTGGCGACGTGTATGCGGCGTCCGGCACCGGCGGCAAACTGTACCGCATCGCCGCCGATCGCAGCGCGACGCTCGCCGCCGATCTGCCCGAGCGTCAAGCGCTGGCGGTCGTGCGTGCTGGCGACGGCTTCCTGATCGGCAGCGGCGACGTGGGCGGCGTGTACCGTGCTCGCCCCGCAGTCGCCAGTGAGGCGACCTACCTGTCGAAGGTGTTCGACGCCGAATGGAACGCGCGCTGGGGTCGGCTGCGCTGGTCGGGATCGCAGGCGCTC
>JANPCZ010000176.1:0-2283 GCA_031431215.1 Myxococcales bacterium
GCCGCGTGTGCGGCGCGTGCTTCATCCAATAACGTCTGGTTGTCGGCGAACGCATCCAGGATGTCGAGCTGGCTTTGCGGGTCCATCAGCGACTGCTGATCGTGCTGTGACGTGATGTCGACCAGCGTCCCGACGCTGGCGCCTAGCTCGGCTGCGGTTGCCAGGCTGCCTCCCAGGTGCACTCGTCCGCGACCGGCGCGCGCGATCATCCGGCGGACCACCAGCCCGTCATCGGTGGCGCGGCCGTCGGCCTCCAGGCGCGCCCGCATGTGCAGGTCTTCGGTCAGATCGAATACTGCCTCGACCTGGGCTTCCTCGCGTCCGGTGCGGATGATGTCCGTGCTGGCGCGGCCGCCGCGCAGCAGACCCAGCGCCCCGACCATGATGCTCTTGCCGGCGCCGGTCTCGCCGGTGATGACGGTCAGACCAGGCGCGAAGGGGATCTCCATTTCGTCGATCAGGGCGAACCCCGAGATGCGTAGCAGCGTCAGCATGGTGGCCTCCGTTCACTTCAAAAGCGGAGGGGTATCGGGCGCAGGCGCGGTTTCATTGCGTACTTTCTGTGACCGTCTTCAACCTTCTTGGCGCTCACCCCAGGACAGCTTCTGGCGCAAGATGGTAAAGAACGGGCTCTGCGGCAAGAACGTGCGCAGGGGCCGGTCGGCCTTGCGCACCTCGATGACTTCACCGGGGGCGAGATCGCGGCTCCACTGACCGTCGGCAGTGACGGTCACGGATGTAGCCGATGCGTTGGTTACCCTGATGATCGCGTCGGCGCGCATGACCACCGGCCGGTTGGTCAGCATGTGCGGGCAGATGGGGGTCAGCACGATGGCTTGCAGGTTGGGGGTCAAGATGGGCCCGCCCGCCGCCAGGTTGTACGCGGTCGAGCCGGTCGGCGTCGACAGGATCAGTCCGTCGGCCTTGTAAGTCGTGCTGCCGGCCCCGTCGAGCTCGGCTGACAGGTCGAGCAGTCGTGGTCCCCCGCGCTGGGTGACCACTGCCTCATTGAGGGCGTTGCGGCCCTCGGCCCCGGGCTCACCCGGGCGCACGGTCACGCGCAGGCGCATGCGTTCCTGAACCGGCAGGCGGCCACTGCAGGCGGCGTCCAGCGCGGCGCCTGCCTCACTGACGCCGTAATGGGTCATGAAGCCAAGGCTGCCGAGGTTGATACCCAGCAACGGCACGCCGTGATCGGCGACCAGACTGGCGCCGTGGAGGAACGTCCCGTCGCCGCCGACCACCACCAGCACGTCGATGGCGGCGCCCAGGTTCTCGGCGGCGACGGCGTGCGCGCCCTCGATCGAATCGGCGTGTTCAGGCAGCGCGACGATGCGTATGCCTCGGCCGGCGACGCCTTTGGCCAGCTCCGACGCGATGCCCGCCGCTTCGGGCTTACCGGGCCTCAGCAGGAATCCCACGCGCATCGGCGGCAGTATCGCACACGGCGAGATCGCGTCGTCGACGACGTCGTCAACGACAACTGGGTCGGGTCAGCGGGCGACGTGCTCAATACGGAAACCCGACGTCAGGGGCCGCGTGAAACGCAGAGATCCCAGGGTCAGGGACTCGCCTCTGGGGAGGCGGTAGAGCGGGGTCAGGTTCGACATCCTGCGGATGTGGGGTGTGCTCGGTAGCGCCAGCACAAAGTCTGCGCGCCGGGCGGCGAGGTAGCCCAGGTGATCGATCTGCCCGTCGGCGCCGCCGTCGCCCTCGCGCACGAAACTGAGCAGCAGCGGATCGACACGCCCATCCAGCGAGCGCACCGCGAACCGCTCGTCCAGCCAGTAGCGGATCTGGACCTCCTCGGTGGCGACGATCACCGGACGGTGGGTGGGACTTCCGGCGCGGCGAAACAGGAACTCGCTGGTGTCCGCCCGTTCCTGCGGGGCGCCCATCGCGTGCCCAAGCTCGCCGTGGAAGTCACTGTGTCTACGCACGTCCGCTTCACCCGCGTACACAAGCGCCAGAGCGCCGGCCGAGAAGACCAGCAGCCAGCGGACAGCACCGCTTCCGATGCTCCCGCCCCAGCGCCGCCACATCGCACGCGCGCCGTGAGTGGCAACCAGCGCCAGAGCAGGCATGACGAAGATTGTGTAGCGGGCCAGATGGGCACCTCCCAGCACCGTGCTGTACAGGATAAAGAAGAGGACGAATACCGTTGTGAGTAGGGTGAGGGCGCCCAGATCGCCGCGGCGTGGCGACGTTCCCGGGCGCGTCCGCTCCGCTCGCCACCTGCCGAACGCGCTCGCCGCTCCGACGGCGAAGAAGACCGCCAGTGGC
>JANPCZ010000177.1:0-13088 GCA_031431215.1 Myxococcales bacterium
CGGCATGGCGGGCGCGGGCATGGGCGGCATGGCGGGCGCGGGCACTGGCGGCATGGCGGGCGCGGGCATGGGCGGCGCGGGCGGCATGGCGGGCGCTGGCGGCATGGCGGGGGCGGCGATGCTGACCATCGCCCCGACCACTGCGGATTTCGGTGCCGTGGCTGTCACCGGCAACAGCGCTGCGACCGCCTTCACGGTCACCAACACCGGCAACGCCTCGGCCACGGTGGCAGCGGCCCTTGGCGGCGCCAATATGGCCGAATTCAATATCGTCACGAACACCTGTAACGCGGCTCTGGCGGCGAACGCCACGTGCATGGTGTCGGTGCGCTTGAGCCCGACCACGGCAGGCACCAAGGCCGGTACGCTGACAGTTAGCGGTGGCGGTGCGATGGCGGTCGCGACTCTGACGGGCACCGCTGCCCTGAACACCTTGACGTTTGACGCCGCAACCAAGGACGCGGGCACCTCGCCGTTGACGGTGCGCAAGGACGTCACGTTCACGCTGACCAACAGCGGGGCGGTCGCCTCGGGCATACCCGCCTTCGTGATCGCGGGCGCCAACATGGCCGAGTTCACTGTGGTCACCAATGGTTGCACGGCAGCGTTGGCGGCCACCACCGGCACCTGCATGGTCACGGTCGGCTTCACCCCGACAGCACTCGGCGCGAGGACCGCCACCATCACCGCCACCGCCACGCCGGGCGGCACGGTCACCGCCACCATCACCGGCACAGGCGGCCCGGCCCCCTCGCTGACCATCGCTCCGGCGACGCGCGACTTCGGGATTGTCGTTCTGGGTTCGGGGCAATTTCAGGAGGTTGACTTCATCGTCACCAACAGCGCCGCCGCTGCCACCACGGCACTGACGCCTAGCATAACCATGGGCGGTACGGATTTCAGCCTGCAGACGCCTGCGAGTGCCCCGTGTCTGGGCGTGACGCTGGCCATGAACGCGACCTGCAACGTGCGGGTCAGGTTCTCGCCCACCACAGCCGGCGAGAAGGCGGGAGCCATTTCGGTCACGCCGCTTGGTGGCACTGCGGTGACCGCGGCGCTGACCGGTCGGACCGCCGCGATGAACCAGCTCACCGCGGGGCTTGCGTACCGCTACTTCGAGGGCACGTGGACCATGCTGCCCGCGTTCGACACGCTCACGCCGATCAAGACCGGCTACTCGACCAACTTCGACCTGGCCGCGACGACGCCCCGGGCGGATCATTTCGGCATCGAGTTCACTGGCCTCATCCGCATCGACACGGCGGGGGCCTACACCTTCTTCACCAACTCGAACGACGGCAGCAAGCTGTACATCGACGGTGTCCTGATCGTGAACAATGACGGGGTCCACGCCGCTACCGAGGTGTCAGGCATGACCACCCTCACCGCCGGCTACCACGCCATCAAGGTCGAGTATTTCGACTCCGCGGGGGGCAATTCCTTGACGGTCAGCTACTCGGGGCCAGGCGTAACCAAGGTGCAGATCCCCGGCGACCAGTTGTTCCGGCCGATCGTGATGGGCGTACAGCCAGCGGTCAATCCGGGCACCATCGTGGCCGGTCTCAGTTACCGGGCCTACGTGGGCACCGGCTGGACCGTGCTGCCGACGTTCACCCTGCTTGCCCCGACCGCCGTGGGTACGACGCCCACTTTCGACCTGTCGGTGCGCACCCAGGACGACAACTTCGCGCTCGAGTTCGACGGCTTCATCAACGTGCCGACCGACGGTGACTACACGTTCTTCACCAACTCCAACGAGGGCAGCAAGCTGACCATAGACGGGACCCTGGTGGTTGACAACGACGGCGTCCACCTGGCGCAGGAACGCATGGGCACCGTGAAGTTGGCGGCTGGCTACCATGCCATCCATGTCGAGTACTTCGACGTCACGGGCCCCGAGTCACTCACAGTTAACTACCAGGGGCCGGGCATCACCAGGGGGGCTATTCCCTCCACCGTTCTGTTCCGAACCCCACCGATGTTGCCGGCGGTGAACCCGGGCACCGTGGTGGCGGGCCTTGAGTACCGCTACTACGAGGGCGCCTGGACCACGCTGCCCGCGTTCGATCCGCTGCCGACGATGAAGACCGGCAACGTCCTCAACATCGACCTCACGGTGGCCGACCGCATGAACAATATCGGCTTCGTGTTCAGCGGCTACATTCTTGTGCCCACCACGGGTGACTACACGTTCTTCACCAACTCCGACGACGGCAGCCAGTTGCTCATCGATGGCACGCCGGTAGTCACCAACGACGGCGTGCATGTCGCGCAAGAGCAAATGGGCGTGGTGTCGCTGGCGATGGGCTACCACGCCATCCGGGTGAACTACTTCAACGCGGGCGGCGCCCGCAGCCTTGAGATGTCCTGGCAGGGTCCTGGCCTTGGTATGCAGCTCATCCCGAGCCCGGCACTATTCCGGTCGACCATGACGACGCTGCCGTCCGTGACCATTCCCGGCACCGCGGTGGCGGGCCTGTACTTCAAGAACTATGAGGGCACCTGGACGACGCTACCTGCGTTCGACGCGTTGACCCCGACCAAGGTCGGCACCGCGACCGTCATCGATCTGGCGCCGCGCAGCCGAGACGACAACTTCGGTCTCGTGTTCGATGGCTACATCAACGTGCCGACTACGGGTGACTACACCTTCTCCACCAACTCCGACGATGGTAGCCGCCTGCTGATAGACGGCATGCAGATCGTCGACAACGACGGGGTGCACGCAGCCCAGGAGAGTTCGGGCCTGGCGAGACTGGCGGCCGGCAACCACGCGATCCGCGTGATCTACTTCAACACCACGGCCCCTCGTGTGCTGGACGTGCTGTACCAGGGCCCCGGGATCACCAAGATCAGCGTCCCGGCGGCTGCCTACTTCCGTTCGACCACCATGCCGGCGGTGAACGCCGGCACGGTAGTGGCAGGCGTGAACTTCAAGTTTTACCAGAACGACGGGGCGGCTTGGACCGTGCTACCGGCGTTCGAGACCCTAACGCCGACGGTGAGGACCCCGAGCTTCGTCGCGACGTTCGACCTCGCCCCGGCCGCCCCCCGCACCGCCAACTTCGCCATGGATTTCACTGGCTACATCATGGTCGCAGGCGGCGACTACACGTTCTTCACCAACTCGCACGACGGCAGCAAGCTGTACATAGACGGCGTGCAAGTGGTCAATAACGACGGCACCCACGGCGCCCAGGAGCGCATGGGCACCGTGAGCCTGGCGGCGGGTCACCACATCATCCGCGTCAGCTTCTTCCAGGCTACCGGTACCTTCGGCCTGACCGCCTTGTACTCGGGCCCGGGTATCACCAAGTCGGAGATTCCGTTCGATGTGCTGTTCCGCAACTAGTGGGCGGGCGACCTGGCTGAACCGCGAGCGGCGATCCCGCTCGTTGGGTTCATAGCGTTGGTGCGGGTGCTCATGGTCGGCCAGGATTTCTGGCCGGCCATGGGGTTAGCAGGGTAGTGATGCCACTGCTGGCCGACTGGCGCCGAGGCGTCGTCGAGGCCGTTACGCTGCGCCGGGTACGATAGATTGCGTTCGCCTTGACGGAGGAGTCGCCACCATCGACGCAGCCCGCAGGCCGGCTACCAGTCCTGTTCGTGGGTCACGGATCGCCCATGAACGCCATTGAGGAGAACATCTGGACCCGCGGCTTTCACACGCTGGCGGGTCTGCTGCCGTGGCAGAAAGCGATCCTGTCGGTCTCGGCACATTGGTTCATGCCCGGAACCCTGGTCACCGGCAACGAGCAGCCCGAGACCATCCACGAGAACGGACGTGTCCGCGACAGGTTCTGCGAGGTCACCGGTTGGACCTACTTGTCCATGGAGGAACTCATCTCCGAGCTGAGTGTGTACATCCGCGGCGCCTGTGAGTACTTCCGTTTGGCGGTGGAACCGAGGACCCCGTGGAATCTCGACCGCTTCGTCATCGCTCGCATCGCCCGGTGGTCGTGCCACAAGAGCGTCTGCCGTCATCCCGAGTGGTCCCGCCATGCGAGGATACTCAGGCACCGCCTAAGGTCTGCGGCGCAGCGAATGGTTACGGGGATTCGCAGGGAGGGAGGTCGCATCTGTGACGTCCGCTCGCTGCCGGCCGGAGAGGGCGTCGCGCGAACTTCCTGTCGATGGTTTTCAATCATCGGGCGCCCGCTCACGCTACTGCTTGACGCCGTTCGAGCTGTACTTGACCACGATCAAGTCACTGCTGCCCGCGCTCGTGTTGCCGTCCAGACCGCCTTCGGTGTATCCCGCGACGTAGGCGTTCCCACCGGTGTCCGTCGCAACACCCCAGGCTAAGTCGCGAACCATAGTGCCGAGTTGGCGGGTCCATTGCTTCGCACCGGTGGCGCCGTACTTGACCACGATCAAGTCAATGCTGCCCGCGCTCGTGTTGCCGTCCAGGCCGCCGGTGGTGTATCCCGCGACGTAGACGTTCCCGCTCGTGTCGGTCGCGACGCCAAAGGCAACATCCGAGCTGTTCGTGCCAAGCTGGCGGGTCCACTGCTTGACGCCTCTGGCGTCGTACTTGACCACGAACAGGTCTTCGGCACCTGCGTTGGTGTTGCCGTCCAGACCGCCTGCGGTGTGTCCCGCGACGTAGAGGTTGCCACCCGCGTCCGCACCAACACCAAAAGGATAGTCGCCAGTGCTTGAGCCGGCCTGGCGGGTCCATTGCTTGACGCCGTTGGTGTCGTACTTGACCAGAAACAGGTCGTCACTACCTGCGTTGGTGTTGCCGTCCAGACCGCCTGCGGTGGATCCCACAAGGTAGACGTTCGCACCAGTGTCCGTCGTAAGTCCACCGAGTTCTTCGTAACCACTCGTGCCGAGCTGGCGGGTCCATTGTTTGACGCCGTTCGTGTTGTACTTGGCCACGAATATGTCCCCGCCGCCCGCGCTCGCGTTCCCGTCCAGACCGGCTGCGGTGGATCCCGCAACGTAGACGTTGCCACCGGTGTCCGTCGCAACGCCGGTAGCATTATCGGCGTCGCTCGTACCGAGCTGGCGGGTCCATTGTTTGACGCCGATCGCGTTGTACTTGACCACGAACCCGTCAAAGTTGCCCGCGCTCGTGTTGCCGTCAAGGCTACCGCCGGTGGATCCCGCGACGTAGACATTGCCGCCAGAGTCCGTCGCAACGCCCCTAGCCTCGTCCAAATCGCTCGTGCCAAGCTGGCGGGTCCATTGTTTGACGCCGCTCGCGTTGTACTTGACCACGAACAAGTCACGGTTGCCCGCGCTCGTGTTTCCGTCGAGGCTGCCTTCGGTGTATCCCGCGACGTAGACGTTGCCACCGATGTCGGTCGCAACGGCAGTAGCCTCCTCTGCAGCGCTACTGCCCAGCTGCCGAGTCCCGGCCCAGGGCGGCGGCCCGCACATTGCGTTCGGGTGGGTGCCGGTGCAGCTCGTGGCGCAGGTCACCGTCGTTGTGGTCGTCATGCAGCCGCTGGCGGGCTCGGTCGCGCAGGTCGCGAGCACGCTGCCAGCGCGGCATACCGTCCCAGCGCTGGGGCAGTCCGATGGGGCGGGCGGGCAGGCGCACACCAGAGGCGATCCGGTGCAGATCTTCGCGCCTGGGCAGATGGCGCAGGCGGCGCCGGCGGAGCCACACGCTGCGGGCGCGTTGCCCGCCTGACAGCTCGATCCGTTCCAGCAGCCGGTGCAGCAGGCACCCGCGTGGCATGAGCCGCCGGGGCACGTCCTTGTGTCGTTGTTCAGCTGGCCACATACCCCCATCGAGCACGTGGCGTCCGTGCAGGGATTGGAGTCGGCAGCGCACGTCGTCCGAGCCGAGATCTCGAGACAGCCGTTGGCCGGGTTGATAGCGCACGTCGCGCTCACCGTGGCGGACTCGCAGAACGTACCCGGTGTGCCGCCACACCCTGCGGGCGGTGTCGGGCACAAACAGCCCGCCATCGCCAGGGGACAGGCGCAGCTCGCAATGGGGGCCGCCCCCCTACAGATCTGCGTGTCAGGACACTTGGACTCGACGCCCCATGTGGGGCATCCCTGCGCATCGACGCAGATCTGGAGCCCGCCGTTGGTGCCGCAGCGTCGGGCGCCAAGGGTGCACGCAGCCATGCATCCCGGAACATCCGGCGGGGCGTCCGGCTGCACGGGCATTGCGTCTGGCGTTACGCTCGGCACCCTTGCGTCGTCGCTGGCAACGGGAGAGGTCGTGTCGATTTGCCCGACGTCCTGTGCCGTGCGCGCATCCGGGGTCCCGCTCGGATCGCCAGCATCCAGAGTCGCCGGTCGCTGCCCTCCCTGACCGCCTGCTCCCGCTGGCCCCGCGCCACTGTCGGCGCGGGGTGTGACGCACGAAAGGACCAGGATCAGCGGCAAAAATCGTGTGGCACGCATGAGAAGTGCGGCCTACATACCACGGCTAAACGAAGCGGGGTGACCCCTGGCCAAGGGCGTGGGATCGGTGATGCGCCTCTCCTGGTCAACCGTGACTCCGCCTCGGAATCAGAATCGCCAGCCGCAGCCGACGCCCGTCGCCGCGCCCACCATAGGGACACACGCCATCGCGCTGGCTGTCGAGTCGCTTGACGGGGGGGCCGTGACCAGCAACAGGACCGCGGCGGTTGCTGTGATGCCCGCACCCACGAAGGTCGCGACGGCCAGGTTCTTGGCGTTTTGACCCTGCTCCAGCAGGACGGCGCACGTGCCGCCGCCCGCGTCCGGTTCGTTGCGCCCGCACTTGGCCTCGCGGGTGATGGGGTCCTTCAGATCGTTGAAGGCGTTCAGCCTGTCGGTGGACCGCAAGGCGAAATAGGTTCCCGCGCCTGCCAGGACCGCCGTCAGCCCCGCCGCGATCCAAGCCACCGGGCGTTTCCAGTTGCCCGCCGGCGCGACGCTAGCTGGTAGTTCGATCGCCGATTCGCTCGCGGCGTGTCTGGGTTCAGCCTGCGATTGGTTGCCGCGGTCGCCCGCCAGAGGATCGGCGGTCTTGGGGGCGGCCTGCGTCTCCGGAACGGGGGACAAGTGAATTCGCACCGTCGCGGTTTCGCCTGGGCCAACCCTCACGGCTTGTCGCTCGGTTTTCCAACCGGGAGCGCTGAGTTCGACCGTGACGGTTCCCGGCTCGACAAGCGGGTTTTTCGCGAAAGGCACTGTGCCGGCCGGCTGTCCGGCAATCGCGACCGCAGCGCCCGCCGGGGTCCCCTCGATGATCAGTGAACCGATACGGGCCCGGGCCTTGTCCAGTGCGCCCTCAAGAGTGCCCCGTTGCTCCTTGATCCAGGCATCTCGCTCAGCGGCCAAGGCCTGTTCCAGGTGGAGGGCGGAGTTCAGCCACTGCTTGAGGGCCAACTCGACCAGGCCCAACTGAGCGGTCGTGCGGGGGGTCTGGGCGATGTCGTAAGCCCGCCGAAAGTATCCGTGTGCCCTGGCGTCCTCGCCGCGCATTCGCAAGGCGTTGCCTTGCCGGATCAACGTCTCGGGATCCTCCGCAGCCACTGAAACACCGCTGGCCGCACAAAGCGCTGCAATACCTATCGCAAGAACGACGATTCTCCCCATCGGCGTCGCAGTCTAGACGGCTCTCCTGGGAGGCGTTCCAGGAAATTTGCATCGGATCCGATTCCTTGGCCTGCCTTGGTGAAGGATCCAACCTGATCATGTGGCGCCAAGCCTACAGGGCGGAGCATCGTCTGATGCTTCGATGCCTGCATATGTGATGCTATGATGCCTTCATGCGTACGACCCTGACCATCGACGATGTCCTGTACCGGGACCTGAAGGAGTTGGCCCACAAGACCAGGACGCCGCTCAAGCGGGTCATCGATCGCGTGCTGCGCAGCGGGGTTCGTCACCTGGATCGCCGACCGGCCAAGGAACCCCTGCGGGTCCGGACCTTCGCGATGGGTGATGTGTCAGGTGTGAACCTGGACAAGGCGCTCGGACTGGCGAGTGCCCTGGAGGACGAGGAACGCACCCGCAAGCTGGCGCTGCGCAAGTGATCGTCGTCGATCTGAACCTGCTCGTGTACGCGACCAACCGGGATGCGCCTCTGCACAAGGACGCGCACCGGTGGTGGCAGCGCTGCCTCGCCGACGCGACCCCGATCGGGCTTCCCTGGGCGGTGATCGTTGGCTTCGTACGGTTATCGACCAATCCCAGGGTCATGCCGCGTCCGCTCTCGCCCGAGCAGGCGTTCTCCGTGGTCGACGATTGGCTGGCGCATCCGTCGATCCGTCCGGTCGAGCCATCGCTAAGGCACTGGGCACTGGTCAAGGAACTGCTCGAACCGCTGGGAAGCGCCGGCAATCTCACGACCGATGCTCACATCGCCGCCGCGGCGATCGAACACGGAGCGCGGCTCTACTCCACCGACAGCGACTTCGCCCGCTTTCCCGGCCTGCGCTGGACGAACCCGCTGGTCCGCGGGGCAAGGCGGGGCGCGCGCGCGACCTAGTCGGTCAATTCGCCGTGAACGACACGGTCGTGGTCGACTCGATGCCGAGTGACGTGACCTTGAAGTCGAGCGCCGCCGGCACCGCCTCGGGCGGCATGCCAACCATGGCCGAGCCCTGTACGCGCGCGGTGCCGAGGAACGCGTCGCTCCATGTGTAAAACAGGATCCGCCACACGCAGATCGGGGTAGTCGGCGTGCAATCCCTTGCGTCGCTGGCGCTCACCACCCGGCGCTCAAGGCCGAAGCCGAACGAATCCGGCACCGTGCTGGGCACCGACCCGAGCATGCCGCGCGTGCTCCGGTAGACGAAGGACATAGTCGTACCGACAGAGTGCGGCCGGTTGCGGTTCAGATCGCGCCCGAACGCGTCGAACGCCAGCATGCCGCCCACCAGCAGTGGGTTCATGTTGGCGGGCGCGCCGACCAGCATGGCTTCACCGTTGCCCGTGTACAGCAAGCGCGCCTCGGTCCACACCGTGGTCGAGGCGTCCCACATCCCGTTGGGCGCGTTCCACTGGCCGTCGTTGGGCGATTCGTCGACGTAGGGCTCGCCCGCGTTCCAGGTGCCGTTGTCATTGCTGTCAACGAATGGCTCGCCCTGGTCGATGAACATTTCGGTGCCGTCGCGTATACCGTTGGCGTTGTCGTCCTGGAAGAACTCCTCGCCACGCGCATAAGCCAGCAGCGACACCAGGCCGTCGCGCGGGTTGCGTGTAAGGCCGCCATCCATGACCGTCGGCTCGAGGACACGCACTTGCGGCCACTGCGCGGCATCGGCTGCCAGGGCCGGCACGTCCTGCGCCGGCCACACACCGACGGTGCTGAACACGACTGTGGCGGTGCCTTCGTCGGTATTGGCGCCGCCGCCGGCGAACGGTTTGGTGGTCACCAGGTACGGGATCGATCCGGCCTCGGTCTTGAGGTACACCGCGGCGCCGGTGCCGATCGGGTTGTTGAAGCGATCAAGCAGCTTGACGGAGCAATCGACGTTCACCGAGCGCGGCGGCAGCGGGCTGATGTACGCCGGTACGTTGACCGGTGTGCACTGCAACGAGAAGCCGCGGTTGGACGGTTTGGCGCCGCGCACGCCGATGCTGCTGCTGGCGGTCGACACGCCGGTGCCGCGCACGGTGGCGCGCAGGGTGTACTGGCCGACCAGCGCACCCGAGCTGACCGCCGCGCTCACAGCGCCGTTGGTGTCGGTGTTCTTGGTCGGCGTGACCGTGGTGCCAGGCGGCGCGCCGTCGAGCTGGAAATCGACCGGCACGTCAGCCAGGGGCGACATGTTCGAATCGGTGGCCTTGAACGAGAAAGTCGCAGTCTCGTTGTAGCCCGAGCCCTTGATGCCCATGACCTTGCAATCGTTGGTGCCGCCGCACGCCGCGGTCACCAGTCGCAATTCGACCGGCACGACGATTGTCACCATCACCGAGGCTGTCGGCATGCCGGGCGCCATGGGACGGGCCGCGGTCACGCGTGCGCTGCCGGCGGTGGCACCGCTGTCACCCATGCGTGCGGTGACCACGCCGCCTACGCCGGTCACGATCGTCACCTTGTCGGCAAGCTTCTTGCCGTCGACGTCGACGAAAAATCCGCGGGTGGTCTCGAGGGCGACGCTGGTGCCCACCGGGACCGCCATGCTGGTGCTGCGGTACTTCACCACCACGGTGAAGGTGACGAAATCGCCGCTCACCGCGTAGATGCGCATCTTGTCGGCCGTCAGCGTGACGGTCTCCTCCATGGGCGGCGGCGGGCCAGTATCCACCGGCGCGTCGGGCATCACGGCGGCCATGTCGATGGCGCCAGTCGCCAGGTCAGGCATAGCGGCCATATCGGGCGGCAGCGGTGCCACGTCGGGCTCTAGATCGGGCGGTAGGTCGGGCGCGAGGTCCGGGCGCCGGTCCGGGACCGCGACCATGTCGGGCGGGCCCGCGTCGGCCGGCAGCGGCAGGCCCGCGTCGGTGGCGTCGGTGGCGTCGGTGGCGTCGGTGGCGTCGGCCACGGCTGCTGCCTCGGGGCCGGCGTCACGCCCGTTGCCGTACTGCTCTTCGGGGGTGGGAAAGCGGGCGTCCGAGCCGCCCTCCACGACGCCGTCCTTGCCCCCGCACCCGGCCACCAGCAGCGAAACCGCCAGCATCACCGCCGCGGCGCATACACGCTTGTTCATGTTGTGTCCGATCCCTTCGGTCCCACGGACGCCCTTCTGAAGCCACCCGGAACGGGGCTGCCTACGGATACCCGCCCAGACTGTATCACGGGGTATCAAGGCCTCGGGGCCTCGTCGAGCCCGTCACGGGCCGCGGGGCCGCGGCGGCGTGCAGACTCGTGCGCTAGATTGCGCTCGCCATGATGAAAGAGCCGCCGACATCGCCCCAGACCGCAGGCCGGTTACCAGTCCTGTTCGTGGGTCACGGATCGCCCATGAACGCCATTGAGGAGAACATATGGACCCGCGGCTTTCACAAGCTGGCGGGTCTGTTGCCGCGGCCGAAAGCGATCCTGTCGGTCTCGGCGCATTGGTTCGTGCCTGGAACCCTGGTCACCGGCAACGAGCAACCCGAGACCATCCACGACTTCGGGGGTTTTCCGCGCGAGCTGTTCGCGATGCAGTACCCCGCCCGTGGCGACGTAGTACTGGCCGCGCGCGTGGTGGATCTGATCGGCCCCGGACGAGCGCAATTGAGCAACGACTGGGGCCTTGACCACGGGACCTGGACGGTGCTGCACCACCTGCGTCCGGACGCCGATTGTCCGGTGGTCCAGCTCAGCATCGACCACCGGCTGGCACCGGCCGAGCACCTGGCGCTCGGGCGCGCTCTCGCCCCGTTGCGCGATGAGGGTGTGCTCATCATGGGCAGCGGCAATATCACGCACAACCTGCGCCACGCCATGGCGAGCTTCCGTACCGGTGATAGGGCGATTCCACCCTGGGCCAGCGGCTTCGACGGCGAGGTCGCCCGTGGTCTCGAACAGCATGACGGCGATTTCTTGGCGCGCGCCATCACCACCGACGCCGGTCGCATGTCGCACCCGACAATCGATCACTACCTCCCGCTGCTGTACGCGACCGGCGCCGCCAGCGACCGTGACGCCGTCACGTTCCCAATCACTGGTTTCGATGGAGGCTCGCTGTCGATGCGCTCCGTGCTGTTCGGCTGAGGGTGCGGGTGCTCGCTCACTGAGCGACGGGCGGGCAGTCGGTGACCACGAACTGGCCGAGCAGCGGGTGGGCGCCCGGTGGCGTGCCTGCGCGCGTGGCCACGCACTTGCCCGCCGGTACGATCACGGTCTCGTTGGGCGCTCCCCGGGCCGCCAGCTTGAGCGAGCCGGCGACGATCTTCATGCCGCCGTCGAAGCGCAGCTGCTGGTTGGGCGCGACCATCTCGCACACAGCGGGCGGCGCGGCGGCGGGCGCGAACTGCACGCTGTAGGTCTCGTCGAGCAGGAATTGTTCGGGTGGCATGGAGAACTCCTTAACCACCGGCGCAAAGCGGACCAACAGCGACAGGTCGAGCTTCGGGGAAATCTCGACGCGCGGGATGTTCTTTCCGACAATCTTCACCGTGGCGTCCGCTTTGCGGCCATTTGCCGGATTGAAGTTCAGCTCGAAGATGTGCTGCCCACGGACATCCACGAACGAGGCCCCCACGCCGAGCCCGCGTAGTCCCAGTTCCTTGGTGCCCTCGGCCACCAGGACTTCACCGGTCAGGCCGCCCAGCGACACATGCAGGTCAAGGTTCTTCGCGCCCTCATCCCTGGGATCCCACGGCGCCCGCACATCGGTCGGGCCCAGTGCCAGCTTCATGCTGGCCTGCCGGGCGACGCCGTCGCCCGTGATGGAGATCAGCGGATCGGCGCGGCCGGTACGGAACCCGAACGGACTGTCACTGGCTTCCACTTCGATGGGGGCGAGTACCGACGCTTCCAGGCTCGCCTTCTTCGGGCCCAGCTTCTTGATGGCGACGCGCAAAGTGCCGCTCAGCTTCGGGAACGGCGGGCTGGGCGGCTCGCCCGGTTTGAGCAGGGCCTGGTCGGCGAAATCGGCCGCCTTCTTCGCCTTGGCCAGGTCAACGTCCCAGGCCAACAGGGCGGGGCCCACCACGATGGCCGACAATTCGAGGCGGTCGGGCCCCAGCAGCACCTTGAAGCGAGTGGCATCACCTTCGCGAACGGTCGCGATACGCACCTGCAGCTTGGGCAGCTCCGCCACGCAGTCGGGATCCAGGCCCTGCGGATCGAGCCCGCCGCCCATGTTCGAGGGCAACGGCCGACACGTCGGGTCGGGCTTGAGCAGGAAGACCGGCTGGCAATCGTTCTGCGCTTCCAGGTTCGAGGCGACCAGCAGCCGATCGCGGATCAGCACTTCCAGATCCAGGGCTGTCTGGTCGAAGTCCTCCTGCACGCTCAGCAGCGACGGCAGAAGCCTTCCTTCGAACGCACGCAGGGCCGGCGTCGTCGACAGGCCATCGAGCACCGCCGGCGACATCGGGCGCGGCCGCAGCTGGCGCAACGCGCGCAGGATCATCTTGGGCATCGGCATGCTGGGATCGTTGGGCCAGGCCGCCAGGCGATCGAGCACCGAGCCTTTGACTGTCACCGCATCGACCGCGCCGCCAGCTTGCTGGACGATGTCCTTGGCCCGCATGGCGGCGTCGGC
>JANPCZ010000178.1:0-1612 GCA_031431215.1 Myxococcales bacterium
GCCTTCCACCAGACCCTCGACCAGCGAGAACGCCGACACCGTCAGCTCCTCCTTGCCGCTGCGCAGATCCATCTGTGCGCCGAACAGCGATCGCACCCACTCGACCGGGTTCTTGCCGCGGGTGGTCTCGGCGCTGGGCAAATCAACGATGATTCGACTTCGCAACATGGGTCAGGCTCTCCGCTTCTTCTGCAAGACGACCGATCGTAGCGCTTCAAGCTCGTTCTCAAGCTGGGTGATCTTGGCCAGCACCAGCGGCCCTTCCTTGGCTGGCAGCGCTTTCTGTGACGGTGGCGCCACGGCATCGAGCTGACCGCGCAGGCTGGTGGCGCGATCGCGCAGGACAGCGGCGTCGGCCTCGGGCAGATCCTCGCTGGCCAGGATGACCTCGGCGAACACCTCTTCGGCAGCCGAGCGCGCCGCCGTCAGCGATCGAGCCCGCTCGCTTGCAAGCTTGCGCCGACGCGCGATCACCAGGCCCAGCAAGCCCAGGCCGGCCGCGGCCGCACCGCCACCCAGCCACGCGCCAATTCCCCCGCCCTGCCCGCTGTTGGGCGCTGATCCCGCGGGCCCCGATGCCTTACCCGGATGGGCCGCGACCGCCAGCCCCGCCAGAGCATCGGCAAGCCCGCGGGCATAGTAGCGACGCACACCGGCCTCGGCGCCGGCCAGCGCACGATCGATCGCAGCCTGCGACAGACCCCAGCCCCGTGCCTCCCAGCGCTGGCCATTGAACAGCAACAGCAGATCGCGCCGCCCGTCGAGCGCCAGCCTGTCCCAGAGCGCATGCCAGCCGCCGAGCGCGGTACCGTCGGGTGCCAGCACCACGTACGCGCGCTGCCCGCCTGCGGACGCGCGCTCGATCGCGGCCAGCAGTTCGCGTTTGCCGGCCGGTTTGAGTAAGCCGGACGGATCAGCTATCGGGTCGGACTTCAGCATCGCGACGACATCATCAAGGGCAACCGGCACGGCGCCATCCTGCCACAGCGTGGCGGCGATGACAGCCTCAGGGCAAGGTATTCGCGTCGCAGCCGACTCTGACCACAAGGCGCAGCACCTTGTGAAGAGACTGGGCGACGCCAAGGACGGCCTTGGCAACGAGGGTGAGGTGGTTGAACTACGCGGCCCCGACGGGCTGGTGATTTCGCGCTACGGCGGCTGGGTCAATGTCACGCCCGCCGCCTGGAGCGGCAAGAGCGTGCAACGCGGCCCGAGCCCCGAAGCGTGCGATCACCCCGGAAGCTGGAGCCAAACGCCGCGTCCAGCGACGCCCGGATGGTGACGCGGAGACCGAGGCCAAAGCCCGCTCGCCAAGGTCGAGCGGGGATTTCACGGCCTGGATGCTGGCGAGGGCCCCGGGTGCAGTTGGTCCCCACCGATGTCGAACGCGGTTTCATCGCCTCGTGAGTCCCGCAACGACACGTGATCCTGCCCGATGATCCGGGGTGGGTCACGCGCTTGCCCTGTCATCGCCCGGCCATGGGGCGACCCACAAGCGCCATCAGCCGGAGGCAACCGTGCTGTGGAAAGCGGTGCAGGCAAACTGGAAGACGTTCCTCGCGGATCTGGAAGCGGCTGCCGAGGCGCCAGCGTTGCCCGGGTTCGTCGTGGC
>JANPCZ010000179.1:0-8367 GCA_031431215.1 Myxococcales bacterium
CGTCGGAAGTCGAGCGATGTCACCTGCTTCGAAGCGCCCGGACTCCTCGACATGCGCCGAGGGAGTTACATTTTTAGCCGGAAAACCGCGCACTTGGGCGCGGTGCAACCCGGCCCTATATCTTGCCCTACCACCTCCTCCTTCATCACCGTGCCCTCCTGACCATATCTGGGACATCGAGAGCACCGGCTCCCGACCCGCCCCCGAACCAAACGTGATCCGATCGGAGACTGGCCTTGGAACCGAGCGCCGATCGCAATTTGACCGGGCCCGATCCGAAAACCGACGCCTCCTGGATCCCAGCGCATGCAGTTCGCCGAGCGATGCCCGACATCCCGGCCTGCTGTCTTTTCCCCCATCACTGTGCCCTCCTGACCGTACCTGGAACATCGAGAGAACCGGCTGCGGAACAGAAGCGTGATCCGATCCGAGACTGACCTTGCGCCCGAGCGCCGATCGCAAGGGTGGACGCTCGACCAGATCGCCACCTTCCTCGCGGAGCACGGTCTGCGATCCCACCCGCGACCTTGAAGCGTTACTTGAGGCTCGTGAAGCGGGAGCGAAAAAGGACCGTGCGTCGGACCGCTTCGTGCCCGTCGTCCGAACTTCCTCGCGCGACACTCGTGGAGGGGTCGAGTGCTGGGCACCGTCATGACGACGGACCGGTGACCGAACGGAAGTTGTCAAGCAGGATGAGACAGTCATTGTTTGAAATTACTGAGCAGATTTGGTTGTGCTGATGGGGACCTCGTTGGGGGCGATGGGAGGGGCGGCATGATCGATGGCTGCGCCGGCCTGCGCGCCATTGGGGGCGCGCTGATCGGCCGGCTTCGCGAGCGGCGCCGTCAAGGGCGGCTTGTTGATCCAGGCGGCGACGGGGAGGGGCGGAGGTACCGGGACACCACGCGGGAAGCGCTCGGGATGGGCGACGTATTTTGCGATCAGGGTTTGCGCCCGGCGATTCCATTTGTCGCGCGCGAGGCCGTGGTGGATGTCATGCGGGGTCATGAGGCCCAGGGCGACGTGGTGGTGCTCATTGTTGTACCAGGGGAAAAAATCCTGGCAGTGCGTCTCGGAGTGCGGGAGGGAACCGAAGCGCGCCGGAAAGTCGGGGCGGGATTTGAGGGTCTTGAACTGCGACTCGGAGAACGGGTTGTCGTCGGAGACGTGCGGTCGCGAGTGGCTCTTGATGACGCCCAGGGTTGCCAAGGTCTGCGCCAGGGTCTTCGATCTCATCGCGGGGCCGCGGTCCATGTGGATGATGAGCTTGCCCGGCTCGATGTTCTGCCGGGCGCAGCTCTCGGCGATGAGCCGCTTGGCAAGGTCCGCCGACTCGGCCTCGGCGACGAGCCAGCCGACGACGTAGCGGCTGAAGATGTCGAGCAGGACGTAGAGGTAGTAGTACGTCCACGTCGCTGGGCCGAGCAGCTTCGTGATGTCCCAGCTCCACACCTGGTTCGGCGCCGTCGCCACGAGTTCCGGTTTCTTGTACACGGGATGCAAACGTTGCCGTCGACGCTCGCGGACCTCCTCGTTCTCGGCGAGCACCCGGTACATCGTTCGGATCGAACACAGGTGTTGCCCCTCGTCGAGCAACTGGGCGTAGATCTCGGTGGGAGCATGGTCGATGAAACGGTCCTCGTGCAGCGCCGCGAGCACCGACTGCCGTTCCGTCGTCGACAGCGCGTGCTTGGGCAGAGCCCGTGGTGCACGCGGCATCGCGGGTTTCAGGCACCGGTAGTACGTTGCCCGTGGCAACCCCAGCGCCGCACACGTCGGTGCGATCCCGAGTCTGGGCCCCATCTCTCGTACGGTTTCCATCACGAGTCCTCGCTCGGGAACGGGTTGCCCAGTAGGGACGCGATTTTTTTTTGCAGTTCCACGAGGGCTTCGGCGCGTTCGGCTCGTGCCGTTGCCTTCGCGAGCTGTCGCTCGAGTTCGTTAACCCGTTTTGCGCTGGGGTCGACCGCGTTGGGTTTCCGTCCACGTTTGGGCGCATGGAGCAACTCGCCCCGGTCCCGCGCCCGGCGCCAAGTCGCGAGGTGGGACGAGTACAGTCCTTCCCGTCGCAACAGCGCGCCGAGTTCACCGGACTTCGAGCACTCGTCGGCCTGGCGGACGACCTTCAGCTTGTACGATGCCGGGAACCGGCGGCGTTCGGTTTTGGCGGACACCTGCACATCGTGCCCGTTCGTCGTGTCACTTGAAACGTTGTCCATGAGTCTTCATCCAGTCGCGCCCTCTACACTAATTTTCAGGGGGGTCACTGTCTCATCCACCCTGGCACAGAGGGGAACCTGCGCCTGTCGAATCGCCGACCTCGCTTGGACACTGGTCAGAACCTCCAGCAGATCCGCAGCCCGACCAGCCCAACGTTGCTTGCGGCACTGACGTTGAACCCGCCGCCGATGCCTCCGCGGTCGAAACTCCGACGCAGGCTGGCTTGTGGGCGAGACTTGTGAAGTTTCTTCTCAGGCCCTTCGTTCAATCGACGACGGCACCGTCCCTGGACCGCTTCGCGATGCGCGGGGCTCGCCCCCCCGAACAACAGGGGTAACAGTCCTGGTAGCAGTCCAGCCCCGCGAACGACCGGGATGGAGCGCATCAGGAGGGCGACTTCGCAACTTCTCGCGAACCCGGACCGACACCGCGAGCGTGTGGCCACCGCACCCATGGAGAACCGCATGAAATACCTCCTCAGCAAGATCGAGGCGATCGGCTCGGAACTCGACGCGATACCCGACCCCGACAAGACCAGCCGCGAGATCAGCACGCGCGAAGTTGTCCCGTGCTCGCCCCAAGGCTCGCAAGGCTGGAGTGTCGTGGACACACTCTCGACCAGATCGCAGGACTGCTCGCCGAGCGCGGGATCGCCATCAGCAAGGTCAGCCTGACACGCCACCTCCGGTACCGCCGTCCACGGCTGATCCAGCGAAGGTCACCGGGAGAAACGAGGGAGGACCAAAAGTCGCCACGTCTGCGGCACCGGGGCCGACCCCAAAGCCGACCACTGCGACGTTCATTCCGCGCAAGGACCGGGACGAAATCTGATCACGTCGCGGCCGATGTCGTCGCCCATGCTCGCGCTCTGTCGGCCGCGATCGCGGCGCTGGCTGATCCTCCGTAACTCGCTCGCCGTCCACGCACCCGACCCCGGACACCGGGAACGCCTCGGGTCGGCGCGGCCTCTCACGGGTACAACCCGCCTGGCGATCGCGGGCGCTGGGACCGGCACCCGTGGCGTCTTGGGCGACAGCTACCGATTTACCGATCCGCCCGCGGCCACTGGCTCGTCTGATCGCCACTGCGGCGATCGGGCAACTTCACGCCGCCCCATTCCTGGCCTGCTAACGCCGCCGGATCTGGTACGGCCGCCGGTCGCCGTTGAAGCCCGACCAAGCCAGCGGCCCTTTCGACATTGCAATGGCCTTCGCACACCACAATGATAAAGTTGTGGTGTGCTTCCGCCGTTCGACCCGGACACCGGTCTACTGCCTGTTGGCGAGCACGTCGCGTCCTGGGATGAGGTTCTGGAGCGATTCGGGTGGAACGAGAAGCGTCGCGCGTTGCTCGATGGGCTAGCCCAGGCCCTCGAACTGCTCGCAGCCGTGGGATGCCGGCGCGCCTGGCTCAACGGCAGCTTCGTCACCTCGAAGGACGAGCCAGGCGACTTCGACGCCTGCTGGGACACCGACGGCGTCAATCTCGATGAGATCGACCCGGTATTTTTGGACTTCTCCGCTGGGCGGGTAGCCCAGAAGGGGCGCTTCGGAGGCGAGTTCTTCCCGAACGTCGTCGAGGCAGGCACCGGGCTCGCATTCGCAGAGTTCTTCCAGAATGAACGAGACGGCTCCCGCAAGGGGATCGTCGCCTTGAACCTCGGAGGACCGAAATGATCACCAACGACCTGCAGTATCGATCGACGAAGGCGCATCTGCGCCAATTCGAGGAGGCACTGGCGAATCTCAAGGCGGCGGCCGGGAAGAAGCCCACCAAGCTGCACCGCCTCAAGATCGATGCGGTGAGCGCCCAAGCCGATGACCTGCGAGCCGAAATCCGCGAGTACGAGGGCCTCTTATCGGGTGAGATTTCGACTTTCGAAGCGTCGTCGCTCGCGGGGCTTGCGACGCTACTCATCAAGGCGCGCATCGCGCGTGGCTGGACGCAGCGCCGCCTCGCCGACGAGCTCGGCGTGGCCGAACAGCAGGTGCAGCGCTACGAGGCAACCGAGTATCGGTCCGCCAGCCTGGCCCGGATCTGCGACGTCGCCGCGAGGCTCGGCGTGGACATCGCCGAAACCGCCCAGCTGCGCGCTCCTAGCGCAGCCTGACCTCGTCCCGAGTCGGCCAAGGCTACCGGGGCCCCGACGTTTGCTCCCTGCGACCATGGCCATCAGAACACCAGATGCTGTCACGCGGCTCGCCGCCAGTCATTCGTCCGCGCCCCCCGTGCGCGCAACTCGGCGCGAGGCCGGCGGACGCCACGCGTTCGGCCAGCGCACCGGTGATGAGCGCGCGCGCAAAGTCGCCCGATCCGGCGACGTCGATGTTGAGCGCACACCCGATCTCCTGCGTCCCAGCGCGTTGGCCAACCGCACGGGCAACCCGTCGCGGGCCAACACGTCTTCGACGGACCCACCATGAACGCGTCACGTCGGCGCCGTCGTCGAAGGTTGGTCCCAGGCAACGGAAGCTCCCGTAGTAGTCGGGCAGGTGGCGTCCCCGCCACTCCTCCAACGCAGACGGCGAGCGGACGTGGGAACTCAACATCTGCGTTCAAGCAGAGTTGTATGAATGTGAAAACAGCTATTTCCCTGCTATCGTTTCAGCCATGAGTGCCGAGACACTGACCGACTTCATGCGCAACACCAGGAAGGCGCTCAAGCGCGTGGACAAGGAGGACATCGTGCTCTCCCGCCGGGGCAAGGAGCCGATTCGCATTTCCCTGGAGTCGCGGCGAGCGTCGGGGGCGGCAGCTTCCGCCACGGCCCTCGCCCGCGCCGAGGAGGCAGCCAGCATCCTGGCGGCGGCACTCGCGGCCGTCTCCGAGCTGTCGGCACGTCTGCCCCAGCTGCTGGCGCACAGGTACCCCTGGATCCGCTTCCTGCCGGACGACGCGCGCCAGAGCTTCGCTCGTGAGTACGTCGAGACCCTTCATGCGTGTGCGTCTGTCGGGAACCCCGCGCGCCTGGACGAGATGATTCACTCGTGGAAGGCGACGGCCGAGATCCATGCCGACCCGGCGCTCCTGGCTGATCTCACGCGGCCCCTCGCTGCTTCGACGGGCAGGCGCGTTCCCCGTCCGACTGGCCGTTAGGGTTGGTTTAAGACGTGTCGAAGAAGCGCGGTGCTCGCGTCGCCCCTCCGCCTCGCAAGGGCGAATGGGTTCTTCGCTTCCACGATGCCGACGCCTCCGACGGTTGGGAGGAGCTTTGCAAGCAAGCTCCGGGTCCCACGCGTGACGCGTGGGAGGCCCTATCGCGCGATCCTCGCGATCGCACGAACCCCTCGCGGCAGGCGCTCCTGCGCCACGCGCTTGCCAACAGGACCATCGGGGGCAAGGTGTTGGAGCAGTGGCAGTACGAGGTCACTGGCGCCGGCCGGATCTGGTACTGCCCGGACGATGAGCACCGAACGGTGCTGCTCACGAGGGCGAGCTGTGGCCACCCGAAGGAAACCGACTGAGGAACTCTTCGAGCCAGTCGGGGCGGATGCGGACCGCGTTCGACACCCGCACGTGGCCCAGCTGTCCGCGCTCGCACATCCGGTACACGGTGGCCGTGCAAACGCGCAACGCGAGAGCGACCTCCCGGACGGTCAGGAACTCCCTGCCGGTTCGCCTGCGATTCGAGGCGACCATGGCAGTCTTCGCTTGGACCACGGGTGGACCAAATGATTCGTGAACCATGCCATTTTCCTGCAACTCGTTGCTAACGGCGCGCTGATCCAATTCGAATGATTCCGAGGGATTGCTACCGTCTGACACCCTCTGACGATCATCTGACTTCTCCCTCCGAAGCCGAGGGTAGTGGGTTCGAGTCCCGCCGCGCCCACCAAAATTGCAGGGTTTTTTTGACCTGAGTTGCCAGCCAAGGGGGAGTTGTATACCGTCCGTATACCATTCGGTATCCCGAAGGCGAGGTAGACGGCCATGGCAACCATCCTGAAGCGGGGCAACCGCACGGCCCCGAGGTTCTTCGTCAAGTACGACGCCGGCGTCACGGCCGACGGCAGGCGAGTGCAGCGAATGAAACTCCTGCCCGGCGTGCGGGACGCACCACAGGCCCGCCAGGTAGCCGCGCGCATCGAGCGGGACCTTTCGGCCGGCCGAGATCCCTTCCCGCCACCTGCGATCGTTCCTGGCGCGTCGGGGGATCTTTTGGATCAATGGGCCAAGAGCCTGACCAACAGGAACGCCCCGAGCGACCGTTCGATGGTAGCCAGGCACCTGGTTCCGCCCTTCGCCCGGATGCCGATCGACCGCATCACGCTGCCGGTGGTCATGAATTGGATCGACAAGCTCGCCAAGTCCAATCTTTCCGCGCAGACCCAGCGTCATGCCCTGGGCACGTTGTCGAGGTTCTTCTCCTGGGCGATCGAGCGGGGCCACGCGACGATGAACCCGGTCAAGATGGTGCCGCCCAGCAAGCGCCCCGCCTTGGCGATCGATCGCGACCAGCCGTGGCTGGAGGACGAGTCGCAGGTGCCCGAGCTGGTCGAGGCGCTCGGCCCCGACATCGGGCTGATGTTCTACCTCGCCAATCGCTCGGGTCTGCGCCTGGGCGAGGTTTGCGGCTTGCGCATCGGCGATCTCGAGTTCCTCCACGAAGGCGTGATCCGCGTGGCGCGCAGCTACGATGGTCCGCTCAAGGAGGACAAGCGCGCCCTTGGCAAGGTGAAGTGGGTTCCGGCGCCCGTAGACGCCGAAGAGGTTTTGAAACTCCACCTGAAACGCCGGAGGCTCCGCGGTGCCAAGGCCGACGATCTCGTGTTCATGCCGACCAGGGCGCCGAGGCGGCGACGCATCTCGGCCTGGGCGGGGTATCGCAGGGAGCACGTGCGCGACGTCTGGGAGCAAGCCCGCTTGACCGTGGGAACGTCGATGACGTGGTACCAGGCGACGCGCCACTCGGCGGTCTCCCGCGCGCTCAAGGCGGGTGTGCCGCTCGACGAGGTCTCCGCCGCCGTGGGGCATTCGACGCCGGCGGTCACCGCCCGGCACTACGCCCACTTCGTGCGCAAGACCTTCGCCGCCGGGCTGCGCCTGCCGATGCAGCCGAGAGCAGCGCCGACGAAACCCTAGCGCCGCGCCGAACAGGTCATGTCACCGCGAACGCCGAGAAGTTTGCTTGACATTTTAGTCAAGTATGACAAATTAGTTGTGTTGCGCCGACGATGACCTTGCCTGGTTTCACCGACGACGGGCTACTGCCGCCCGGAGACATCGAGATGACACTGGAGGAGATCAGGCAGTCGTTCCTCGTGGTGGGACCCGGCGCTGGCTACCCAAGCTGGGATTCGTCTTGGCGGGCGTGCTTGGTCGACAACCTCGGGGTTCTGGTCGCCCAGCTCTGGCAGGCCGGCGTCCGCGACATCTTCATCGATGGCTCATTCGTGGAGGACAAGGACCACCCGAACGACATCGACGGCTATTTCGTGTGCGAGCTGCTCGACCTCGCGAGCGGCGAGTTGGAGCGCAGGCTCAACCTCATCGACCCCCACAAGGTGTGGACGTGGGACCCGGGCGAGCGGCGCCCGTACCGCGGGTATCCGAAAAAGCAGCTTCCCATGTGGCATCAGTACCGCGTTGAACTCTACCCGCACTTTGGCCAACTCTCTGGGATCCGCGACCAGTTCGGTCATGAGCTCGAATTTCCCTCGGCTTTCCGTCAATCGCGTCGCAACGGACTGCCACGAGGAATCATCAAGATTGGAGGAGCACCATGATTCGCAACGAGACCGAGTATCAGGAGGCGGCTCGACGCCTGAAGGAGGAGAAGGGGCGGCTGCTGGAACATCAGCAACGGCTTCGGCAGTCCGGCCTCAAGGGCGACGATCTCAAGCGGGCGCTCGACCCTCTGCGCTCGTTCCATATGCAGCTTGAGGAGGAGGTCGAAAGTTACGAGCGTCTGAAGCGCGGCGATCTCGGGGAGCTCGAGAACCTTCACGGGCTCGGCCAGTCGCTCGTGGCGTTGCGGATCGCTCTGGGGCTCACGCAGCGAGAACTCGCGGAGCGTCTCGCCGTCCACGAGTCGCAGGTTTCGCGCGACGAGCGCAACGAGTATCACGGAATCACGGTCGAGCGAGCCAGCCGCATCCTCGACGTGATTGGCGTTCACCTCAAGAGCCAGTTCGAGCAGCCGCTGCC
>JANPCZ010000180.1:0-33506 GCA_031431215.1 Myxococcales bacterium
CGTTTGACTTCTCGTAGATAGCGAGAAAGCTCAGCTTTCAGCTCCGAGACCGGGACGCTTTTCATCTGACCAATGTAGTCTGATCAATGTGTCCGGTCGAGTCCGAGGCGGGCGGCAGGTGGTTCTGGCAGTTCAGCACATTGTAGGTTGTCGTCGCTCGTCACCGCAGTCGACCATTGTCACAAGGCCAGGGGGCGGGGAAGGGGGCGGAACCCGCGCGGGGTAGGCCGCAAGAGCTGGGCTGAAGAAAGACCGGATCGGGGCGGGGGTGTCGCGGACCTGCTATCGCGAGGGTGCGTGGCCACTTCGGCCGACAGCGGTCAGGCGACACCCGGCTGGCCCGGGCGTTGCACCGGGGCCTTGCCAGGCTGTGTTACCGTCGCTGTCGTGGGCAAGGCCGGGCTTCCTCTCGGATGCGCGCTCGCCGCGGTGTCGGGGTGCCTGCTCTACACCGACACCATCAACCAAGCGCCAACCGTGAAGTTGTTGCCACCCGCCGCCGTCCACCCCCGCTCGCCGGCCACGTTCAAGGCCGAGGCGCAAGACCCCGACGGCGACCAGGTGCAACTTGGCTGGTCAACCTTGCCACACCGGTGCCCGCCGCTGATGGATTCCGCCTGGGCGGGGGCGGTCGAGCGGACCAGCTCCATCTTCATGGTGACGCCGATGTCTCGCGAGCGTTTCTGCGTGCGCGTGGTGGCGCGTGACGAGTACGGTGCCGAGGCTCACGCCATGACCGACGTCGAGCCCGCGAACCGACCGCCTATCGCCCGCCTGGAGATAAGCCCCGCGACGGTCGGCGGAGCGCCGTTGCCGATCTTCTCGACCGTGAAACTTGATGCCACCGGCTCCGGCGATCCCGATGGTGACGAGGTCAACCGCACTTTTGACGTCAAGGACGCGACCGGCATGGCCATCAAGCTGGACGAGTGTGGCGCGGTCGCGCAGTGCTTTTCCGCGGAGCGCTCGGGCGCGTACACGGCGACCCTTGCGATAAGCGACGGGGTAGAGACCCGCACAACGACTGTCCCATTCAACGTCGCCGAGGACCAGCCGCCGTGCATCGCGCAGACCGATCCGGTGGTGGCGATCCCGGTGGTGGTGCTGCCCGCCGACGGGCCGGCGCGGCGGTTCGAGGTCAAGCAGGTGCGCGATGACGGCCACCCGTTCCCCGCCGGCCCGCGCGGGCGTGCCAGCTTTCACTGGTTCGCGGGGCGCGGGGAAGCCGGAGCGCTGGCACGCATCGTCGGCCACGATCGGCCGGAGCTGGACGTGGGCGCCACCCTGATCGACGACGTGCGCCCGGGCGATGTCGCGCGCGTGCGGGTCGAGGTCCGCGATCCCGAGCGCGAGAAGCCGAGCGAGCTGCGCGCGCTCGATGCGTGCGCGGACCGGGCGGTGTGCGAGCAGCCGGCCGGCTGCGTCCGCTGGATCACCTGGACGCTGAGGTTCCAGTGATGCGCGCGTGCAGTCTCGTGGTGGCGGTGGCGCTGTGCGCGGGCGGCTGCTCGGCGGACATCCGAAGCGAGGGTGCCAACGAGTCTGGGTCCGACCCTAAGGGCGGGGCGGCCCCCGGGCCGGGGATCTCCCCCCCGGCGAATTCCACGTCCGGCGCGGGCGCCCCGCCCCCCATGGCGTCGCCGCTTGACGGTTGCTCGGTCGACATCACGCCGGTCTCGCCACCGACGTTCACGGATCTGCCGTCGGGTCCGGGCCGCTCGCTGCGCGTTCAGGCCGTGGTCACGGGTGTCGAGGCCGGCGCGCCGCTCGCGTGGCAGTGGTTGGTCAGGTTCGGGGAAGGCGCTGGTACGCCGGTACCAACCAGCCCCGCCGGCAACGTTGCCGCCGTCGAGTTCGCGCTCGACAAGCCAGGGCGCTACTACATCACGGTCGCGGTGAACGCTCCGCGCGGTAGTTGTAGCGCCCAGCGCATCGCGGCCGCCGGCGAGAGCGGCCCGCGCCTCGCCAGCTTCCGCGTGCGCATCACGCCGCCGTCGTCGATGCCGCTGCCGCTGCCGGTGCAGGACCAGACGCTGCAGGTCCTGGGCGGCAAGCCGGCGGACGTGAGGTTGGTCCTGCACGAGGGCATCAAGGTCACGCTCGATCCGCAGGACCAGACCGGGACTCGCAGCGTGCCGTCCTACGTGCGGCTGTCACCGTCGGGCTCGACACTGGTGGTGGAAGGGCACACCGCGCGCGCGCCGTTTCTGGCGACCGTGCTGTCGCCGCTGCTGTACGACGTGCTGTTCGTCCCCGATGGACCGATCGCCCCCATCCTGCATGCGCAGCAGACGGCGTCGGCCTTGATGGTGCTGCCGTTGCGGCTGCCGCCGGGCACCGCGGTTGCGGGCCGCGTGACCGATGCCACCGGTGCGGCGGTGACGGACGCTCGGGTGGTCCTGCGTGCCGGAGCGCTGACCTCGACGGTGGGTCAAAGCGACGGCGCCGGCTCGTTCGAGTTGCGCGTGCGCGAGGGGATGTTCTCGGCGGTGGTGTCGGCGCCACCGGGGCTTGGCCTGCCGGACGCGCAGGTGGGTGTGCGACCCGGGATCGCGGTCAAACCAGGAGCCGCGGCGCTCGCCGCCAGTTTTCAGTGGCGCGCGTTGCCCACGGGGCGGCTCGGTGTGATCGTGCGCGGCAGCGATGGGCTCACCCCGGCCGCCGGCGCGCGGGTGCGGATCGACCTCGATCCGCCGCTCAACAACGTCGGGACACTGACCGTGCGAGACAACGGCGGCGCGCCCACCACCTTGATCGCGACCGGCACCCTGCGGGCGACTGCACTTTGCGACGCGTTCGGCATGGTCGATTTCCCGCGCCTGCCGCGCGGTCGTTACCGCGTGATGGTCACGCCGCCCGATCGGGACACGGCCGCGGCGCTGACCACACTGACCGCCGATCTGACGGCCGCCGATGTACCCGCGCTGGCCGCACCGCTTGGGCGCCGAGCGCGCGTGACGGGAGTGCTCGGCCCGGGTGATGCCGCGGTCGGTGCCGTGGTCTACGCGCAGGACGCCGAGGGTGATCTCGGCCGCGCGACGGTGTCGGCGGTGGTGAAGGCGGGCGGGGCGTTCGCGTTGGATCTCGATCCCGGGCGCCGGCAGCGGTTGTGGGTCGACCCGGGTATCACGCGCAGCCTCGGTCGCCTGCTGCTCGGCGCGATCACGGCGCCTGCCGAGGGCCTGACCTTGCCCGAGCGCGCACTCCCATCCGGCCTTGCGTTCACAGGATCAGTGACCACCGAACGGCAAGGTGTGGTCGCCGGCGCGGTACTCCAGGTGTTCTGCGAAGGCACCGGCCCCGAGTGCCTGGACCCGACCATCCCACTCGCCGAGGGCGTGACCAGCGGCAACGGCGGCTTCGCGCTGACTGTGCCCGACCCGGGCGTACGCTAGCTCGTTGGCGGGCATGGGACGATTCACCGGCACGTTCGTGGGGATGTACGCCTCCTCGAACGGGCAGAGGAGCACGAATCGCGCGCTTTTCGACTGGTTCGAGTACGCCGGCAAGTAGGTGCGGCTGCGCTTCGCCATCACCCCAGATCGAAGAAGCTGCGGATCTTGGCCAGCAGCTTGGTCTTGACCTCGGTGGTCTGCGCGGCGCGCGCGGATAGCTCATCGCCCTTGCGTCCGAGCGCGGCCTGGCGCGCGGCCAGGACCGACGACATCTGCTCGGCGACGTGGGGGCGCATCGTCAGCAGTTGCTGGAAGCCGGCGTGGTCGATCACGTGGCACAGGACGTCGCTGGCGGCGATGCAAGTGGCCGAGCGCGGCTCGCCGGTCATCAGCGACATCTCGCCGAAGAACTGCCCGGGGCCCAGGTTCGCGACCGACGTGTTGAGGTCGCCTTGCCCGATGGACACACGCACGAGCCCGCGTGAAATCAGGAACAGCGAATCGCCCGGCTCGCCCTGCCGAATGATGATCTCGCTGGCGCCGAACGCCACGTCCTTCATGCCACGCGCCAGCAATTCGCGATCGGCGGGCTCAAGCGCCGCGAAGAGATCGACACGCGTCAGCGCGTCGGCGCGCTCCTGCAGGTCGGCCAGGCCGGCGTTGCGGGCCTTCTCGGCTGATTCCTGGTGCGTGTGGACGGTGCGGGTTGGGAATGGGATCTCCAGGCCCGCGCGCCGAGCCGCGTACCAGACGCGGGTTCGCATCTCGCCCTCGATCTCGGTGCGCCGGTGGAATTGGTCGATCCACACCCGCACGGCATACACCACGGCGCTGTCGGCGAAGTCGACCGGAAAGGCGTCGGGTAGGGGCTCGCTCAGGACGCCGGGCGCCGAGCGCGCCGCCTCGACCAGGACCTTGCAGACGTCGTTGGGCGCGTGTCGGTAGTGGAACCCAACGCGGATCCAGTGCCGGTGGCGCGGGTTCGGGCGCGAGAAGTTGTACACCTCCTGCGCGGTCAGCGTCCCGTTGGGAATGATGACGGTGTCGCCGTCGGTGGTGCGCAGGATGGTCGAGCGCCAGCGAATCTGCGTGATGCAGCCGACGCGCGTGCCGACTTGCACCCAGTCGCCGACGCCGAGCGCCCGGTCCATGTGCAGGACCAACCCTGCGAACAGGTTGGCGATGGTGTTCTGCAGAGCGAAGCCGATGATCGCCGCAGTCACACCGGCGGTGGTGATCATCGGGATCACGTCGATGCCGCTCTGGGACAGCACGCCTATCAGCACGATGCCGAAGCCGACCAGCTGCACGATGTCGCGCAAGATCGACGGCAGCTTCACCTTCAGGCGCGCCGGCGCAACCTCGAACAGCAGCATGAGCAGCATGCCCATGGCGCCGGTCGCGACGAAGAAGGTGGTGAAGAACGACAACGCCTTGCCGCCACCCGAGCTGCCGGCACCGACGGCGACCAAGGCCAGCCGCAGCAGCCCCATGACCAGAGCAATGAACAGGAATGCCGCAGTCACGCGTCCGTGGTGGCGGTCCTCCTGCGGCAGGAGGCGCCGGAACCCAAGCACCAGGCACAAAGCCACCACCGCGGTGCCCACGCTCATCCACGTGCCGGTGAACGGCGTGGCTGACGAGAAATCCCGCAGGCGGTCCCAGATGTTCATGGTTCGATGGCCGCGTGCGCTGCTGCTCGGCCTACTGGTTCACGCCACTGGCCAGGAAGCCACCATCGACCACAATGATCTCGCCGGTCACGAAGCTGGCGGCGTCGGAGGCCAGGTACACGGCAGCGCCTTGCAGCTCATCGACCTTACCGAAGCGGCCCATCGGGGTGCGGGTAAGGAACTCGCGGCCACGGCCGGTCTCGTCGAGCAGCTTCTGATTGAGGGCGGTGCGAAACACGCCGGGCGCGATGGCGTTGACGTTCACGCCGTGCTTGGCCCATTCCACCGCCAGAGACTTGGTCAGCGATGCGACAGCCGCCTTGCTGGCGGCATAGGCGGCGACTTCGTAGAGGGCCACGAAGGTCGACAGCGACGCGATGTTGACGATGCGGCCGTACTTGCGCTCGATCATAGACCGCCCGAACACCTGACAGGCGCGCAGGGTGCCGGTCAGGTTGGTGTCGATGATGGAAGTGAACTCATCCTCGGCCAGATCCAGGGTCGGCGTTCGCTTGGTGCGGCCGGCGCAGTTGATCAAGATATCGGCCTTGCCGAACCTTGCGATGACCTGGTCGTGCAGTTTCTGGATCGACAGCTTGCTGGCGACGTCGCAGGTCACCGCCAAGGTGCGCTTGCCCGCCGCTTCGATCGCGGTAGCGGCCGCGTCTACTTCGGCTTGTCGCCGGGAGCTTGCGACCACGTCCGCACCCGCCTGCACGAGGCCATCGACCAGCGATCGGCCGATGCCCGTGGTGCCACCGATGATCACTGCCACGCGTCCTGAAAGATCGAAACCGGGAAATGCCATTGGGTTTCTCCTTGTGGAGGCCGCGCAGCTTACAACCCGTTGTAGGGTGCCGGCGATGAAAACCTCGCCGCTCGCGCCAGCGCTGATGCTGCAGGGCGCCGGGTCGGACGTGGGCAAGTCGATGCTGATGGTGGGCGCCCAAGAAGGGGTATGGGCTGGCTGGGGCTAGGTTCGTGGGCGACTGTGAATCGAATCGGCGAGGAAGGTCAAGTTGACAGAAGAGACGATCTCGGAGATAGGCGCTGGGCGGAAAGGGACCTTGGCCGCACCAGGCATACGAACGAGGAGGCAGCTTTATGAGCACACCGTTAACCGTGGGAATCGGATCGTTACTTCTTGTCTTGGCGTTTTCGGCCGAATCGGCCGCTCAGAACCCTGCGTCGGGCGGCGTCGTGCCGGCTGGTATCTACGCCAATCATGAAAAAGTGAGTGCGGCGCTGGCCAAAGGCGGGCAGTTGATCGCAAATCCAAACTCTCCGGCCAGCATCAAGGTTTCGGGTTCCCACCGGGATAAGACCGGCGTGGTTGAAGTGCACGAGAAAGAAACCGACATTTTCTATGTCTCCGATGGCGAGGCGACGCTCGTCGCCGGCGGAACAAGGGTGAAGGCGAAGAACGCGACTGCGAAGGATCAGCAGGACATCGAAGGTGGAAAGACTTTTCACCTGACCAAAGGCGACATCATGGTTATTCCCGCAGGTTCACCGCACTGGTTCAAGGAGGTTCCGAAGTCGATCAGCTACCACGTGGTCAAGTTGACGGCTCCCCCCGGCGGTACCGGCGCGGACGTCACCTACGTCGATCATGACAAGGTTGCAGCTGCCCTGAAAAGCAAGGGAGAGATCTTCTCCGCTCCAAAGCTGAGACTGTCGGGCGGCTATCGCACAGGCCCCGACCAGCCCGCCAACCACAGCGCAAATCCGGAAATCCACCCAACAGCCATTGATGTTTTCTACTGCATCGAAGGCGCCGCTACCATCGTGACGGGTGGCAGGATCGTCGGTGGCGACAAGGGGCTGGTAGGCGCGAAAGTCGAACAAGGGCGGGCCGATCACATGACGCCCGGCGACTGGCTGTTGGTTCCTTCGGGAACGCCCCACTGGCATACGGAATACCCGAAACCCGGCTTTTATCGCTACTTGTTGGTCAAGGTGCAGGAATAGGATGGCCAGCACATTCAAAGACCTGTCGCAAGGGCACCATCTACGTGGGCGAAGTGAGCGGGGCGAGCGTGAAGAAGTTCGTGAGGAAGCAGGGACCTGACCCAGGACCTGACCCCGCCCCCTATTCAAGCGCGAGGCGGGTCCAGTTCCGCCAGTCGTCGTTGCAAAAACCGTCGATCCGCCTCATTGCCGACAAGCGCCAAAGCCTCCCGGTAGGCGGCGACGGCATCGACACGCCGGTCGAGTCGTCGAAGGAGATCGGCGCGCGCGGCTGGAAGAAGGTGGTAGCCCGCAAGCGCGCCGCTGACGTTCAACTGATCGAGAAGGCGCAGACCCGCCGCGGGCCCGTCGCTCATGGCCACCGCCACTGCGTGATTGAGCATGACGATGGGAGACGGGCTGATCGTGAACAGTCGAGCATACAGCGCCACGATTTGTCCCCAGTCAGTGTCATCAGCGTGTCCGGCACGTGCGTGGATCGCCGCGATGGCGGCTTGCAATGCATAGGTGTCCGCCGGGGCCGCCCGCAACGTTTCGTCCAGCAGCGAAAGGCCCTCGTGAATCTGTTCCTGATCCCAAAGGCGGCGATCTTGATCGTCCAGGACCACCAAATCACCATCAGGTGTGACGCGAGCGTTCCTGCGCGAATCCTGTAGCAGCATCAGCGCCAACAAGCCGCGAGGACCGGACCGCTGGGGCATCAGGTGCATCAGGTCGCACAGCAGTCGGCCCAGACGGATCGCTTCCGTGCCCAGTGACTTGCGCACCAGCGTGTCGCCCGATGTCGCCGCGTACGCTTCGTTGAAGACCAAATAGATCACGGCCATCACGGTAGACAATCGTTCGGGAAGATCGGACTCGTCGGGAACTTGGTAGGGAATGCGAGCGGTTCGAATCTTCTGTTTTGCGCGCACGAGGCGCTGCGCCATCGTGATAGTTGGCACCAGGAACGCACGGGCGATTTCTTCAGTCGACAATCCACCCAGTGTCCGCAGCGTCAACGCTACCTGCGCGTCCACGGCAAGCGAAGGATGACAGCAGGTGAAGATCAGTCGCAAGAGATCGTCACCCACGGCCGGCTCGTCAGCGTCGTCGGGAGCCGGCACGAAGGCGTGCTCGGGCGCCATGGCGGATTGAATCTCGTCGCGCTTTCGGTCGACGACGAGGCTGCGCCGAATGTCGTCGATAGCTTTGTTGCGCGCAGTTCGAATCAACCAAGCGCGCGGCTTCTCGGGTTCGCCTTCGCCGGGCCATTGGTGAAGCGCTGCCTCGAATGCCGCCGCCAACGCGTCTTCAGCCAGATCGAAGTCGCCAAGCACGCGAATAAGCGTGGCCAGGATGCGCCCGCGCTCTTCGGCGAAAACGCGTGCGACTGTCTGGGCATCGAGATTCATGAACCGCCCGGGCCCAGTGTAGCCCCGGGCGGCGTGGGATTGATGGGGACGACCTTAGGCTAACCCTAGGCTCGTCGCGCGGGGCGAGGGTAGTCGGGTGGCAGAATCATCACCGGACGGACTTCGATCGAGCCGACTCGCGCGCCAGGAATGCGCGCTGCAATCTTGATGGCCTCGTCGAGGTCCTTGGCTTCGACCAAGTAGTACCCGCCGAGCTGCTCCTTGGTTTCGGCGAATGGGCCGTCGGTGGTCAACGTTTTGCCCTCGCGCACGCGGACGGTCGTGGCGGTCGATGCTGGTTGCAGCGCGTCGCCGGCCACCATATGGCCGCTCTTCACGATGCCAGCGGTGAAGTCGCCGTACGCGGCGAACATCGCGTTTCGGTCGGCCTCTGTGGCGGTCTTCATCGCTGATTCGTTGCCGTAGATCAGAAGTAGGTATTGCATGGTGGGCTCCAGAGTTTTCAGTGTGAGGGACAACATTATCCCGCCCTAAGTCGTTCGAGCCCACGTGGGATCGACAGGGCTTTGCGTGCGTCCTGCCCGAGAATGTCTGAATCCGGCGATCAGCGAGGATCTGCAGGGACGGGCGGCCGGGTGATACGGCTGCGATGCAGGAGCGATGTTCGAAGCTCGACGAGAGAGAGCGGCAGCGACGAAGCCGCGAGCGGCGGCGGTCGGGCGAAAGTCCGGCGTCGGTGGCCTGGTGCCGCTGGCCGGGTGAGGCTGGCCGATCGCGGGCCTGTCACGCGCCGGCCTTGGCGGACAAGTCCGCGGCAGCAAAGGAGAAAGTGCCTGAGACTTGGGATCGCCTGGTGGCTGTGTCACGGGCCAGCCTGGACACCTCTTTCGATCTGGCCGAAGCTACGGGCAAGCTGCTGTCCCGGGGCGACCGGCTCCAAGGCGATGAAGACCTGTCCTAACGGCGTCGACCAGACTCATGGGTGACTTGTCATATCGCAGCATTTTGACCGCTGATACCCAGCTACGACAACTACACCTCGAGGCCCGGTGATCCACCGCTGCGAAATCGCAGTCACGGCAGCGGTAGTGGTTTTGCTGATCCGGGGCATGGCCTTCGGACAGATTCTTCAAAAGAACGAGTACCAGCGCGAAAAGGAGTATGCGGGGAAGCTGGAACCGACGCCCATCGTGGCCGCGCGGGTGCGCACCGGAGCGGTGCAAACGCTGCGCATCCGCTTTTACGCCGACGCAGAATACCGGTCCGGCGGCACGCATTGGCAGGAACGTATGCGGGGCCAACTGGCGGCGCTGAACCGGATCGTTGAGCCTTCCTTTGCCGTACGTTTCGAAGCTGAGAGCTTTCACACCTGGGACCACGCGGGAGCGCGTGGCGCGCTGGCGCCGATGATTGACGAGCTGGAGAAGCGGGATCCCGGATTGGACGTGGACTGGGTGATCGGTCTCGTTGCGGCGCTGCCGCTGGTGTCGATGAGTTTTCACGATCTCGGGTGGGCGCGCGTGCTGGGACGTCACTTCGTCCAGCGCAGCATGACGTCGGTGGCCGAAATGCAGGCCTTCGAGCAAGCGTTCCGCTCGCTGGATCGCGCCGATCGGGAACATTTCTACGGCGTGCGAAAGGCCCACAAGGAGACGGCGATTTTTCTGCACGAGTGGGCGCACACTCTGGGCGCGGTGCACGTGGACGCGACGAACCGGATAATGAACGGCATGTACTCGTTTCGTGGCAGCCTGATTAGCGATTCGGACGCGGGCGTCATCAGCGCCGGCCTCACCGCCCGGCTGGCCGCGCGGGAACAAGGCTCCGCGGCCATCGATTGGTCGCCGGTGCGCGAAGCACTGAACAAGACCGACGATCCCGATTGGCGTCGCGACGATCAGATGGCGATCCTCGCTAACCTGCGTGGATCATCCGGGCCCGCGGCAACGGCCGACCCACGTCAGGTCGCGCGGCAGGCTGAGCCTGTGTCGGGGCCCGACGCGCGCGTTCTCGACGATCCTCGCGCGGAAAAAGCCGACGAGTTACGGACGCGCCGCCGGCTGGGTATTCCCTCCGGCGGCACCGCTTTCGTGCTTCGGCGCGAAGATGAGCAGGCCTATGCCGACGCTTTCAATGGTGTCAGCGCGTTGATTGTCGACAACAAGCTCAAGGACGCGCAAAAGAACCTCGACACCGCGCTGAAAAGATTTCCCGGCGCCCCGGGCTTGTTGACCAGCTCTTGCGAGCTAGACTTGCGGGCAGGGCGACTTCGCCAGGCGATCAAGCGCTGCACGGACAGTCTGGCCGTCATGGAGGATCAACCGCGCGCCCACTATCTGCTTGGCTGCATTCAGGCCGAGCTTGGCCAGCCCGATCGTGCCATCGCCTCACTCAAACGCGCCATCGATCTGGACGGAGGCGAGCGCAATTATTGGGAATCTCTGGCGGCCGAGTATCGGGGGCTCGGGCGTCGCCGCGAGTTCACCCAGTTCACGATCGAATACGAATCACGCGCTCCGAAACCCTGACATGGCCGAACGCACTGCGGGTCAGCCACCGCGTCGCAGCTTACGACTCGTTGTAGGGTGGCGGTGATGAAAAACTCACCGCTCGCGCGAGCGCTGATGCTGCAGGGCACCGGGTCGGACGTGGGCAAGTCGACGCTGGTGGCGGGCCTGTGCCGCTTGGCGCGGCGGCGGGGCCTGTCGGTGCGGCCGTTCAAGCCGCAGAACATGTCGAACAACGCCGCGGTCACCGCCGACGGCGGCGAGATCGGACGGGCGCAGGCCCTGCAAGCGCGCGCCTGCGGGGTGCCGCCGACGGTGCACATGAACCCGGTGCTGCTCAAGCCCGACAGCGACACCGGTGCGCAGGTGATCGTACGCGGCCGTGTCGTTGGCCGGGCCGGCGCCGCGCAATACCAAAATGAAAAGCGCAGTCTCTTACCCGAGGTGCTGGACAGCTTCGCGGTGCTGCGCAGGCAGGCGGATCTGGTGATCGTCGAGGGCGCAGGCAGCCCGGCCGAGATCAACCTGCGCGACGGCGACATCGCCAACATGGGCTTCGCGCGCGCCGCAGACGTGCCGGTGATCTTGGTCGGTGACATCGATCGCGGCGGCGTCATCGCCAGCCTGGTCGGCACGCACGCCGTGCTCGATCCGGCCGACCGCGCGTTGGTACTCGGCTTCGTCATCAACAAGTTTCGCGGCGACCTCCGCCTGTTCGACGACGGCAAGGCCGAAATCGTCGCACGCACCGGGTGGCCGTGCTTCGGTGTGGTTCCGCATATCGCGGCGTGCGCACGCTTGCCGCCGGAAGACGCTGTCGTGCTCGATCGCGTGGGCGGCAGGGGCGGCAAGACACGCGCGATCCGCATCGCCGTGCCCATGCTCTCGCGCATCGCCAACTTCGACGATCTGGATCCGCTGGCCGCCGAGCCGGCGGTCGAGGTGGTGATGATCGCGCCGGGAACTCCGCTGCCAGGGGACGCGGATCTGGTGGTGGTGCCCGGCACCAAGTCGACCATCGCGGACCTGGGGTTCCTGCGCGCGCAGGGCTGGGATGTGGATCTCCTGGCGCACGTCCGCCGGGGTGGACGCGTGCTGGGGCTGTGTGGTGGCTACCAGATGCTGGGCCGTCACGTGCGCGATCCGGACGGCGTCGAGGGCGCCGCCGGCGAAGCCGTGGGACTGGGACTGCTCGATCTGGAGACGCGGCTCGTGCGCGAAAAGATCGTGCGCCAGGCGCGTGGGATCCATGTGCCTACCGGAGCACCGGTCGCCGGCTACGAGATCCACGCCGGCGTGACCTCGGGGCCGGCGTGCGCGCGGCCATTGCTGCGCCTCGACCGCGGCCCCGATGGGGCGGTAAGTGTGGACGGGCGCATCGCGGGCTCGTACCTGCACGGTCTGTTTGGCAGCGATGGCTTTCGGCGCGCGTTTCTGGCTGATCTGGGTGCGCCGGGCGACGCGGCAGGCACCGGCTACGAGGCGGCGGTGGAGGTCGCGCTCGACGAGCTGGCCACGGGCCTTGACCGACATCTCAACGTTGACGATCTGTTCGCCGCCGCGCGCTCGCCGCGCTAGAGATCCTGCGTGAGTGTGCCGCCAACCCCACCCAGTTTCTTCGATGCGCTGTCCGGGGCTGCCACCGGCGAGCCCGGCACCCAGGTCGCACACGCCACCATCTCCGCGCTGGTGGAGCGCTTCTACGATCTCATGGCCACCATGCCGGAGGCTGCTGGAATCCTGGCGCTGCACGACGATCTGCCGCGCGCACGCGAGCGGCTACGTCTGTTCCTCACCGGCTGGATGGGCGGGCCACAACTCTACGTCGAGCGTTTCGGCCACCCGCGCCTACGTGCGCGCCATTTGCCCTTCGCCATCGGCCCGTCGGAACGCGATCAGTGGCTGGTTTGCATGGACCGCGCCGTGGCCGAGGTGATCACCGACGCGCCCTTGCGCGCCGCCCTCATGCGCGCTTTTCGCCCGCTCGCCCACCACATGATGAACCAGGATGGCTAGCTACTTCGCGCGCGCGCGGATCTTCTCTTCCAGCTTCTCGATCACGGCAGTCTCGTACTTGGCGGCGTAAAGCGCATTGGCTTCCACGATGCCGGTCGGGCTGGTGACATTGATCTCGGTGAGGTAGCCGCCGATGACGTCAAGGCCGACGAAGAAGAAGCCGTGGTCGCGTAGGTTCGGCGCCAGCGCGTCGATGATCGCCCGATCGCGATCATCAAGGCTGGTCACATGCGGCTTGGCGCCGACGTGCAGGTTGCCGCGCGCGTCGTCAGGGGCCGGCACGCGCAGCACCGCGCACAACGGCTCGCCGTCCACCAGCAGGATGCGCTTGTCGCCCTTGCGCACCTCGGAAAGGTATTTTTGCGCCACGGTCCAGCGGCGGCCAAGGTTGGTCGCCTGTTCCAGGATCGAGCCGGTGTTGGGGTCTCCCTGGCGCACGTGAAACACACCGAAGCCGCCCGACGCGTCGAGCGGCTTCACCACCATCTCGCCGCCGTGTTCGGCCAGAAACGATCGCAACCGCGTGCTCTCGCGGGTGACGATCATGGGCGGGGTCAGCTTGGGGTAGTTCAGCACCGCCAGCTTCTCGTTCGCCTCGCGCAGCCCACGCGGATCGTTGATCAGCAGGGTCCGGCCACGCGCTCGTTCCAGCAGCAGCGTCGAGAAGTAGTAGTCGAGATCGAACGGCGGATCCTTGCGCATGAACACGGCGTCGAACGAATCGAGCGCCGCGGTCGACTGCGGACCCAGTAGATAGTGGTCGCCCGGCATGCGCCGCACGGTCACCGGCCACGCCGCAGCGATGGCGCGCTCGTGCTCCAGTGCCAGGTGGCGCGGCTCGCAGAAGGACAGCTCGTGGCCGCGCGCTTGCGCTTCCAGCATCAGGGTGAACGTTGTGTCGGAGGCGATTGTGATCCGCGCCAGCGGATCCATCACGAACAAGAATTTCATGGCGCCCAAATCCTACGCTGGCGGCGGCTCCGGTGCAGCCCCTTCTTCGCGGGTCGGCAACAGGTGCTCGAGGCCATGTTTGCGCATGCGGTAGTAGAGCGTCGAGCGGTTGACGCCAAGCGCGCGCGCGGCGTGCGCGATGTTGCCCTGGCAGCGCTCGACCGAGGCAATGATCTCGCTGCGTTCCTGATCGGACAGCCGCTTGTACAGCGAGCGGCCGGCGTCGCTTTTGCCCGGATCCGCCACAGCCGCCATCTGGCGCTCCGATGGTCGCGTCCCGGGCGTGGTCAACGGCCGTCGCCCGAAGTCGAGGTCCACCGCCGACAGCGTCGGCCCACGGGTGAGGATCATGGCGCGTTCGATGATGTTCTCCAGCTCGCGCACGTTGCCCGGCCACGGGTAGGCCTGCAATTCGGCCAGCGTTGCGTCGTCGGCGCCGCGCACGACTTTGCCGGTCGACTGGGCGAACTTGCCGACGAAGTGCTCGACCAGTGCCGGGATGTCGCCGGGCCGATCGCGCAGCGGCGGCAAGGCGATCGGGAAAACATTGAGCCGGTAGTAAAGATCCTCGCGGAACTTGCCATCGCCAATCAGGCTTTCCAGGTCCCGGTGTGTCGCCGACACCACGCGCACATCCACCGTTACCGTGTCGGTGCCGCCCACGCGCTCGAATTCGCGTTCCTGCAGCACGCGCAACAGCTTGACCTGCACCTCGGGTGTCAGATCGCCGACCTCGTCCAGGAACAGGGTGCCGCCGTCGGCCAGCTCGAAGCGGCCGACGCGGCGGCCGATGGCGCCGGTGAACGCACCTTTCTCGTGCCCGAACAGCTCGGACTCAAGTACGCCCGGCGCCAGCGCGGCGCAGTTGACCCGCACGAAAGGCTTCTTCTCGCGCGGGCTGTTGATGTGCACCGCGCGCGCCACCAGCTCTTTGCCGGTGCCGGTTTCGCCGCGTAAGAGCACGGTCGACGCCGTCGGCGCCACTTGCTCGACTCGGGCCAGCACGTCACGCAGCGCCGGTGACTCACCGACGATCTCGCCGAAGTTGAAGGCGCCGTGCGCGTCGCGCGACAGCACGCTCGCGTACCCGGCTAGCTGCTCGGTGAGCCGGCGGTTCTCGCGCTGAAGGTGAAAGCGCTCGACCGCCTGGGTCAGTATCCCGCGCAGCTCCTTGCTGTCCCACGGCTTGGTCACGTACCGGTAGATGCGCCCGAGCGTGATGGCCTCGATGAGCACATCCACGTCGGTAAACGCGGTCACGATGATGCCGATCGCATCGGGCCGCAGGTTGCGCAGCTCGCGCAGAAGCTCCAGGCCGGTCTTCTTCGGCATGCGCTGATCGGTGACCACCACGGCGATGTCGTGCGCGCGGGCCAGGGTCAGCGCGTCGTCGGCGCTCGACGCCAGGTGAAGCGTGAACGACTTGCCGAAGTTGAAACGGAAGGCATCCAGGTTGTCCTGTTCATCGTCCACCACCAGCAACGGAAACCTCACTAAATCAGGGCCAAACGCCGACATGCGGGCACGGTAGCACAGGGCCAGCAGGGCGGGGTGCGGCACGGTCTGGGGCGCTCGCGGGGCGCGCGTGTGGCCAGCATTTCCTCAGCACGCGTGGAGCGGGCAAACTCGCGGGGTGTTGCCGCCCCTCTCACCCGTGCGAGATCCCGACACGCCGGTGCGGGTCGGTGCCTGGCTGGTCGCCGCCGTTGTGTTTGCTGCCTATGGCGTGATGATGGCGCCGTCGCCTTACCTGCTCGACTCGGCCGAGCTGGCGGCGGCGTCCTTCGGGTTGGGCATCGCGCATCCCCCGGGCGAGGCCGTCGCGCTCTTGTGGGGCAAGTTGTTCTGCTTGCTACCCATCGGTGGCGTCGCGTTTCGGGTGGGACTGGGCCAGGCCGCCGCGGGTGCCGGGGCGGCGGTGCTGGTGTACCGGCTGGCGGCGAGGGTGATCGCGCACAGCGACGCCGGGGCCGCGCTCGGCGTGATGGCGCGCGTGCTGCTGGCGGCGGCGGCGGCGCTGGTGTTCGCGTTCGCTCCCGGGGTGGTCGGGGTCGCGGTTCGCCCCGAGGTGTACGCGCTGCAGTCGGCGCTGTCACTGGCCGCCCTGCTGGCGGCGCTGCGCGCGGGGGACGATCGTGATCCGCGTTTCGCGCTGCTGGCGGCGTTGCTGCTCGGACTGGGCGTTGCGAATCACCCGCTGGTGGCCGGGCTGGTCGGAACTGGCGCGGTCGCCGCCGCGTTGCCGCTTCTGTTTCCCGAGCAGCGGGGCTTGCGTGTGCGCCTGGTTGGACTGTCCGTGATCGCGCTCTGCACAGGCGCGCTGGTGTTTGCCTATCTGCCAGCGCGGGCGGCCGCGTTGTTTTCGGGTGCGGCCGCGGCGCCCGATGCCGTCGCGTGGGGCGATGCGCGGACGCCGTCGGGGCTGTGGTGGGTCCTGGCCGCCAAGACCTTCGCCGCCAAGGCCGGGCTTGTGCACCAGGCAACGTCGGCCGCGGACACGCCGTTCGCGCTGATCGAGGAACTCGGCTTGCCGGTGTGCATGCTCGCGATCGGTGGCGGCTATCTTCTCGTGCGCGCGCGGCACACCCGCCGGCTGGGTGTCGCGCTCGTGGTGTCGCTTGCTGGCGCGCTTGGTGCGGCGGCCCTGGCTGGCTTCGATCCAGGCAACCCCGACATTCGCGGCTACCTTGGCGTCGGGCTGGCGGTGCTCGCGGTCCTGGTCGCTGCGTTGTTGGCGCTGGTGCTTGCGCGCGTGCGGCTGGCGTCGGCGCGCGCGATCTGCGCCGCGGCACTGTTGTTGCTCGCCGGTGCTGGCGCCGCCACGGCCGTACCCGCGTGCGGTCTGCGCCATGCCCGCAGCGCGGACGTCGTCGCGGGCGATCTTCTGACGGCGCTGCCAGCGCGCGCGGCGCTGCTGACCAGCTATTTCGAGACCGCGTTCCTGCTCGCCTACCAGCGTGGCGTCGAGGGCCGCCGGCCCGATGTCGCGTGGGCGCACCTCGGCTTTGCTGCCCAGCCCGGCTACGCGGATCGCATTGGCCGCGCCGAGCCCGATCTCGCGCCCCTGCTCGCGGCTCAGGCGGCCGGAGCGCTCGACCAGGGTACAGTCGCCGCGCTGGCGGCACGCCGCCCGGTGCGGGCCGAGCCCGACAGCCAGCTGAAACCCGCGCTCCGCGACCGCCTGGTGCCCACCGAGCTGGCCGGCGTCTGGGCTCTCGCAGTTGACGGAGTGCCGGCGTCGCCAACGTCCTCGCCGGCGTGGCCGCTGTCTGCCGATCTGGTCGCCGAGGCCGCGCGCGATCGGCAGGTGCGTGGGTTCATCGGATGGCGGCTTTACCTCGACGCCGAGCTGGCCTGCGCGCGCGGTTTCACCGATGTCGCCACCGCCCGCCTACGCCAGCTCGATCATCTGCTGCCCAACGATGTGCGCGTCGCTCAGTTGCACCAGCGCTGCCGGGCCGCCCGCGCGGCTTTCTTGCCTTCTCGCGAGTAGTGAATTATCCTACATCATCATACACATGGTAAATCGTAGTCGTTTCAAGGTCATACCTATGCTGCCCGGAGCGCCAGACGGTGAATCTCACCCGTCACTGCTGCTGCGGCCGCTGGTGCGGGTGGTGAAGATCGCGCTTTTTGAACGCGAGGTGCGCGAGCGGCTGGGGCGCGCCGCGCTGGACATCATCTTCGCCCACGCGGAGGTCATGTCCGAGGGTCAGCGCGAGACGCGCGCCGGCCGGACCGCGTATTTCGGCTCGACCATGCTGACCATCGACCTGCCGCCCCTGGCGGACGTGCTGCGTGAGCCGCTCGACGCCGGTTGTGCCGAGCGCCTGGCGCGTTTGCTGGGCGCCGACGCCTCGGTTGCCGAGCGGTGCAAGGCCATCGCCGATCGCGAGGTGCTTCGCATCGTCGGCGCGCGCCCACAATCGACCAACGCAGAGGTCCGTTCGCGCTGGCGCGGAACCCAGGTGTTCCTCGATGTCGACGTGGAGGCGAGCCTCTGATGTCGCTCGGCGACGACATCGGCTATTCCTTCGCCGCCGCGGCGCAGATCCTGGATCTGCCCGAGAGCCGGCTGCGCTACTGGTCACAGAGCGGCTTCGTTGGCCCGTCGCTGCGCCGGGCCGGCAAGCAGGTGTACAGCTTTCTGGATCTGGTCAGCATCAAGGCCGCCCGGGAACTGGTCGACCGTGGCTTCTCGACGGCCCAGATCCGACGCACCCTCGAAGCGGTGCGCGGCTCGCTGCCGCCGGTGGACCGTCCTCTCGACCGACTGCGCGTCGCCTTCGATGGCGAGTGTCTGGTGGTGCTGGAGGACGGTGCGGCGTTCGAGGCGACCGGCCAGCGCGTGTTCGACTTCGGCCTGGCCGAACTGGCCTCGCGCGCCGCAGCCGCGGCTCCAGCGACCCCGATCGCCGGGCGCGCTCCCGCTGCCGTCAACCCCCGCACGGCCTACGAGTGGTTCAAGGAAGGGCTGCGGCAAGACGCGCCGGCTTGCTACGAAAAGGCGCTCAATGCCGATCCGGGTCTGGCCGCGGCGCACACCAACCTGGGCGTTTTGCACGCCGGCCGCGGCAATCGAGCGGCGGCGCGCGCTGCGGTCGAGGCGGCGCTTGCCCTCGACCCGGAGCAACCGGAGGCGCGCTACAACCTGGCGAGCCTGATGTTCGAGGCCGGCGACGTCGAGCTTTGCGCGGCCGAGCTGCGCCGGGTCTTGCTGACGGCACCGGACTTCGCCGACGCGCATTTCAACCTGGCGAGTGCGCTTGAGCGCCTGGGCGGCAAGGCCCAGGCCCGCGAGCATCTCGGCCGCTACCTGGCGCTACAGCCCGGCGGTGATGGTGGGGACGCGTTCGCCGGTGAGGCACGCACCCGCATCGCCCGGCTGAGTTGACCAGAAGTGAGCATCCGGCGGCTATATCGGGCATGCTATGGGGCTGATGAAGTGGGGCACTGAACGGGAATACTTCCTTTCGAATGGACGAAACGCTTGATGGCCGGATCGATCGTGCAGTTGTCCACTCATCTCAATGGCTGAAACCGTCTCGCAGCGCGCGGCAGACTTCCCCGCGGAAGCCGGGCCCGGACCCGAAATGCGGGTGGTGCTCTACGACAGCCTCGACGCCCTTGGGCGGCTTGAGGCGCCCTGGCGTGCGCTTGCCGCGCAACACCCGCAGCACGGCCCCTTTCTGGATTTCGAATGGAACTGCGCCTGGGCGGAGTTGTTCACCGGTCAGGCGCGGCGCCTGCACGTGGCGACGGTCGAGCGCAGCGGCGAGCTGATCGGCATTGCGCCCTGGGTGGTGAGCGAGCCAGCGCGCGCGAGCGAACCGCGCCATATCCGGCTTCTCGGCGCCGAGCACACCGCGTGCGACTACCTTGACGTGTTGTGCGCTCCGAAGTGCGAACGCGACGTGGCTCGGGCGCTGTACGCCCACCTGTTTGGCCCGTCGGTGCCACGCTGGCACCGGCTCGAGCTGCACGGCGTGCGCGCTGACTCCGGCTTTCTCTTTCAGCTGGCCGAGTGCTTCGAGCAAGCCGGCAAGCGCATCGACGTGACGGCGGGAATCTTCTGCCCCACGCGGCGCCTGAACACCGAGGGCGTCGCGTCGCACCTGTCCACATCGCGCAAGAAGCGACTCCGCTACGAACAGCATGCGCTCGAACGCGAGGGCGCGCTGACGCACGCGACGACGGCCGCGCGCGATACCGAGATGGCCGAAGCGCTCACGACGTTCGCGTCCTTGTATCGCAAGCGCTGGGGTGGGGATCCCGACGCCCTGCGCCTAGTTCTGGCTTACGCGCGGCGCGCGGGCAGCGACAGCAATCTGCGCATCGATCTGCTGTGGCACGAAGGGCGCCCGCTCGCTGGGCTCCTCCATCTGCGCCGCGACGACGCGCTCTACTTGTATCTCACCGCCGTCGATCGCGAAGCCTTCCCGAAACTCAGCGTCGGCAACGTGCTGATCGGCATGGCGCTCGAACGCGCGGCCGCCGAGGGCATCGAACGCTACGATTTCCTACGCGGCGGCGAGGACTACAAGTTGCTCTGGTCCGACGGAGCGGAGCGGGGCCTCGACTTCACCGCCTACCGTCCCGGTGTCGCGCTGCTCGCCCAGCTGGCGCTCGAGCGAGCCCGCGAGCTCGTCAAGATCGCGTGGCGCTAGCCCGAGGGACCGCCTCCCACCTACCGAGTCCGACGTCGACCCCGACCCCGGCTGCCCTTCAGTAGCAACCAGCCGGCCGCGAGTAGACCGCTGAGCGGGCCTGCGGGTTGGGCGCCGGCCAAGCGGCAGCCGCAACCATCGCTGGACGACATCGTCGGACCAGCAAGGGGCGCACCTTTGCCGCCGGGCCCACCGGCCATGGAGCCACCCCCGATCGAGACGCCGCCGTCGGCCGTTCCACCAGGACCGACCATTCCACCCGAGCCGGTCGCGCCGCCAGCGGCGACCATTCCGCCCGAGCCGACCATTCCGCCCGAGCCGCCGGTACCCACCATTCCCCCCGAGCCGCCAGAGCCACCGGCGCGTCCACCCAAGCCGGTCGCGCCCCCGGTGCCGACCATTCCACCCGAGCCGGTCACGCCCCCGCTGCCCATCCCGCCCGCACCAGTCATAGGTGGGCTAACCGCGATCGCATACGCCTGTGTGGCGTTCGGCAGCGTGCCGTTGCTCGCCGTGATCGTGCCCGATATCGTGCCCGCCGCCGAGGGTGTGCCGCTCACCAAACCCGATGAGCTGAACGTCAGGCCGAGCGCGGGAAGTCCCGTTGCCGCGAGCGTTGGCGCAGGTGATCCCATCGCTACCACCTGGAAGGTATATGCCACACCGACCGTGCCCGTCGCGGTCGGCCTGACGCTGGCGATCGTCGGTGCAACAGGACCAGAACCACCAACGTGAATCAAAATGGTTGACCCGGCGGTAACACCACCACTGTTCGTGGCCCTGATATTCACAGCGTAGTCGCCCGGCTGCGAGAAGGTCGCCGTCGTCACCAGCGCCGAAGCGTCAGCAAACGAGACCGCTTTCCCCCGCGCTGTCCAGCGATAGGTGTAATTTCCGGCGGGATTAACCGTCCCATTCAACGATGCCCCGCTGGCCATAGATACTGACTGATTGACACCAGCGCTGACCTGGAACGGCAACTTGGCCGCGGGCGTCCACTTCTTCAGTTGCCCGGACGTGGTGCTCACATAGAGATTCGACCCATCGGTCCCAATTGAACCCAAGAGCAGTGCAGCCCCGGGTCCGTTCGGCAGGGCCTCTATGTTCGTCCACGATTGAGCGTCCCATTTCAGAAGATGCACCGCCGTGTCAGTTCGATACTTCCCTACGATGAAATTTTCACCGGAGTCTAGATAGGCCATATGAATCGCTGCGCTCTGCTGATCGTTCAACAAGTACGCCGGCAACCCGGTCGTTGCACGAACCAAGGCACCATCAGACGTGTACTTCATGAAGAAGTCGTCACCAGAGTCGCTGAATGCGGTGGAGATCAGAAGTTCCCCATCTTTCGTTGGAGACACCGCGTAGCGATTCCCCGCCTTCACAAACTTTGGCAGCGATGACCACGTCATGCCGCCGTCGAGAGAGCTGTAAATCGCGTCGGTTTCACCGCCCATGAGCAACTCTCGCCAAGGCGAAATGAACGCGGCGTATATCCATCCTGCTCCTGTCCCGGCCACCGCCGTGAGATCAGAGATCTGGCTGAAATTGAACCCGTTGTCTACTGACCTGTAGACGGTGAAATTACCGGCTGTATAGATATATCCGGTCACGGGATCGACCGCGATTCCTCCGACCGCCTGCCAACTTCCTACTGGAGGATTCAAAACGGACGCAGTGAATGCCGACCCATTCCAAACGCCGATACCTTTGCTAATGTCGCCAACCACCGGATTGCCGACGGCATTGATCGCCAACTCTTTAATCCGATTGTTCGACGCGCCATTGATCAAATAAGTCCACGACGTCGGCGTGGACATGGACATCTTATTGACCCCTACTCGATCACTCACATAAATGTACCCGGCATCGACCACGATTGTTGGATTCCCACCCGTGGTCGAAGGTTGATTGTGCGTCATGACGGGACCAAAGTCGGACCAAGTCCCGGTTGCGGCAATCGACTCACCAGAACTGACGGTCACGGCCCAAACCGCCAGGACCCGAGCCACCAGCCCTGATGTCTTCATGACGACGTGCCTCCGACGGGCAGACTGGGGGAGACGGCAAGAGATAGGGTGGGTCATTGAGCCAGAGCATGCCTGAAACGCCGAGCCATTTGGGGGGGAAGACTCAAGAAGGCGGGAAAGTGGGCAGTGAAAAACCCGCCCGCGTGACCGAGCCCGGTAGGGCATCGCCTCAGGGCCGGGTCACCTGGCTCTGGGTCGGGGCGGTGGGCGTGAACAGGCGCGGCAGGGCGGGGATGTCCACCAGCAGCAGGACCCCGGCGAGCAGCGCGCAGCCCACCACCGCCGCCATCAGGGCCGGCTCGCGGTACAGGCCCTCGGGCCTTTGCACGGCGCTGTTCGGCTTGAAGGCCAGCGCCAGATAGATGGCCATCACCAGCGCGACCAGTGGGAAAGCCAGAATGAGCTCAAGCCGGTAGCGCATCACGAAGGCGCCCAGGAACAGCATGGCTGACGAGCCGTAGAACATGATCGAGATGAGCAGCCTTTGCTCGGTGTAATAGGCGAACGACTTGCGGTAGGCGGCGGCGCGCGCCTGATCGCCAATGTCGCGGAACTCGGCGTAGCGCTTCATGGCCATGAAGTAGCAACCGATCATCCAGTAGCTCAGCAGCAGCGAGCCGGGCGCAATAGAGTTGTTACCCACTATGAACCACCCGGCCAGCATGCGCAGGGGGTTGTTGACCGACTCCGACAGCACGTCGACGTAGGGCAGGTCCTTGCTGCGCACCGGAGGGATGTTGTAGATGCAGCCCATCACCCACAACACTGCGACGGTGACGGTGAAGGGGACCGAGATGAGGAGTCCGACGCCCACCCCCACCACCATCAGCAATAGCCACTGCGCGTAGGCCAGCGGGATGCTGACCTGGCCCGAGGGGACCGGCCGGGAATGCTTGACCGGGTGGGCCCGGTCGGACGGGGCGTCGAGCACCTCGTTGATGACATAGTTGCTGGAAGCCACCAGGCACACCGAGATGAAGCCCAGCCCGATGCGCTTGAAGAGACCGGCATCCAGGGGCACGCGCTCCATCCCGATGGCGGCCACGATGCCGGGCAAGACGAAGACGTTCTTGAACCAGTGGTCGATCCGGCAGATGGCCACGTGACCGCGCAGGGTGGGGCGCGTGGCGATGACGGGAGCGGCTTCGGTTCGATCGAGGTCGTTGGTCATGAATGGCCTAATTGGTTTCTGGGAACAGCAGGGTGTGAAGCTCGGCGTAGCCGGTCACCTCGTCGAACGATTGCGAGGCGCCGCCATTCCTTCGGGAATTGAGGATAACGCAGGGGACTCCGGCGGCCTGGGCCGCGGCGGCGTCGATTTTGGCCCGATCGCCGACGTAGAGCGCCTCGGCGCCCTCGGCGTGCAGCCGGCGCAGGGCCTCGCGCAGACCCCTGGGATCGGGCTTGAAGCGATTGACGCCGGGATCTTGCGCGGTGAGGACCACCTCGAAGAATTCCGCGAGGCCCAGCGCCGCCAGCTTCTCGGTGGCCGGGTAGTCGGAGAACACGCCCAGGCGCACCCCGCGCTGCCGGGCCGCCTGCAACAGCGCGGGCAGAGCCGGGTCCATGAAACGGGGTAGCAAGGGCAAGGGGGCCGCCTCCATCCAGCGTGCCACCAGCGATCGCACCAGCGCTTCGGGTGCCCCGGTCTGCCGGCAGGCGAGCTGGAGCTGGGCGCCGGCCAGATCTCCCTGCACCGGAGTCTCGCGCAGATGCTCCTGGGCCCTGCGGTAGGCGGCCAGGATGCGGAAGGTGCGCAAGCCCTGCCAGGGGCGCACCAGGTGGGCGCGAAGCAATTGCAGGAACATGGCCCGGCGCAGGCCGGCCTGGGCATAGAGCGTCCCGTCTACGTCGAAAACCATCGCCTTTAGCCGGGTCGGATCGACCCTCATGACCGACATGCCCGAGATCGCTCGGGCCTTATCACTTGGCAGCGCCCCGCGCAGGGTCAAGCCGGCGCAGGTCGAGCACGGCCAGAGTCCCGTCGGTGAACACCTGCGCCACCTCGATCTGGCGCAGCACTTCAAAGCCCTTACCGGCCGCCTGCTGCTCGGCGCGGCGGAGATCGTCGTCGAAGGGCTTGAAGTATGTGGGGAGGTTCGCGAAGTGGTCGCGGTCGACGACCAGGTGGGTCACGCCGAGCTCATCCCGAAGACGGAGGAGGGGCGCCGGATCGGGCGCAAAATAGGCGGCGATCAGCGCCTTGGTCCGGCGGCGGGCCTCGTCGGCGTAGTTCTTGTGAAAGGCCTGGTGGCACTCGTACGTGATGAGCGCTTGCCGGCGCGCCAGATAGGGCACGTTGTCCATGACGCCTCTCGGCCAGCCAGCGACGAGGATGTCTTTGGGCAGTCCTGCGAGGAAGCGATAGATCTGCGCCTTCGGGCTGACGCTCAAGACGCCCGTCATCGAATCGAGGCGGCTCCCGAACGGCAGGACGCAGAGCGCGGACAGCACAAGCGCGCCCAGAGGCCCCGCGAGGGCTCGTGGATCGGCGAGCCGCCACCGGTCGCGCACCTCACGGCCAAGCGCCGCTCCGGCGGCTGGCAAGAGGACCATGACGATCTCCGGCACCGGATAGGAGATGTACCGGAATGGAAGATAGAGCAGAGGTGCGAGGATGCACGCCAGGTAATAGGCGACCCCTGAGGCGAGCGCGAGTGCGAAGAGGCGGCGCGTGGCTTCGTCCTTTTTGAGCAGAAAGAAGCTGCCCAACGCTATCAGCCCGAGGACCGCGTCGAGGATCATGTCCTTTCGTGGGATGCCCGAGGCGGGCGATTCGTACGTCGCCCAGGCGTTGAGTCTCCGGAAGAGCGGCGGTCCTTCGCCCTTGAGCGCCCGCCGAGCCTGCTCGGGAACTCCGGCGGAGAACGTCGGGAACGGGATGCGATCGTTGGGGTCGTAGCGCCCCCCGAGACCGATCTCCGGATACTCGACGACGTCGATCGGAGCCAGCGAGCGGCCGTACTTTCTGCTGGAGAGCACGCTCGGCAGCACGATAAGTGCTGCGATCAGGGCGGTGCCAGCCACCATCGCGGCGCGGCGACGGAACCTCCAGTCTCGGGCTTCGCCTCGATCGGCCGCCGGATAGAAGAAGAGCAGGATGCCAAGCGCGAGGCCGGCCGGCACGATGATCGTGGGATAAAAGGCGGCTCCAAGGCATATAAAGACGCATAGGAGGCGAATCCTCCCGGTCACGAGCGCCGCAATCGCGAGGGCCAGGATGGGATAGCCGAACGAGCGGGCGAGTCCACCGCTCATGCGCTCGACGTAGAGCGAACATGACAGCGCGAGGAAGAGAGTCACAAGCATGCCGGGCAGGCCGGCGAGCCGCTTGGCCGCCACTGCGAGGCCCCAAAGGAGAGGGATGAGGAGCAGGGTCGGGACGATCTTGCTGAGCACCGCGGGGTCGAAGACTTTCGAGAGGGGGGCATAGATCGACAGGAAGCCGATAGGCATCGGCGAAAGGAAGTAGTCCCCGCACAGGTCGTTCAGGAACGTGCCTGGGTCAAAGTTCCGATAAAAGGGGACGATCTGCTGTCGGGCATCGTCGGCGAGATTCAGCGGATTGAAGAGGTGCTTCATCCGGTAGGCGAACGAGTACCCGAAGACGGCGAGAAGGATGAAGGCGACGAGCGCGCCGGGCAGGGCGCGCCGGACACCGGGTGGCAGGCGATCGAAGCGCGCCCCCAGGGCGGAGAGCACGCCCTTCACGGCATATCCCGCGGAATCAGCGTGGTCGGCAACGGCACCCGGCGAGAGTAGGTCATCGGCTGTGGTGCCCACAAGGCCAGTCAGCGGAGGATCGAACGCGCCGGTGGTTCGTCCGCATCGGGTTGCGAGCGTCGCGGCGCTCCTGGCAGCGGTAGGGCAAGGGGGATTCCGCCTGATCTGCCGCCATGAAATTGCACGCGCCCGGTCGGCCCGTCATCATCAAGAGTGGGATGGCTGCCTGGTTTGTCTATGTGGTTCGCTGCCGGGACGGATCGCTGTACACCGGCATCAGCACCGACGTGTCGGCGCGCCTGGGGGTACACAACGCCGGTCGCGGCGCGCGCTACACCCGCAGTCGGCGTCCGGTGCGGCTGGTCCATGTCGAGCCGGCGCGCTCCCAGTCCGCGGCGTTGCGGCGCGAGGCCGCGGTGAAGAAGCTGTCGCGCGCCGACAAGCTGCTGCTGGTCAGGGCCCGCCGCGCCCGTAAATCCAACGCGCGCGCCGCTCGCCCGGATCGCGCTGCGCAGACTACGGCGGCCCGGAGGCGCGTCTAATGCGGGATGTGCTGATGGTCGCGCTAATCCTGGCAGCCGCACCCGCCTCGGGCGGTAAGAAGCCGCGCGCCGATCGGGTCGTGGTGCCCGCCGGCGAGTTCGTGATGGGCTCGACCCGCGCTGACGACGAGCGTCCGGTGCAAAACAAGCGTCTGCCCGCGTTCAAGATCGATCGTACCGAGGTCACCCGCGCGATGTACGCGGCGTGCGTGGCCGCCGCCCGTTGCCCCGCCCTGGTTATCGATCTGACCGTCGAGCCGCTCTTGCCGGTGACCCAGGTGACCTGGTCCGAGGCACGCCGCTTCTGTGCCTTCGCCGGTGGCCGCTTGCCGACCGAGGCCGAGTGGGAGAAGTCGGCCCGCGCTGACGACGGGCGTGAATTTCCCTGGGGCAATTCACTCGACTGCGCGCACGCCAACTGGGGCAACTTCGACGGCGAGGGCCCGTGCAGCGGCGAGAACCCCGGTCGCCCGGTCGCCGTGGGACGCTATCCAGCCGGCGCCAGCCGGTATGGTGCCCAGGATCTCGCCGGCAACGTCTGGGAATGGGTGGAGGACAGCTACGATCTCGACGTCGCCCGGCGCGTGGTACGCGGCGGCTCGTGCTGCAGCTACTTCGTCGAGCCGCGCGCCGCTAACCGCAACGCCTGGGCTCCCGACCACCGCGACGGCGATCTGGGCTTTCGCTGTGCGGGCAAGTGAATCGGTAGCCATGAAGATTCGCACGCTTGTCCTCATCCTGGCCGTGCCCACGACGGCGGTCGCGGTGGGGATGCCCGCCGTGGCCAAATCGATCGTTGCGAAACCCAAGGCGCGGGTGGTCGACGACACGCCGCTGCCCGACGCGAGCGATCCTGATCGTGAGCGCATCCTGCGCATGCAAGAAGCACTGTCGAGCCTGGTACACGGGCCCGTGCTGGGGCGGGTACGTGCCGCTGTCACCGTGCGCGAAGCCGGCAGCGGCCGGACTTTCTACAGCCGACGCCAGGGCGTGCTGATGGATCCCGCGTCGAACCAGAAGGTGCTCGCGACCACGACTGCGCTCATGCGGCTGGGCCACAACTGGCGGTTTCGCACCGAGGTTTTCGCGCCACCGCCCGATGCCAGTGGTGTCATCGCAGGTGACCTGCACCTGCGCGGCAGCGGCGATCCTTCGCTGCGGGCCGATCAACTGACGGCGCTGGCCGACATGCTGCAAAGTCGCGGTGTCACCCGGGTGGAGGGCGCGGTGCTGGCCGATCCGAAACGCATCGGCTCGGACGAAAGCGGGCCCGACGAGCGCCCGCCCGTGCGCGTGAGCCGCGCGGCGGTGATCATCCGCGTCCGCCCCGGCGACAGGCCCGGCGCACCAGCCGAGGTCAGCTTGCGGCCGGCGTCGGACGCTTTCCTGGTTCGCAATCTGGTTGTGACCCGCGCCCAGGGCCGCAGTCGTGTGACCGCTTCGCTTGCCACCGTAGCCGGCAGACTTGTGGTCACGGTGTCCGGGCGCATCGCCGAGCGGCACCCCGGTGTGGTGCTAAGGCGCGTTCCACCTGCGCCCCTGCTTTACGCGGCCTTGTTGTTCCGAGCGGCCCTGATTGACGCTGGTGTCGAGGTGCGCGGACCTCCGGGCGTGGTCGGCGCGAAGTCGCACGCGGTAGCCGGTGGCGAGAACGCCGCAGGTAGCGCGCCCATCGTGCTGGCTGTCAGCCAATCAGACGAGCTGGGTGTGCTCGTGCGCCACATCAACAAGGACTCCGACAACGAGTACGCCGAGCGGCTGCTGGAGACTGTTGGGGCCGAGCTGTACGGTGGTGCCGCCAGCGGTACCAAGGGCGTGCGTGCCCTGCGCGAGGCGATCACGGAGCTTGGGCTGGCGCCGTCGGCGTACCTACCGACCAACGGCTCGGGCCTGGGCCACGCCAACCGCATCACTGTCGATGCGATGGCTGATCTGCTGCGGCGGCTTTACCTGGATCCGCGAGTCGGTCCCGAGATCATGCAGTCCTTGTCGGTGGGCGGGGTCGACGGCACCACCAGAAATCGTTTTCGTGGCTCGCCAGCCGCCGAACGTGTACGCGCCAAGACCGGCACTCTGCGCGGCAAGTCTTGCCTGTCCGGCTTCGTCGGCGACGGCTCGGACATCCTGGTGTTTTCCATCCTGTGCGATGGCCTGCGCGGCCGTCGCCTGGCGATGGTTCGCCACGCGCAGGTCACTGCGGTCAACGCGATGATGCGCTATGTGCGCGGCGCCGAAGGACCCATCCCCGGCGACGAGGTCGAGCCCGCTTCCGATCTGGAGGTGGGCGACGAGGCGCTTGACGCCGAGGACGACGAGTCCGATCCCGCGCGTGTCCACCGGCCGGGGGTTGGCCCGGCGCCGGTTGCCGCCCGGCCCACGACAGGGCCCGCAGGTCCCGACCCAGACGATCCGGATCAGGAAAATTGATTTGGTGGCGGACCCGCGGTCAGACGCGCGTGGTGGCGGCGGGTCGCTTCTTGCCCACGGGCTTGGCCTTGCTGGCGGCACCGTTGCCGTTGCGATGGCCGTTGCCGTTGGCGGTCCGGGCCACGGTGGCTGATGGGCGCGCGGCGGCGTCCTTGAGAGCCGCGGCTCTGTCGGTGCGCTCCCAGGTGAACTCGGGCTCGTTGCGGCCGAAGTGGCCGTACGCGGCAGTCTTGCGGTAGATGGGCCGGCGTAAATCCAGCTCGCGGATCAATACTGACGGCCGCGCGTCGAACTGCGCGCGGACGATTGCCGAGATCTTTTGCTCCGGCAACGCACTGGTGCCGAAGGTCTGCACCAGCAGCGACACCGGTTCCGCCACGCCGATGGCGTACGCCAGCTGCACCTCGCAACGCCGGGCCAGGCCGGCCGCCACCACGTTCTTGGCGATGTAGCGCGCGTAGTAGCACGCACTCCGGTCGACCTTCGACGGATCCTTGCCCGAGAACGCGCCGCCACCGTGCCGGCCCATGCCGCCGTAGGTGTCGACGATGATCTTGCGCCCGGTCAGCCCGGAATCGCCCATGGGCCCTCCGACCACGAAGCGCCCGGTGGGGTTGATGAAGTACTTGATCTTGGGCGTCACCATCTTCGCCGGCAGCACCGGCCGCACCACCTCCTCCATCACCGCTTCCTGCAGGGTCTTGTACTTGACCGCCTCGGTGTGCTGGGTGGACACGACCACGGTGTCAATGCCGACCGGCCGGTTGTCGCTGCCGTAGCGGATGGTGACCTGGCTCTTGCCGTCGGGCCGCAGGAAGTCGACGATGCGTTTCTTGCGCACGTCGGCCAGCCGCTTGGTCAGCTTGTGAGCGAGCATGATCGGCAACGGCATCAGCTCGGGCGTCTCGTCGCTGGCGTAGCCGAACATCATGCCCTGGTCGCCGGCGCCTTGATCGTCGCGCGTGTAGACGCCCTTGCCGTCCACGCCCTGCGCGATGTCAGGTGACTGCCGCTCGACCGCGACCATCACGCCGCAGGTCTGGTAGTCGAAGCCGGCGTCGGTGTGGTTGTAGCCGATGTCCTTGACCACCTGGCGCACGATGGCCGGGTAGTCGACCTGCGTGTTGGTGGTGATCTCACCTGCCAGCAGGACGAATCCGGTCTTGCTGAGCGACTCGCAGGCCACGCGGCAAGTCGGGTCATCCTTGATGATGGCGTCCAGGATTCCGTCGGAAACCTGATCGCACAACTTGTCGGGGTGGCCTTCGGTGACGCTCTCTGAAGTGAACAAGTACTCGGATGACATCGACTCGGACATGGGCTTTTTTCTCCTGCCCGCGCCGCCGCGGGGCGACGGAGTCTCCCAGCCACCACGCCGATCGTCAATCCAGTTTTTTCAACGTGCCGCCGTACGGCTTTGGGCGCTCGGGGGCCGGTGCTACCCTTGGCGGCAGTGGAGCCGCTCAAGAAGTACCGGAAATCCGGGCTCGAGCATTTCATCAAGTTCGTGCGGGACCTGCCGGTCTATTCGCCCAAGGTCATCTTCGCCCGCCTCGAAGAACTCGGTTACCGCGGCCAGAACGAGGCTCGGCGCGCCGTGTCGCTGATGGCCTACCGCCACGTCAGGCGGGTCAAGCGCATCTACCTGGACGGCGCCAAGCGCGACCAGCTGCTGACCAAGTCGAACACGCTGCTCATCGGTCCCACGGGTTGCGGCAAGACGCATCTGGTCGAGTTGCTGTTCCAGCAGATCCTGCGCCTGCCGACCGTCATCATCGACATCACGACCTATTCCGAAACCGGCTACGTCGGCCAGGACCCCAGCACGATTCTGACCCGACTGCTGCACGCCGCCGACGACAACCCGCTGCTGGCGTCGGTAGGCATCGTGTGTCTGGACGAGTTCGACAAGATCGCCTCGGGCCAGAACAACGCCATCTTCGCCGGCGCCGGCACCACCAAGGACGTCACCGGCGTGGGTGTTCAGCGCGAACTGCTCAAGATGCTCGAATCGTCCGAGGTGCTGGTGCCGCTGGAGCTGACGCACTCCAGTTACGGCGACAGCGTCGTGATGTCGACCGCCGACGTGGCCTTCGTCGCGGCCGGCGCGTTCTCGGGCTTCCACCAGGTGGCGCGGCGGCGCAGCGCAGGCGATCACCTTGGCTTTGGCCGCGCGCGTGCGCCCGGCACGGGTTCGCCCGACGCGATCGCGCTCAGCTTCACCGCCGAGGAGGTCGAGCAGGTCGCCAACTTCCAGGCCTACGGTTTCCTGCCCGAGCTGCTCGCCCGCTTCAATCGCTTCGTGCCGTTCGAGGCGCTCGATGCCGTCACGTTGATGGAGATCCTGCGCACCAACGTGCTCGATCGCCTGACGCGTGAATTCGAGGACGAGGGCTTCGAGCTGGTGGTCGAGGAGCCGGTGCTGGCCCGGATCATCGACGAGACTCTGCGGCGCGAAACCGGCGCGCGAGGGCTGGCCGCGGTGCTGACCCGTCACATCGAGGACGCGGCCTTCGACGCCTTCGCGGACAGCCGGGGCGGACGTGTGCGGCTGCATCTCGACGGCGACGCGATCAAGGTCGACGCCGATCTGACCGGAAAGCCGTGAGCCACTTGCGGGCCGCGCTGCTGGCGGTGGCCGCGGCGCTGATCGTGGCCGGCTGCGACGGCGACGCGCCGACGACGACTGGATCGATTCTGGAGGGGCCGCGGGTGTGGGACGTCGGTGTCGGCGCCGACGGGCTGGCGCTCGAAGAGTGGCTGTCCGAGCACATGCTTTTGCCCGCTGACACGGTGTCGATGACGATCATGGTCAGCGGCCTGGGAGAATCACGGCTTGCACTCGGAGTGCGCGACGATCACGACCAACAACTGGTGGATCCGCTGTCGTCCGAGCATTCGCCCAACCGGACGCTGTCGGGCATCGGCGTGGCCGCCAGCGTGATCCCGTCGGCCACCGCGTCGCTACCGCTGGCGGGCAACTACCGCGTGCGGGCCGTGGGCGTCGATGGCGTGGCCGCCACAGGCGCCGCCATCAACCAGGGCCTGACCATCTCGGCCTGGACCAAGCGCTCGGGCCGGGACAGCGCGGCGCCCGAGGTGCAGGAACTGCCGCTGCACCTGGTGTTCGTGGGTGCGTCGCCGAAAGCGGGCGCCCATCTGGCGGCGGCCATCGCTGTCGTGACCGAAATCTGGCGCGAGGCCGGCATCGACGTGAAGGTCGCATCGCGGACGCGTCTGGCGGGCGCCAACGGCACAGCCATGGAGCGCATAGCCGTCGATCCGGCCCGCGGCAGCGACACGCCGCAAGTGGGCGCGTTGTTCAAGCTTTCGAATGAAGTGCCGGACGGCCCGGGCCTGTGCCTGTTCTTTGTGGCCGACATTGCCGCTGGGCCTGGGCTAGGCATCTGGGCGCTGTCGGGCGGCATCCCGGTCCCGCCCGTGCGCGGCACCGTACGGTCGGGCATCGTCGTCAACGCGTCGCTGGTCGAGCAAGATCCGGCTCGCGCAGGTCAGGTCATGGCCCACGAGATAGGCCACGCGCTTGGACTCTTCCACACCACCGAGGGCGTGTTCCTGGAAACGCAGAAGGGTGCCGGGCGCCAACCGCTGCACGATCAGATCGACGATTCACCCGCGTGCCCGCGACCCGCTGACGTCAACGGCGACGAGACTCTGACCGCCCGCGAGTGCAGGGCTTTCGACGCCGGCAACCTGATGTTCTGGGCCGCCGGCCCCAGCGCCCGCCACCTGACCCCAGGCCAGGCCGACATCGCCCGCAGAAGCAGTCTGGCTCGCTAGCGCTAGCGTCAGCTGGCGCGCTTGATCTTCAGGCCGCGGATCTCGTCCAGGAATTTGCCGCTGGTCTCGATGCTGTTCTGCAACGACTCCAGCACCAGGGAGGTCAGGCCGTCGCCCTCGTGGCGCAGCACCTCGTAGTAGCGCTGCCGCTCGATCGAGTGCACCACGGCGGGCAAGAAGCGCTCGCGGATAAGGATGAAGTTCGTCAGTAGACGCGCGACCTTGCCCGAGTTCTTGGTCCACGGGTACGCCGACAACAGCTTCCACTGCAGCCTTGATCCCTGCACCACCGGGTGAGAATGCTTGAACTCGCCCGACTCCAACCATTCCGCGATCTTGCGCATCTTGTAGCCGATCTTCTCGGGCGGCGCGATCTCGTGATAGTAGAGCCGGTGCAGCGGGTTCTCCCGCCGGTACGGGCACCCCTTGGCGATCTGGTCGGGGGTGAGGATGCCGTAGAGCTTCTTGACCAGCTCCAGGTCGACCTCGGGCGGCCGCTTGCTGGTGGCCGCCTCGCGGATGAAATCGACCGCCGCCTTGAAGCAGCGAACTTCTTCGTACATGGGGATCAGCGTGACATCGCTGATGATCCGGCTATCGACCGCGGCCTTGAGCTCGGGATGCGACAGCACCACTCCCTCCAGTGCGTGGTCGTGGAAGATCCACGACACGTCCAGCTTGTTTCGATAATCCTGAGTGATGCGCTCGGGGAAGGTCGCCGTTTGCTGGCGGAGCGCTTCCATCTTTGCGTCAAGCTCGAACAGCTTGTTATCCATTACCTTTAGCTCCTCGACCCCTTACTCGTTGACCGCCGTTTATCCACCATAAGAATCCTTTCGTCAAGCATGGTTAGCTCACTTCGCTACGGAACCGACTGTCATCCAACTTACGTTTTCGTCAAATTTGACAGCCCCGGCGGGTCAGCCAAGATGCCTGGAACCCCTGGCG